>NZ_BLXW01000027.1:0-64515 GCF_054784495.1 Geomonas sp. Red276
GCAGCTGGCGTCTGAAGGCTTGCAGCTGGCGTCTGAAGGCTTGCAGCTGGCGTCTGAAGGCTTGCAGCTGGCGTCTGAAGGCTTGCAGCTGGCGTCTGAAGGCTTGCAGCTGGCGTCTGAAGGCTTGCAGAGAACTCGGTAATCATTACCGTTTTTGGCAGCAAGTCTCGTGCAGTGTCTTCATGCGCCAGCTGACTGATGTCAAACGCCAGGTGAAGGCCTTCAAACGCCAGTCGAAAGGAGCAATTCGGGGAGGGGGCGGGGGGGGCGCCCCCCCCCCTCACCCGCCCTGCGGGCCCCCCTCTCCCGGATGGAGGGGGGTAGCTGCTAGATCGGGGCACCGTTGAGGCTGATCCAGAATCCGCGCATCCCTTCTTTGAAGCTGGCGCTGCCATGGGGAGCGGAGCGACCCGCCCCCACTCCCCCACGGTACACCGGCTCGAGGGTCAGCCGGTTGCTGGTCTGCTCGGCCAGGGTGATCTCGCGGTCCACCGAGAGGTCATCGGCAGGGAGGGCAAGGACCACCTGGTGATCGCCCGCCTTGAGGCGGACCGTCTTGGTGAAGTAGTACCGGACCCCTTCGCCCCCCTCCGGGTCACGCAGGGCATGAGCTTCCACCTTCTCCTCCCACAGGCTCCCCGACAGCCGGATGGGCTCCCCGTCCAGGTCGACTTGCAGTTGATAGTCGCCGGTGCCGTGGCGGTCCTCGCCGGAATAGAGGCCGGGCCGGTGGGTCTTCAGGGAAAGGGTGATCTCCAGGTCCGCGTATCCCCGGGGGACCTTACCTCCGGGCGTTACCTCCTGGATGACTGCGCCGCCATTGCCGGGGCCGGTCCGGCTCACCGCTTTTCTGGCGGCGCAGCCGGCGGTTGCTACTGCCATCGCCATTATCAGCACTATCAGAATGCTTTTCATATGTTCCTCCTTTACTAATTTGGGGAAGAGACAACCCTCACCCGGCTTGCGGCCAAGCTTCAAACCTCCCTCACCCGGCCTGCGGCCACCCTCTCCCCTGAAGGGGCGACGGTATATATAAATTAGGCTTCGACACCCTCTCACCTAAGGGGGGAGGGGATTACATCTCTTCATCTACCTTTTGCTTCTCGAACCAGCCGTACACGGCCGGGATGATCAGCAGGGTCAGCAGGGTGGAGGTGATCAATCCTCCTACAACGACGGTGGCCAAGGGCTTCTGGATCTCGGAACCGGTGCCTTGTGCCAGCAGCATCGGCATGAGACTGAAGATGGCGATGGAGGCGGTCATCAAGACCGGCCGCAGACGATCGAGGGCCCCTTTCCTGATCGCCTCCCCCAGCTCCATCCCCTCGTCTCTTAGCTGTGATATGCGCGACACCATTACCAGCCCGTTCAGCACCGCTACCCCGAAGAGGACGATGAAGCCGACCGAGGCCGGGACCGAAAGATACTGCCCTGAGAGAAACAGTGAGAAAATGCCGCCAATCAGGGCAAAGGGGAGGTTGGATATGACGAGCAGCGCCAAGCGGATGGAACGGAAGGTGACGTAGAGCAGCAGGAGGATCACACAGATGGACACGGGGCCGATGATCATCAGCTTGTTCATGGCCCGCTGCTGGTTTTCAAACTGGCCGCCCCAAGTCAGGTAGTACCCGGCGGGCAATTTGACTTGATCCTTGATCTTCTGTTTCGCCTCGGCTACGAAACTGCCCATGTCCCGGCCGGTGACGTTCATCTCGATGCCGATCCTGCGCACGCCATCCTGACGGCTGATCTGCACCGGCCCCTCTACCATCTTCACTTCGGCCAGCTGTTCGAGCGGGATGTTCATCCCGGACTTGGTGGTGATCAGCAGGTTCTTGATGGTCTCCAGCGAATTTCGCTTTTCCTCCGGCAGCCGGACGGTGATGTCGAAACCGCGGTTCACCTCATAGAAGGTGGAGGCCGCCTTGCCCGCCACGGCTATTTCGATCACGTTCTGCACGTCGCTGATATTGAGGCCGTAACGGGCAATCTTCGAGCGGTCGATGGTGACGGTCAGGTACGGCTGGCCGGAGACCTTTTCCGTATTCAAATCGGTCCCGCCCCGGACGGTGGAAAGGACCTTGGCGATCTCCGCCGACTTGTCGCGCAGTACGTCCAGGTCTTCGCCGAAGAGCTTCACGATGAGCTGGGCGCGGGTGCCGGCCACGAGCTCGTCGATCCGGCACTGGATCGGCTGGCTGAAGCCGAAGCTGATCCCCGGGATGGTTTCCAGCGCCTCGCGCATCTCGTTGGTGAGGGCTTCCTTGGTGATATCCCGTTTCCATGCGCTCTTGGGCTTGAACACCCCCACATAACCGGTCTTGTCCACGCCACGGGTATCGAGGGCAACACCGGTCTGGCCGATGCGACCGAGTACCACATCCAGCTCGTCGAACTTCTTCAGCCTGGCGGCAGCCTGCTGGTTCACTTCCAGTGCCTTGGCCAAGGAGACGCCGGGGAGCATGGCGACATCCATGTCGAAGGCCCCCTCGTCCATGATGGGGATAAACTCCGACCCGAGCCTGGTCACCAGGAACAACGAAAAGACCAGCAGTCCGCCGGCAATGCCGAGGACCACTTTTTTCTTGTTCAGGGCATACTCCAGCATGGGCAGATATTGCTTCTTGGCATAGGCCATGATCCTGCTCTCTTTTTCCGCCTCCGGTTTGAGGAACAGGCTGCAGAGCACCGGGATGATGAAGATGGAGAGGAGCAGGGAGGAAAGGAGGGCGATGGCCACGGTGACCGCCAGCGGGCCGAACATCTTCCCCTCGATCCCCTCCAGGGTCAGGATGGGGATGAAGGTCAGGGCGATGATCAGCTCGCCGAAGATGCTCGGCTTGCGCACCTCCATGACCGCCTTCAGCACGGTGGTGAGCTTCGGGTGCAGATGCCCTTCCTCGCTCAGGTGGCGCTGCACGTTTTCCACCTGAATGATGGTGGTGTCGATGATCATGCCGATGGAGATCGCCAGCCCTCCCAGGGACATCAGGTTGGCAGTGATGCCGGTCACTTTCATGACGATGAAGGTGGCGAGAAGCGACAGCGGCAGCGCCAGCAGCACGACGATACTCCCCCGAATGCTGTTCAGCAGGAGGTAGAGGACGATCAGTACCAGGATGGATCCCTCGATCAGCGCCTTGTTGACCGTGCCGACGCTGGCCTTGACGATATCGCTGCGGTCGTAGTAGGGAACCAGCTTTATCCCATCCGGGAGCATGTTGCTTTCGTTGATCTCCCTGACCTTGGCCTCCACCCGGGCCACCACGTCGCGGCTGTTCTCGCCCCGCAGCATCATGACGATGCCGCCGACCGCCTCGTCTGAACCGTTCTTGATCGCGGCGCCCATGCGGACCGCCTCGCCGACCCTGACCTGGGCCACGTCACGCAGATAGGTGGGGGTGCCTCCCGTGGATTTCAGGACTATGTTCTCGATATCGCTGATGCTCTGGATCAGGCCGACGCCGCGCACGATGTACTGGTCCGTGCCCCGTTCGAGGACGTTGCCGCCGACGTTGCTGTTATTGCTGCCGATCGCGTTGTAGACGTCATCCACCGTGACGCCGTATTTCACCAGTTTCTCCGGCGCCACCAGCACCTGGTACTGCTTGAAGTAGCCACCGAAGGAGTTGATTTCGTTGACCCCGGTGACGCTCTTTAGCTGGGGTGTGATGACCCATTCCTGCATGGTGCGCAGGTTGGTGAGGTAGGCCCGTTTCTGTTCCGGATCCCGGGGTACTTTCCCTTCCAGGGTGTACTGGTAGATCTCTCCCATGGCGGTGCCGATGGGGCCCATGGCGACCTGGACTCCTTTGGGCACCTTCTCCCGCGCCTCAGCCAGCCGTTCGAAGACCAGTTGCCGGGCGAAGTAGATATCCACGTTGTCCTTGAAAACGATGGTGACGATGGAGAGGCCGAATTTGGTCACCGAGCGGAGCTGCTCGATATCCGGCAGGCCGCGCATGGACATCTCGATCGGGTAGGTTACGTTGCGTTCGATTTCGACCGCCGACAGGCCGTCGGCATGACTGACCACCTCCACCTGGACGTTCGTTACATCAGGGAAGGCGTCGATGGGCAATTTCAGGTAGGAATAGAAACCGAAGACGACGATCGCCAGCGCAAGAAAGATGACCATCCCCTTCTTTTTCAGGGTATATGCAATGACTTTTTCTAGCATGCCTGGTTATCTCCTCAGTGGCCTTCGAGCTCACCTTTTTTCAGTTCCGATTTCAGTATGAACGCCCCCTTGACGGCGAAGCGTTCACCTTCTCTGAGACCGGAAACCACTTCCACCATGCCGCCCGAAGCGCGCCCGAGCTCTACGGCCCTCGGCTTGAACTCGGTCTGCGTCCCGGCGACAAAGACCAGCTTCTTGCCGTCCAGCTCCTGTACGGCCTCTTCCGGCACGGCCAGAACCGGCGGCGCGCCCGCGGCAACCGCGAGCTCCACGGTGGCGAACATCTCGGGTTTCAGCTTGCGACCCGGATTGGCCACCTCGACCCTGGCCTTGACGGTGCGGGTGGCCTCGTCAACCAGGTCGGCAAGGTAGGTTATCCGGCCGCGGAACTTCTGATCGGGAAAGGCGCCGACCATGACGGTTGCGGCTTGTCCCCGGCGCACCTTGGCCAGATCTTTTTCGTGGATGTCCACCAGCACCCAGACCGACGAGAGGTCGGCAATGGTGTAGAGACTCTTGGCGGGGTCGGAAAGCTCCCCCACGATGGCGTGCTTCTCGGTCACCACCCCGCCGATGGGGGAGCGGACCGGAAGCAGAACGCGCCCCTTCCCCGCCCGGTCGAGGTCGTCCAGGGAGACGCCGAAGAGGAGCAGCCGCTCCCGGTCGGTGTGGAGCTCGGTCTCCGCCATCCGGTAGTCGGTCTCCGCCTGGAGGATCTCCTTGCGGGCGGCGATCTTCTTCTCCACCAGGGTCTTGACCCGCTGCATGTTGTTGCGGGCGAGCTCGAGCCTCGTCTGGGACTGCCGGTAGCGGGAAAGGGCCTCTCCCAGCTCGACGCTGTCGAGCCTCGCCAGCACCTGGCCGCTCCCCACGCCGTCTCCCAGCGAGGCATGGACCGAGACGATCTTGCCGGTAATGCGGGGGGAGACGTGGGCGACCCGGTCGGCGTTGACCTCGACCTTGCCGGTGGCGGAGATCACCGCCGCCAGCCGTTCTTTCCCGGCGGCGGCGACCGCCACCCCGTTTCGCAGCTGGTCCTCGCGCTCCATCTTCACGGTGGCCGGGCCGGAAGCATCCTTCTTCTCACCCTTTTCTTCCTTGCCACCCGCCCCGTGTCCGGCCTCTTCCGTTTCGGCGTGGGCCCCGCTCGCGGGGTGGGTGAAGCGGTATCCGAAAGCCGCTACCAGCACGAGGGCCAGCACTGCGGCGCATACTATATTTTTATGTTTCACTTCCCACCTCCCGTGGTTTCCTGCTCCAGTTCCTCGCCCACCGCCGCCTCGAGCCTCGCTAAGGCGATCCGTTGCCCGTAGAGGGCGGCGAGGTAGCCGTCGTGGACTTCGTAAAATTTCCTCTGTTCCTCGATCACCGCCAGGATGCCGGCCTCGCCGAGCCGGTAGGCCTCCTGGACGAGCTTCAGGTTCTCCTCGAGCTGGGGAAGGATGCCGTTTCGGTACAGGGCCACCGACTTGCCGGCGGCGGCCAGGCGTGCGTAGGCCGTTTCCACTTCCCGCTCGATCCCGCTTTTGAGGTAGCGGTAGCGGGCCTCCGCGCTCCCGGTGCGGGCCTGCGCCTCGCGGAGCGCCCCCTGGTTGCGGTCGAAGAGGGGGAGGGGGACCGAGAGCTTGAGGGTCACCAGGTTGTCGTGCTGCTTGCCGGTGACGCCGCCGATCTCGAAGGAGCTGTTCTGGCGCTGGTAGCCGATGCCGGCCGTGAGGTCCGGGACCCGCCCGGCCTGGGCGAGCTCGATCTCGGCCTCCCCCCTCCCCTTCTCCGAGGCAAGCGCCTTCAGGTCGGGGCGCCTTTCCAGGGCGAGCTCCTTCAGCCGGAGCGGATCCGGGAGGGGAAGGGTCCTCTCCAGGTCGTCGTCGGGCTCCAGCTGACCGGCAGGCTCAAGGCCCGTCTGCTGGCGAAGCCGGTTGGCCGCGGGGACCAGCTCCCGCTCCGCCTCGTTCTTTCGCTCCTCGCTCCTCGCCACTTCCACCCGGGCGAGGTTCAGATCGAGCTCCGGGATATCCCCGGCGTCCAGCCGCTCCTTGGCGACCGCCAAGAGCTGGCGGGCCAGGGAGAGCGAGCGGGAGGCGAGCTCCACCCTTCTCCTGGCGAGCACGAGGTCGTAAAAGGTGACCTTGACCTCCTCCCCCAAAAGCCGCCCGGAGTCGTCCAGCCGGCGGTCGAAGGTCTCGAGCTCCCGGCGGGCCACCGCCCGCCTTTTCTCGCGCTTCCCCATGGTGGGAAACTCCTGGGAAAGCGCGATGGTGAAGGTGCTCTCGTCGGGGCTCCCGGTGAGCCAGCCGTTATCGAGCCCGGTTTCCAGGACCGGATTGGGGTAGAGCGAGGCCCTGGTCTCTCCCGCCTCGCGGACCCCGCGCTCCTCGCGCTGGGCCTTCAGTTCGCCGTTATGGGCAAGCGCCAGGGCGACCGCCCGGCGAACGTCGATGGTTTCCGCCCGGCTCGTACTTGCACAGGCCAGGGTGGCGATGAAAAGAAAGCCGACGGCTCCCTTGAATAAGAAAACGCGCGCCAAAGAAATCCTCCTCTTGCGTACAGGTTGCCGCGCTCTTCCCCGGGCCTATTACTCCTTTGAGACGGGAGCAGACGGACAGAGGGCGCCAGGGACGGATCGGACCGCCAGCCCTTAGGGCAAGGGGGACCGGGAAAACGCGGCTTAAGTCAACGGAGAAGCCCGGTGCGAGGTAAGCGTGGGCTTCAGGTGGTGAGGGGTACGCTAGGCGAGGATGTCGGGTGGAATGAACTTGGAGAGATAGACTTCGGGAATGGCTTGGAACGGTTCGTGGAAAACGAGGGAGGTGGCCACCGGGACCGGCACCAGGTGCAGAGAGGGGACGGTGAAGGGGGCGTGGCAGGGGCAGTGGCAGCAGCAGTCGCAGTGATCCCCTTCGCCATGGTGGTCGTGATCGAGGGGAGTATCGGGAAGGGTAGTGAGGGCGGCGACGATGACGGTTGCGCCTGGGGAGGAGGCCCCGATCGAGAGCTCGGAGGCGCAGGCGCCGCGGCAAAAGGTGGAGAGGGAGACGGTGAGCGTCACCATGACCATCAAAAGTGAGACGTATTTCCTGAAAAAAGAGATGGCCATAAGAGCATCACAGTGAAGACATCACATTAGAGGACGGTACTATTGCTGCGCGATCTTGCAATAAAAGAGAGACAAGATCAAGGATAATCTTTGCCCCCCCGGGGAGGGCCGGGGTGCCGGGAGTGGCAGCCAGGTGGGGGTCACGGGGAGACCGGTTGGCGGCCGGAGAGGAAAATTCCACAGTGGCATGTGGGATATTCACCAACCGGCTCGCGGCCACGCCCCCTCCCCTCCCAGCCGGACCCGCGCCGGCAGTGAAAGGGGGAGCTTTCCGCCACTTTTGGTACAGTTAGAGCATGGGCCAAGAGACAGCGGCTTCTCCGGAATTGACAGCGGCAGGACAGACGCCGGCCGGGAGCGGCCCACCCAAGGGTACATGATACGTAAAGCAATCCTCTCCATCGGCGCGTGCTTCACCCTCTTCCTGCTCTGGTTCGCGCTCTACGACTACAGCCAGGCGGGACCTGCCGCCGAGGAGCAGCTCCAGGGGCTCGCCCTCTCCATGGCCGCCGCCATCGAGAACCTGGCGGCCACCGACCCGTCGCTCGCGAAGCTCGCCTCCTTCCATCCGGCGGACCTGGCCTACTTCGCCCTCATCGACGGCAAGGGGATCTACCGCTTTCATTCCAATCCCGACCTGATCGGGACGCCGGTCCGGGACCGGCCCCTCCTTGCCCAGCTGCGGAACGAAACCGCCTTCCAGACCCGGGTGAGGCTCGGGACCGGGGAGCGGGCCTTCGAGTACGTGACGCCATTTCGTCTCCCGGGGGAGCCCCTTTTTCTCTGCCTCGCCCTCCACACCTACCGGGCCGACGCGGCTCTTCGCCGGGCCAACCTCAACGCCACCATCCTCATCTCGCTGGTGGTGGCGGGGTGGGTGCTCGTTTTCGCGCTGTACCGCTATGCACGCCGGGAAGAGCTGCACCAGCAGGAGATGGCCCGCCGGGAGTCGCTGGCGCGGCTGGGGGAGATGGGGGCCATGCTCGCCCACGAGATACGCAATCCCCTCTCGGGGATCAAGGGGTTCGCCCAGGTCATCTTGAAGAGGCCCACCGACGAGCGCAACGAGAGGTTCGCGGGCAGCATCGTCACCGAGGCAAGACGGCTGGAGAGCCTGGTGGAAGAGCTCCTCGCGTACGCCTCCCCCGCCGCCTCTCCGCAGGCGGCGGTCGACGTCTGCGAGCTCATCACCCACACCGGCTCGCTGCTGGCCGCCGAAGCCGCCGAGCTTGCCGTGGAGGTCACCGCCGACTGCGGGGCGGGGGGAACGGTGACCGGGAACCGGGACCGGCTGGAACAGCTGCTCCTCAACCTCGGCAAGAACGCCTTGCAGGCCATGCCGGACGGCGGCCGCCTGCGGATCGCCGCCGAGCGGGAGGGGAAGATGGTACTGATCACCACCACCGACACCGGAGCTGGCATCGCCGCCGCCGACCTCGAGCGGGTCTTCGAACCGTTCTTCACCACCAAGGCGAGGGGAACCGGCCTCGGGCTCGCCCTCTGCCGGAAGGTAGCGGAGGAGCACGGAGGGGCCATCGAGCTGGTGAGCAGGCCCGGAGCGGGGACGGTGGCCAAGTTGCGCCTACCGCGGGCAAAGGAGTGAGCGTGAGGGAAGAAGCCATCAAGGGAACCATTCTGCTGATCGAGGACGACGCCACCTTCAGGAGTTTTCTCCAGGTGATCCTCGAGGACGACGGCTACCGGGTCGAGACCGCCGAGGACGGCACCAAGGGGTCCAGGCTCTTGCGGCAGGGGGACTTCGACCTGGTCGTTTCGGACCTGAAGCTCCCCGGCAAGAGCGGGCTGGAGCTTTTCCGGGAGAGCCGGCAGCAGCTAGGCGCCCCCCCTTTCATCTTCCTGACCGCCTTCGGGAAGGTGGAGGAGGCGGTGAGCGCCATCAAGGAGGGAGCGGTCGACTTCCTGACCAAGCCGCTCGACGACCCGGATACCCTGCTGGCCCTGGTCAACCGCACCATCGAGTCCCAGGCGCGGGCCCGCGACTACCTCTCCCTCAAGGAATCGGAAGCGGCAGGGCTTCCGCCGGAGGGGCTCCTCTTCGCCGGCGAGGCGATGAAACCGGTGCGCCGGCTGGTCCACGACGTGGCGGGGACGCTGGCCAACGTCCTTTTGATCGGGGAGAGCGGGACCGGCAAGGAGGTGGTGGCGAGGAGCGTCCACCTGGCAAGCCCCCACGGCAAGGGGCCCTTCGTGGCGCTCAACTGCGCCGCCATCCCGGAAAACCTCCTCGAAAGCGAGCTCTTCGGCCACGAGAAGGGTGCCTTCACCGGCGCCATCCAGGCGAGGCAGGGGAAATTCGAGCTGGCCAAGGGGGGGACCATCTTCCTGGACGAGATAGGGGAGATGCCCGTCTCTCTCCAGGCCAAGCTCCTCCGCGTACTCCAGGAGCGGGTCTTCGAGCGGGTCGGCGGGTCGCGGGAGATCAAGGCGGACGTCAGGGTGATCGCCGCGACCAACCGTAACCTCCGGCTGGAGGTGGACGCGCACCGCTTCCGCGAGGATCTCTACTACCGCCTGAACGTCTTCCCGATCCACCTCCCCCCCTTGCGGGAGCGGGTGGACGGCCTGCCGCTTTTGATCGAGCATTTCCTCCACCGCTTCGCGGGGCAGCTCGGCAAAAAGGTGGCGGGGGTGGACACCGAGGCGCTGGCCGCCTTAAAGCGCTACCACTGGCCCGGGAACGTCCGGGAACTGCAAAACGTGCTGGAGCGGGCGGTCATCCTCTCCCGGGACCGGGTCGGGGTGGCCGCTCTCCCCGAGGAGCTCAAGCACCCGGCGGGAGGAGAGCTTCCCGACAGCCGCGACCAGCTGAAGGCTGCCGAGCGGGAAATGATCGTGAAGGCGCTCGGGCGTAACGGTGGAAACCGCCGCCTGACCGCCGACGAGCTGGGGATCTCCCGGCGCACCCTCCAGTACAAGCTCAAGGAGTTCGGCCTGCTCGACGAAGATTAGAGGCCGGGTGGTGCAATGGCGAAGTGAAGGCGTGCAACTTTTTGCACGCCTTTTTTGATGGGGGCCGGCGGAGACCACGACGATTTTACTGTCGAAACGGTCAGTTAGCAAGTTGGCACGCAGCGTGAAGAAGGATAGGCACGACGTCACCACGAAGAAAGGTTGGCCCCGATGGTCAGGTACCAGAAAGAAAACCGGCAACTCCGAACCCTCCCGCGGTTTTCCGCCATCGTGCTGGCCATTAGCCTCAACCTGCTGGCGGCCACCTCCTCGCTGGCCGGGTTCTTCGACTTCGGCTCCGGCAGCAGGGGGGCGAGCGGGCTGGACTTCCAGCGGGGGTACGACGTCAACACGGTGGCTACCGTTTCCGGCCGGGTCACCTCCCCTCCTCGCCTGGAGGAGCCCGACCAGTACCTGGTCGACGTCCAGCAGGGTGGCGAAGTGGTGAGACTGAGCCTCGGCCCCGCCTCCTACTGGGAGCGGAAGGGGATACCGCTTAAGGCGAACGACCTGGTAACGGCCAAGGGAGCCCGCGCCCAGGGGCAGGACGGCAGGAGCTACCTCTTGACCCAGCGCCTGGTCAACCGGAGCAGCGGATCGCAGCTTGAGCTGCGCAGCGAAAGCGGAGCCCCGAACTGGGCGCAACACAGCCTTTCCACCGGAGGGAACCGCCCCGCCGGGGGAGCCCTCTTCCAGGGTGGCGGGATGCTGTTTCGGGGCGGCGGCTCCATGATGAGGCACTGAGCGGGGCCAACCCGCAGAGAGTATGCATGACGTTAGGTAATATAATATGATCCACCTCCTCGCCCGGGTCCTTCCCGTGGCCCTGATCCTCGCCCCCCTCTGCGCCCGCGCCGAGACCCCCGCGGTGACGGTAGGGATGGGATTCGAGTTCTCGTCGGGAAAGTACGGGACCTCCACCAGGACCGAGTCGGTGTACGCGCCGCTTACCGTGGCGGTGGCTCCCACCGAGCGGCTCGGGTTTTCCCTGGAGGTACCCTTTCTCTACCAGAGTAACTCCTCGGTGACCGCAAGCGTCATCACCGGCGGGGGGATGATGGGGGCTTCCGGCCATGCCGCGGCCATGTCAGGCTCGGGGATGATGGGCTCGGGAGGGACCGCCCAGACGGCCGCCAGCTCGAGTGACGTGTACGGATTGGGTGACGTCCTCCTGAAGGGGGGATACGTGCTGGTCCCCGAGGGGGAGCTCATGCCGAGGATCCGCCCCTACCTCCAGGTGAAGTTCCCCACCGCCCAGCACCAGACACTGGGGACCGGAAACTTCGACGAGGGGGGGGCGGTGGAACTCTCCAAGCGGATCGGGAGGACCTACTCCTTCGCCGAGGTCGGCTACCTCCACCAAGGAAGATCGGACCGGGTCCGGCTCAAGGACTACTTGAGCTACAGCGCGGGCACCGGTTACGCGGTGGGGGACCGTTTCCTCCCCATGATCATCGTCAAGGGGGCCACCTCGCCGGCCGAGGGGGCGAGCGACCTGCTCGAGGCCCGGCTGAAACTAAAGTACCTCTTGACCCCGGAGACGGGGATCGAGCTCTACGGAGCCAAAGGATTCACCACCAACAGCCCGGACTACGGTGGAGGGCTCAGCATATTTCACGATTTCTAACGCAACACAAAAGGGGAAGCACCGCATGAAAAAGAGAGTCATTTCCGCATCGCTGTTGGTCGTCGCCGGTCTCATGGCAGGGTGTGGCGGCAGCTCGAAGACAGCCACCACCTCCGGCACCGCCGTTTCCGGGCAGGTCGCCGACGGCTACCTCGCCAACGCCGTCGTCTTCATGGACAAGAACAACAACTACCAGCTCGATCCCGGTGAACCGTCGGCCACCACCGATTCGACCGGGCACTACTCCCTGACCGTCGATCCGGCCGACGTCGGCAAGTACCCGATCGTGGCCATGGCCATCCAGGGGCAGACCGTCGACCTCGATACCAACCAGACGGTCACCAGCACCTACGTCATGAGCCTCCCCGGCGCCGGGGTGAGCGGCAGCGTCAACGGCAACTTCGTGAGCCCGATGTCGTCGGTGATCCGCGAAATGATGGAGACCGGCAAGTACGCCACCATGCAGCAGGCGATGGACGCCCTCGCGGCCAAGATGAACATGCCGGCCGGGTCCAACATGCTGGCCAACTACATCGACGGCCAGAACACCGCCCTGCACACGGCGGCCCAGAACATGGCCACCCTGATGGGGAGCCAGGCGCCCCAGGTGATGGGAGCCGGCGGCAGCACCGTCGACGTCAACCGTTACCGCGGCATGATGGGGGCGGTCTTCTCCAACATCTCCTCCATCAAGATGGCGGGCTCCCAGGGGAACATGTCCACGCTGATGAGCTCCATGACCTCCACCACCATGACCATTCCGGCCGGGATGCCCTTCCGTAACATGTCGGCCTCCTTCCGCAGCGGCAGCGGCATGATGGGTAGCGGCAGCGGCATGATGGGCGGCAGCGGAATCTCCGGCGGCAGCACCGGCGGCACCACCGGCGGCGGCAGCATGATGGGGAGCGGCACGACCGGCAGCGGGACCTCCACCGGGACTACCAGCGGCACCACGAGCGGCAGCGGCATGATGGGTAGCGGCAGCACCGGCAGCACAGGGACCACAGGGACCACAGGGACCTCAGGGACCTCAGGGACCACAGGGACCACAGGGACCACAGGGACCACAGGGACCTCAGGGACCTCAGGGACCTCGGGGACCGGCATGAGCGGAACCGGGACTTCCGGGACCGGTATGAGCGGAAGCGGGACCTCCGGGTCAGGCACCGGCGGCAGCATGATGTAGATTGTGTAACTCAAAAGAGGAGGCCGGGCATTTTTGCCGGCCTCCTCTTGCCTTTCCCCCCCTCCCCCCCCTTTGACAAGGGGGGAACCTGTCTCCGGCAGCGTCCCCACAATTTCCTGATGAAGCTTTTATCTACCGGGGTGAGGCGAAGGTGAGTACTCGAGTGAGTATGCAGGGTATACTCACCAGGTCTCCCGGGCCGAAAAAAATCCCTGGTCCGGCCGCAAACCACCGGAACTTCGACCGGGGTGCGAATCGGCACCGGTATTGCAGTATAGTGACGATTCCATCAGCACCACGAACACTACCCGCAAAGGTCGCATCATGAAAACATTCGGATTACCCAAGAAGCAGGGGATGTACGATCCCCAGTTCGAGCATGATGCCTGTGGCGTCGGCTTCGTCACCAACATCAAGGGGAAGAAGTCCCACGAGATCGTCCAGCAGGCCATCACCGTCCTCGCCAACCTCGACCACCGCGGCGCGGTGGGGAGCGAGCACAACACCGGCGACGGCGCCGGCATCCTGCTGCAGATGCCCGATGCCTTCTTCCGCAAGGTCTGCCCCGAGCTGGGCATTGAGCTCCCCCCGTTCGGCGAGTACGGCGTCGCCATGCTCTTCACCTCCCCGGACGCCACCGAGCGCTCGGCCGCCAAGCACGTCTTCCACCGGATCACCGCCGAGGAAGGGGTCGAGGTGATCGGCCGGCGCAAGGTCCCCACCGACAACTCGCTTTTGGGCGACACCGCCAAGGCCGGCGAGCCGCTGGTCCGCCAGATCTTTTTCAAGCGCGACCCGTCCTGGGATGAGGACACCTTCAACCGCAAGCTCTACGTGATCGGCCAGCGCGCCATCCACGAGATCCGCGACACCGGAGTGGATCCGCTCTGGTACTTCGCCAGCAACTCGACCCGCACCATCGTCTACAAAGGGATGCTGATGCCGGCCCAGCTGGACCAGTACTACCCGGACCTGCGCGACGAGTCGGTGGAGACCGCCATCGCGGTGGTACATTCCCGTTTCTCCACCAACACCTTCCCGAGCTGGGACCGCGCCCACCCGTACCACTACCTGGCCCACAACGGGGAGATCAACACCCTGAGGGGGAACGTCAACTGGATGCACGCCCGCCAGTCGATGTTCAGCTCCGAGCTCTTCGGCGACGACATCAAGAAGCTCCTTCCGGTGATCGACGCCAACGGCTCCGACTCCGCCATGTTCGACAACTGCCTCGAGCTCCTGGTCAAGTCCGGCCGCACCCTGCCGCACGCGGTGATGATGATGGTCCCGGAGCCGTGGGAAAACCACGAGAGCATGAGCAAGGAGAAGCGCGCCTTTTACGAGTACCACTCCTGCCTGATGGAGCCGTGGGACGGCCCGGCCGCCCTCACCTTCACCGACGGCCGGATCATCGGCGCCGTGCTCGACCGTAACGGCCTCAGGCCCTGCCGCTACTACCTGACCGACGACGACCTGGTCATCATGGCGTCCGAGGCGGGCGTTTTGCAGGTCGACCCCGCCAAGGTGATCAAGAAAGGGAGGCTGCAGCCGGGCAAGATGTTCCTGGTGGACACCGAAGCCGGCCGCATCATCTCCGACGAGGAGATCAAGAACGAGCTCGCCACCGCCAAGCCGTACGCCGACTGGGTGGCGGTCAACCACCAGTCCCTGGAGAGCTTCCCGGAGGCGGCCCATGGTGCGCCGGTCGAGCAGTCCTCCCTCCTGCAGCGGCAGAAGGCGTTCGGCTACAGCTTCGAGGACCTGGAGACCATCGTCGGCCCCATGGCCACCGACGGGATCCAGCCTTTGGGCTCCATGGGTACCGACACCCCGCTGGCGGTCCTCTCCGAGAAGCCGCAGCTCCTTTACAACTACTTCAAGCAGCTCTTCGCCCAGGTGACCAACCCGCCGATCGACCCGATCCGCGAGGAGATCATCACCGCGACCACGGTCCGGGTCGGCTCGGAGTCGAACCTCCTGAAGCCCACGGCGATCAGCGCCCGCACCATCCACCTGGACCACCCGCTCCTCACCAACGAGGAACTGGAGAAGCTGCGCGCCCTCGACCAGCCGGGCTTCAAGAGCGTCACCCTGTCGCTGCTGTTCAAGGCGGCCGATGGCGCCGAGGGGATGGAGAAGGCCCTGGAGAGCCTCTTCTCCACGGCCATCCGCCACATCGAGATGGGGACCACCATCCTGATCCTCTCCGACCGCGGGGTGAACGAGGAGTACGCTGCCATTCCGGCGCTGCTGGCGTCGGCCGGCCTGCACCACTACCTGATCCGCACCGCCGCCCGCACCCACGCCTCCTTGATCCTCGAGTCGGGCGAGCCGCGCGAGGTACACCACTTCGCGGTGCTTTTGGGCTACGGCATCACCGCCATCAACCCCTACCTGGCCTTCGAGACCATCGACGACATGATCGCCCAGGGGATGCTGACCGGCATCGACCACAAGAAAGGGGTCAAGAACTTCATCAAGGCCTCGGTCAAGGGGATCGTCAAGACCATGGCCAAGATGGGTATCTCCACCATCCAGAGCTACCGCGGCGCCCAGATCTGCGAAGCGGTCGGCCTGCACGACTCGGTGATCGAGAAATATTTCACCTGGACCCCCTCCCGGATCGGCGGCATCGATTTCAACGGCATCGCCCAGGAACTCCTGGTCCGCCACCGCAAGGCCTATCCGCATCGGGTGCCGGTGGAGCCGACCCTCGACCCGGGCGGGCAGTACGGCTGGCGCAAGGAGGGGGAGGAGCACCTCTTCAACCCGCTCACCATCCAGTCGCTGCAAAAGGCCACCCGTACCGACGACTACAACGAGTACAAGGTCTTCTCCAAGCTGATCGACGAGCAGAACGAGCGGCTGTACACCCTGCGCGGCCTCTTGGACTTCAACACCGAGATCCGGATCCCGGTCCCTATCGAGGAGGTGGAGCCGGTCGAAGAGATCATGAAGCGCTTCAAGACCGGCGCCATGAGCTACGGCTCCATCAGCCAGGAGGCCCACGAGGCCCTGGCCATCGCCATGAACCGCATCGGCGGCCGCTCCAACACCGGCGAGGGTGGCGAGGACCCCGAGCGCTTCACCTGGACCAACGAGCAGGGGGACTCCAAGAACTCCGCCATCAAGCAGGTCGCTTCCGGCCGCTTCGGCGTCACCAGCAACTACCTCTCCAACGCCGGCGAGCTGCAGATCAAGCTGGCCCAGGGTGCCAAGCCCGGCGAAGGGGGCGAGCTGCCGGGTCACAAGGTCTACCCGTGGGTGGCCAAGACCCGTCACACCACCCCGGGGGTAGGTCTCGTGTCGCCCCCGCCGCACCACGACATCTACTCCATCGAGGACCTGGCGGAGCTGATCCACGACCTTAAAAACGCCAACCGCCGCGCGAGGATCAGCGTCAAGCTGGTCTCCGAGGTCGGGGTCGGCACCATCGCGGCCGGGGTCGCCAAGGCCCATGCCGACGTGGTGCTCATCTCCGGCTACGACGGCGGCACCGGCGCATCGCCCCTTTCCTCCATCAAGCACGCCGGTCTCCCCTGGGAGCTCGGCCTGGCGGAAACCCACCAGACCCTGGTGCTCAACAACCTCCGCTCGAGGATCGTGGTCGAGGTGGACGGCCAGCTGAAGACCGGCCGCGACGTCGCCATCGCCGCCCTTTTGGGCGCCGAGGAGTTCGGCTTCGCCACCGCACCGCTCGTTACCCTTGGCTGCGTCATGATGCGGGTCTGCCACTCCAACACCTGCCCCACCGGCGTCGCCACCCAGGACCCGGTCCTCAGGGCCAAGTTCGCCGGCAAGCCGGAGTACGTGGTCAACTACATGCGTTTTGTCGCCCAGGAAGTCCGGGAGATCATGGCCGAGCTCGGCTTCCGCACCTTCAACGACATGGTGGGACGCGCCAACCGCCTGGAGCCCAAGCGGGCCGTCGCCCACTGGAAGGCGGAGGGGCTCGACTTCAGCAAGATCCTCTACCGCCCGGAGATCGGGGTCAAGGGGAGCCGTTACTGCACCGAGGCGCAGGACCACGGCCTCGCCAAGTCGCTCGACATCACCAAGCTCCTCGATATCTGCAAGCCGGCCATCGAGAAAGGCGAAAAGGTATCCGCCGAGCTTTCCATCACCAACATCGACCGCGTGGCCGGCACCATCGTCGGCAACGAGATCACCCGCGCCTACGGGGCCGAGGGGCTCCCGGAGGGGACCGTCCGGCTCAAGTTCAACGGCTCGGCCGGCCAGAGCTTCGGCGCCTTCCTTCCGAAAGGGATGACCATGGAACTCTCCGGCGACGCGAACGACTACCTCGGCAAGGGGCTTTCCGGCGGCACCATCGTGGTCTATCCTCCCGAGGGCTCCAAGTTCAAGGCCGAGGAGAACATCATCGCCGGCAACGTCGCCTTCTACGGCGCGACCAGCGGCACCGCCTACATCAGCGGGATCGCGGGGGAACGCTTCTGCGTCCGCAACTCCGGCGTCAACGCGGTGGTTGAAGGGGTGGGCGACCACGGCTGCGAGTATATGACCGGCGGCACCGTGGTGGTGCTCGGCGAGACCGGCAGGAACTTCGGGGCCGGCATGAGCGGCGGCGTCGCCTACGTGCTCGACGACCAGCACCAGTTCAGGGAGCACTGCAACACCGACATGGCCGATCTCGAGCAGCTGGACGAGCAGGATCTCGCCACCGTCAAGGCGATGATCGTGAGCCACGCGGAGAGGACCGGCAGCGCGCGGGCCGCCGCCATCCTGAACAACTGGAGGACCTACGCCCACCAGTTCGTGAAGGTCATGCCGAGGGACTACAAGAGGGTCCTGCAGGCCCTGGAACGGGCCAAGGCGGCGGGTTTGAGCGGCGACGAGGCACTGGCGGCGGCATTCGAGGAAAACGCCGCCCAGGCAGCACACTAACAGCGAGAAGAATTCTTCAGATAGGATAGAGCAATGGGAAAACCAACCGGATTCATGGAATACCTTCGCGAGCTCCCGGCCGACCGCGAGCCGCTGGATAGGCTCAAGGACTGGAACGAGTTCCACCTGCACATGCCCGACGAGAAGCTCCGCACCCAGGGGGCCCGCTGCATGGACTGCGGCATCCCCTTCTGCCACACCGGGATGCTGGTGAGCGGCATGGCCTGCGGCTGCCCGATCAACAACCTGATCCCCGAGTGGAACGACCTGGTCTACCGCGGCCTCTGGAAACAGGCGGTGACGAGGCTTCTGCGGACCAACAACTTCCCGGAATTCACCGGGCGGGTCTGCCCGGCGCCCTGCGAGGGGTCGTGCACCCTGGGAGCCAGCGAGCCGGCGGTGACCATCAAGAACATCGAGGTGAGCCTGATCGACCGCGCCTGGAAGGAAGGGTGGATCGTTCCCAACCCGCCGCAGGTCCGCACCGGCAAGAAGGTGGCGGTGGTCGGAAGCGGCCCGGCCGGACTCTCGGCGGCCGCCCAGCTCAACAAGGCGGGGCACCAGGTGACCGTCTTCGAGCGGGCCGACCTCCCCGGGGGGCTCTTGATGTACGGCATCCCGAACATGAAGCTCGACAAGCGCGAGGTGGTGCTGCGCCGCATCAAGCTGATGGAGGAGGAGCAGATCACCTTCGTCTGCAACACCAACATCGGCGGTCCCGACTACCCGGTGGAGAAGCTCAGGAGCGAGTTCGACGCCGTGGTCATGGCCACCGGCGCCACCGTACCCCGCGACCTCCCCATCGAGGGAAGGCAGTTGAAGGGGATCCACTTCGCCATGGACTTCCTGGCCGCCAACACCAAGGCGGTGCTTAACAACGGGAGCGACTTCATCTCCGCCGAGGGTAAGGACGTCATCATCATCGGCGGCGGCGACACCGGTACCGACTGCGTCGGCACCTCGCTTCGCCACGGCTGCAAGTCGGTCACCCAGCTGGAGATCATGCCCCGCTTCCCCGACAGCCGCGCCGACGACAACCCGTGGCCGGAATGGCCGAAGACCCACAAGGTCGATTACGGCCAGGAAGAGGCCGCCGCCAAGTTCGGCGCCGACCCGAGGGTGTTCCTCACCACCGCCACCAAGTTCGAAGGTGACGCCGGGGGGAACGTGACCGCGGTGCACACCGTCGAAGTGAAGTGGGAGAAGAACGAGCACGGGCACTTCGTCCCGGTCCGCATTCCCGGCACCGAGAAGGTCCGTCCGGCCGGGCTGGTGCTTTTGGCCATGGGCTTTTTGGGCCCCGAGCAGGAGCTTCCCGCGGCCCTTGGCCTGGAAGTGGACGTCCGCAGCAACATCAAGGCGGAGTACAACCGCTACGCGACCAGCATCCCGGGGGTCTTCGCCGCCGGCGACTGCCGCCGCGGACAGAGCCTGGTGGTCTGGGCCTTCAACGAAGGGCGCGGCGCCGCCCGCGAGTGCGACCGCTTCCTGATGGGGGAGACCGAGCTTCCCTAGTACGCTTCCCACTACCGCATTACCCAGGAAAGGGTGAGGTGCCACGGCACCCCACCCTTCCTTTTTTTCGGTGCCCGCCTCCCGTTATCCTTCCCCATGTCCCCAAAGCCCCCCCTTTATTAACGCGGCCGATGAGCTAAACTAATGGAGACCGTCCCGCGAACCCGCCTAAGAAGAGGTGTCCCCTTGCCACATCCCATGCTGCCGGGAATCACATGAAGCCACTTCAAAACCTCATCGTCGCCGGTGCCTACCTCGTCACGGCCAAGATCGGGTTGTCGTTGGCCATCCCTCACACCAACGCGACCCCGGTCTGGCCCCCCACCGGGATAGCGCTGGCCGCTTGCCTTGTCTACGGCTACCGGATCTGGCCCGGCATCTTCGCCGGGGCCCTCCTCGCCAACGCCACCGCTTTGGGCGACCAACCGCTGCTGTCCTCCCTGCTGTTCTCGCTGATCACCGCCGCCGGCAACACCCTGGAAGCGGTGGCTGCAGGCTGGCTCATCCGGTGCGCAAGCGCGTACCGGTTCACCTTCGAGAGGCTTGCGGATACCGTCCGCTTCATCCTGCTGGGCGCCCTGGCCAGTCCCCTCATCAGCGCCACCATCGGGACGTTCGCGCTGAACATGCTGGTGAAGAACTGGCCCGAGAGCAGCGAGGTGTGGCTCACCTGGTGGGTGGGGGATGCGGTGGGAGCCCTCCTCTTCACGCCGCTTATCCTCAACTGGCCCAAGAGGCCCCTTCCCCGCTGGTCCGGGCGGAAGGCAGTGGAGGCCGCCGTTGCACTGCTGGGGCTTGGGGTGGTGGAGATCGTCTCCTTTCGCCTGGACCTGCCGCTGGAATACCTCTTTATCCCTATCCTCTTCTGGACGGCGTTTCGCCTGGGTTGCTTCGAGGCGGCCGTGGCGCTCGTGCTGGTCATGGTGAGCGCGGTGTCATGGACCCTCAACGGTTATGGGCACTTCGCCGCCGGCCACCCGGAGCGCGCCCTCCTCTTTCTCCAGATGTACGTCGGGGTCACCGCCGCCGCCACCCTCGTCGTGTCGGCGCTGGTGGCCACCCGCAACCGCACGGTAAGCGCCTTGCGCGATTCCGAGGAGGAGTATCGCCATTTCTTCGAGTCCGCCCCCATCGGCATCTTCCGCTCCAGCATCGAGGGGCGGTTCCAACGAGTCAACCCGGTGCTGGCCTCGATGCTGGGGCACAGCTCCCCCGAGCTGATGCTTCACGACATAAGCGACATCGCCCACGAGCTCTTCGTCCATCCGGAAGAGAGGCTTCTCATGATCGAAAAGGCGCGGTCGTCCGACGGTTTCGTGCGCGGCGAGGTCGAGTACCGCCGCAAGGACCACACCACGTTTTTCGCCAACCTCTACATGCGTGCCGTGCGGGGCGAGCATGGCGAGGTCCGCTTTCTGGAAGGATTCGTAGAGGACATCACCGCCAGAAAGCTCGCCTACGACGTCACCCGGAACCTCAACCTCGAGCTGGAACAGCGGGTTCATGAGCGGACCATCGAGCTGGAGCGGGCCAATGGCGCGCTGCACAAGGAGGTGGAGAGCCGCAGGAAGGGACAGCTCGAGATAGCCTGCCTGAACGCGGGACTCATGCGGCAGCGGGCCGCGCTGGAGGCGGCCAACAAGGAGCTGGAGTCCTTCAGCTTCTCGGTGTCACACGATCTCCGGGCGCCCCTTCGCAACATCACCGCCATGGTCGATCTGCTGGAGGAGGGGGCAAACTCGCTGGACGAACGGGCGACGCAGTTGGTGCGGAGGATCGGTAGCTGCTCTGCCAAGATGCAGGAGCTGGTCGAAGGGCTCCTCACGCTGTCCCAGGTGACCCGAAGCGAGTTGAAGACGGTGCCGCTCGATCTCAGCAGGTATGTCCGGGAATTGGCTCAGGAGCTCACGCAAACAGAGCCGGAGCGGACGGTCACCTTCGTTATCGCCGATTCCGCACCGGCGGTGGCCGATCCGGTGCTGATCCGCTCCGTGCTCCAGAACCTGGTGGCCAATGCCTGGAAGTACACGTCGAAAACGAGCCAGGCGGTCATCGAGTTCGGCGTTCAGGAGCAACGGGGGGACAGGGCCTTCTACGTCCGGGACAACGGCGCCGGCTTCGACATGGCCCATGCCGAAAAGCTTTTCGGGGCCTTCCAGCGGATGCACACGACCTCGCAGTTCGAGGGGACCGGCATCGGGCTCGCCACCGTCCAGCGCATCGTCCACCGCCACGGCGGGGAGGTATGGGCCGAAGCGGCCGTGGACCGCGGGGCCACCTTCTACTTCACCCTCCCCCTCCCTTTCCCCGTGACGCCCGGCAGCTGACGCCCGGCCGTCCCCCGGCCGAGATGGACAAAACTTCTCTCTTTAAACCTCGTTCAAAATGCCGAGATAGTGTCAGGCCCGACGGATCGCAGTCAGAGCGGGCGGCGCCGTAGCCGTGCCCCTTATCGGATACAACCTCACTCACAACAAGGTTAAATCTCATTTCTGATTCCCCGCCTACTGGCAAAGTCATAGGTTTGATGGTATAGATTCATCCATCAGACGAAAACACCATGACTGCAAACTCTCCCCCATCCCCTGCCCACTGAGCAAACCGCAGCCACGGCATGAACGAACAAACCTGCCTGTACACTATCTCAAGAGACGGTCGACTATTCGCGTGGGCACGGGGTGCCCACCCTACGTTTGGTGGTAACAATCGACGAGCAGGCGACGGCACTCAAACGGCACCCGATCTTCACCACTTCGGAGGGCTGCCTGCCGCAACCTACGTTCTCGGTGCTCGACCTCAAGGGGGTGACCGACATCGACGACGCCGGCTGCCAGTTGCTCACCGTCTGGCTCTCCTGTCTCGAAAAGCTTGGCGTCAGGCCGGCGCCCGAGAATGCGTCGCAACCGGTAAGGGATGTGCTGCTGCGGATGGGGTTGGAATAACAAAACGTGGAAAGGGACCTGCCGATATGATATAGAGCGAGGCGAAATCTCTGAACTGAGGCGGGTCATGAACAAGAAACCGGTGCAAAGGAACCAGTCACAGGCGGGCTATCTCATGGAGGTCCCTATCCTTCTCTGCCTGGTGGCGGTATCGCTCGCGCTCATCATCCCCCACCTATCCACCTTCGGCCGCAAGATAGCGGTCAGCATCGCAGCCTTTCCCGTCCTCTTCTGTCTCTATTACATGATCGTTATTCCCGGATGGAGGGGCGGTGAGA
Organism: Geomonas sp. Red276; assembly: GCF_054784495.1. Classification (NCBI taxonomy): domain Bacteria; kingdom Pseudomonadati; phylum Thermodesulfobacteriota; class Desulfuromonadia; order Geobacterales; family Geobacteraceae; genus Geomonas; species Geomonas sp. Red276. Next base: position 22,701 of record NZ_BLXW01000027.1, read on the forward strand.
GAGCCTCTTTAGGACCGGTCATGAGGTGGGTTATCTTCGCGCTGGCTGCGCTAGGGATTGTCACTGTCGTGGTGATGATCGATCTCGGCTGACACCCGCATCGCTTTCACTTTCGGCATGCCTTGTTGTGTTGGACGTGCAGGCTCACGAGGACGAGAACGGGGCCTTTAAGTAGGCAGGTGATAGCGCGGGCGCTTCCGGTGACACGGAGGGAGTAGAGCTGTTCACCGGTGTTGGGTTCGATCATGCCGGGTAATTTTTCGAAATTGAGGCCGGGATGGGCCCAAAGCTCTTTTATGCTGAGTGTTTGCAATTGGAGGAGCATTTTCGCCGCCGCCTTGCGAATCGGCAATTCTGCCTTCAAGACCGCTTCTTCAAACGCGGGCCGGATCTCAATCTTCACCGGTCCACCTTTTGGCAACAGCTTCAGCCTCTTTGGTGGAATTCACGGACAGGGAGGGACGCGGGTCGGTCAGCGAGGCGGTTATGGCCTCCTTCGTTTCTGCGGTCCAAGCCCATAACTGGTGGCGCGGAATCGGCTCCACGGGGATCAGCATGATTCTCCCGTCTTCCAAAACCTCCAGATTGAGGGCGTCGCCCGGATTGATACCAACGGAGGGTGGCAAGGTGACACGTCTTCTCGAGTCGGTTTGAACGAGCATGGTGACTCCTCCTCGCTTTCAAACGTTTCACAATGGCGCTTTATGGGCAATGCCCATTTGCACCATTTCCCCCATTCTACACCACCGCGGCATAGGCAGAAACTCCATCCCCCCATCCTCACCCCGACCCTCCCCTTGAAGGGGAGGGAGAGTTGTAGCAGTGGGTGAGGGAGGGGGAGGAGAGCTGGTAGCAGTCGTATAAGCGGCGGTGGCTAGCTCAGGAGCATCTTGGAGATGACGACGCGCTGGATCTCGTTGGTCCCTTCGTAGATCTCGGTGATCTTGGCGTCGCGGTACATGCGCTCGACTTCGTAGTCGGCGATGAAGCCGTAACCGCCGTGGATCTGGATGGCTTCCTTGGCGACGTAGGTGGCGGCCTCGGAGGCGAGCATCTTGGACATGGCGGATTCCATCGTGTAGTTCTTCTTCCGGTCCTTGAGGCAGGCGGCCTTGTAGGTCACGAGGCGGCTCGTCTCGATCTTCGACCACATGTCGGCCAGCTTGAACTGGATGGACTGCAGATCGCAGATGGGGTGCCCGAACTGCTTTCTCTCCTTGGAGTAGGCGAGCGCGCGTTCGAAGGCGCCGCCGGCGATGCCGAGGGCCTGGGAGGCGATGCCGATCCGGCCGCCGTTCAGGGTGTCCATGGCGATCTTGAACCCCTGCCCTTCCTCCCCCAGGAGGTTCTCCACCGGGATACGGACCTCGTCGAGGGCGAAGGCGGTGGTGTAGCTCCCCCGGATGCCGAGCTTCTTCTCGTTCTTCAGGATCTCCACGCCCGGGCTCTCGAGGTCGATGATGAAGGCGGAGACCCCTTTGTGTTTGAGGCTTTTGTCGCGGGAGGCGAAGAGCACGCCGGTGCCGCGGTAGCCGCCGTTGGTTATGAAGATCTTGGAGCCGTTGACGACGAAGTGGTCCCCATCGCGGCGGTAGGTGGTGGCGGTGGCGCCGGCGTCGGAGCCCGCGTCCGGCTCGGTCAGGAGAAAGCAGCCGATCTTGCGGCCGGTGTTCAGGTCCGGGAGCCACTTTTTCTTCTGCTCTTCGTTGCCGAAGGTGTAGATCGGGCCGCAGGCAAGGGAGGTGTGGGCGGAGATCAGCACGCCGCTGGAGCCGCAGGCCTTGGAGACTTCTTCGACCACGATCGCGTAGGAGAGCATGTCGAGTCCGGCGCCCTCGTACTCCTCCGGGAAGTAGCTCCCGAGAAAACCCATCTCGGCCATCTTCCTTACCAGGTCGTCGGGGATGGCGTGCTCCTCGTCGATCTGCATGGCGATCGGCTTGATCTCCTTGTTGACGAAATCCCTCACGCTGTCCTGCAGCACTTTGTGGTCCTGACTCAGCTCGAAATTCATTGCATCCTCCCCATACCTTCGTTGAGGGCGTAAGTGCGCCCAGTTATTTGAGTTGATAATTAATCTCCCCTCGCCCCCGTCGGGGGAGAGGGTCAGGGTGAGGGGGCGGTTCGGGCAGGGAAACCTCCCTCACCCGGCCTTCGGCCACCCTCTCCCCTAAAGGGGCGAGGGTATATAAAGTAGCGGCCTTCGGCCACCCTCTTCACTGAAGGGCGGGGGTTCTCCCTCCTACACCCGTTCGAAGATGACTGCGACTGCTTCGCCGCCGCCGATGCAGAGGGTGGCGAGGCCGAAGCGGTCACCGCGGCGGTGGAGCTCGCGGACGACGGTGGCGGCAAGCCTGCCGCCGCTGGCGCCGATGGGATGCCCGATGGCGCAGGCCCCGCCGTTGACGTTGACCTTTTCCAGCGGCAGGTTCAGTTCCTTGATGGCGAAAAGCGGGACGGTGGCGAAGGCCTCGTTGATCTCGAAGAGGTCGATTTCCCCCACCGAGATCCCCGCCTTGCGGCAGACTTTTTCGATGGCAGCTACCGGTGCTTCCGGGAATTGGTCGGGATGGAGGCTCGCGGTGGCGGAGGCGACGATGCGGGCGCGCGGGACCAGTCCATGCTTTTTCACTCCCGACTCGCCAGCCAAAAGAACGAGGGCGGCGCCGTCGTTGATGGTGGAGGCGTTGCCGGCGGTGATGGTGCCGTCCTTGCGAAAGGCCGGGCGGAGCTGGGACAGCTTGGCAGGATCACCTTTCAGCGGCTCCTCGTCGAAGGAGAAGATCTCCTCGCCCTTTTTCCCCTTCTTCACCACGGGCACGATCTCGGTGGAAAAGATGCTCTGGGAAAGGGCTTGGCGAGCCAGCTCGTAGGAGCGTGCGGCAAAGGCGTCCTGGTCTTCCCGGGTGATGCCTGCGCGAGCGGCACTATCCTCGCCGATTTCGCCCATGTGGCGGCCGGTGTAGGGGTCCTGGAGCCCGTCGAGGATCAGCAGGTCGCTGAGCTCTCCGTGCCCCATCCGGTAACCGTTGCGTCCCTTCTTGAGGAGGTAGGGGGCGAGGGTCATGTTCTCCATCCCGCCGGCGAGGACGATGCCGGATTCCCCGAGACGGATGCTGTCGGCGCCGAGCATGATGGCCTTCAGGCCGCTACCGCAGACTTTGTTGATGGTGAGGGCAGGAACGGAGTCGGGAAGGCCGGCGGCCCGCATCGCCTGCCGCGCGGGAGCCTGGCCGCAGCCGCCCGAGAGGACCTGACCTACGATCACCTCGTCCACCGCTTCCGGCGCAAGACCGGTTTTGGAGAGGAGCCCTTTCATGACGGCGGCCGCCAACTCCGGGGCCGGCACATCAGCCAGCGTGCCGCCGAAAGAACCGAAGGGGGTACGAAGTGCCTCTACTACGAAAACTTCAGTCATTGCTTGATCCTCCGAAGGACAATCGTTGGTATTTACTATAAATGTCCGCCATCTACACTGGCCCCTCCCTTACTTTCTACCATCAGCCTTGGGCTAAAATCCCCCCTGTCCCCCCTTCGCAAAGGGGGGGACAGGGGGCGGACATTCCCCCTCCCCTGGAGCGTGGGGGCAGGGGTGGGGGAAGCCGGCAAGGAACCTGTGGCCGGGCGTTGCAGGCTTTCGCCGGTCAGGCCGCAATGGCCTTGCAGACGTTGGCCATCTCGATGGCGGTCATGGCGGCGTCGAAGCCTTTGTTACCGGCCTTGGTGCCGGAACGCTCGACGGCTTGCTCGATGGTGTCGGTGGTCAGGACGCCAAAGGCGATGGGAATACCTCCGGAGAGGGAGATCTGCGCGACTCCTTTGGTGACCTCGGAAGAGACGTAGTCGAAATGGGGGGTGGAGCCGCGGATCACGCATCCCAGACAGATGATGGCGTCCTGCCCTCCCCTATCTGCGAGCTTCTTGGCCGCCAGCGGGATCTCGAAGGCCCCCGGCACGCGGACGACGGTGATATGCTCGCCCTCAGCACCATGGCGGACCAGGGCGTCGAGGGCGCCTTCCAGAAGACGCTCGGTCAGGAAACTGTTGAAACGGCCTACGACGATGGCAAAGGTGAGACCGGTGGCGTCCAGCTTTCCTTCGATAACCTGCGGCGGGTGGTCTCTCATGGCCACGAGCTCCTTAAAATTCACTTTAACTCTGGTACAACATCCTGCTGATTACGAATCGGTTATCCACTGGCACTGGCTCAACCGGCGGGAGGGGATCAGAGGTTGACGAGCAGGTGCCCGAGCTTTTCGCGCTTGGTCTTCAGGTAGCGCAGGTTCGAGGCGGAGGCGGGCATCTCGAGGGGGACACGGTCCACGATGTTGATGCCGTAGCCTTGGAGACCGATCATCTTCTTCGGGTTGTTGGTCATCAGGCGGATGTTCTTCACGCCGAGGTGGAGAAGGATCTGGGCGCCGATGCCGTAATCGCGGTGGTCGGCCTTGAAGCCGAGGGCAAGGTTCGCTTCCACGGTGTCTTTTCCCTCATCCTGAAGGGCGTAGGCCTTCAGCTTGTTGACGAGGCCGATGCCGCGCCCTTCCTGCCGCATGTAGAGGATCACGCCACGCCCCTCTTCCTCGATCATCGCCATGGAGCGCTGGAGCTGGTTGGCGCAGTCGCAGCGGCAGCTTCCGAAGACGTCTCCGGTGAGACATTCGGAGTGGACTCGCACCAGGACCGGCTCGTTCCCGCCGATGTCCCCTTTGACCAGGGCGAGGTGTTCCTGGCGGTCGACGTCGTTTTCGAAGACCATGGTCCGGAACTCGCCGCCGTAGCTGGTCGGGAGGCGCACTTCGGCGGCCTTTCTCACCAGCGACTCGTGCTGGAGCCGGTAGGCGACCAGGTCGGCGACGGTGCAGATCTTGATGCCGTGCTGGAGGGCGAAGCGCTGCAACTGGGGCATCCGGGACATGGAGCCGTCGTCGTTCATGATCTCGCAGATGACGCCGGCGGGCTTCAGTCCGGCCAGCCTCGCCAGGTCGACGGAGCCCTCGGTCTGGCCGGTCCTCACCAGGACGCCGCCTTTACGGGCGCGCAGCGGGAAGATGTGGCCGGGGCGGGCGAGGTCGTCGGCGCAGGCGCCGTCGGCCACGGCGGTCAGGATGGTGTGGGCGCGGTCGGCGGCGGAGATGCCGGTGCTCACTCCGCGGCGGGCCTCGATGGAGACGGTGAAGGCGGTGCCGAAGGAGGAGCTGTTCTCTTTCACCATGGGGGGGAGGTTGAGGCGATCGCAGGTTTCTTCGGTGAGGGTCAGGCAAATCAGGCCGCGGCCATGCATGGCCATGAAGTTGATGGCCTCCGGGGTGACCATCTCGGCGGCCATGCAGAGGTCGCCTTCGTTTTCGCGGTCTTCGTCGTCGACGAGGATTACCATCTTCCCCTGACGGAGGTCTTCCAGGACGTCTTCGATTTTTGATAATGGCATGGGGCCTCCCTATTCTTACGTTCTGTTGCAGGGCCGGCTGGGGCTGAAATCCCCCTGTCCCCTCTTTAACAAGGGGGGGGCCTTTTGCCGAGGGTGTTTCAGGTTCTCCCTCACCCGGCCTTCGGCCACCCTCTCCCGGGGGGAGAGGGGATGACTATACAAGGGGCAGGGTGAGGGGGGCTTTTACTGGCGCAGGGCTTCGGCGACGACTTCGGCTAGCTCTTTGACCTGGGTGCCGGTGGCTTGCAGGTCTTTGAGGCCGTCTTCCATCATGGTCATGCAGTAGGGGCAGCTTACACAGATGGTGTCCGGCTTCTTCGCCACGGCCTCTTTCACACGGTTCAGGTTGATCCTTTCGCCTTCGGTCTCTTCCTGCCACATCCTCCCGCCGCCGGCGCCGCAGCAGAAGGATTCCTTTCCGTTACGGTCGAACTCGTCGGGGCGGGCGCCGGTCGCCTGCTGGATCGCCTGGCGGGGGGCTTCGTACACGTCGTTGTGCCGACCGAGGTAGCAGGAGTCGTGGAAGAGGAGCTTGCCGAGTTCGGTGACTTTCTTGTTGAGCTTTAACCGGCCACTCTTGATCAGCTCGGCGATCAGCTCGGAATGGTGCACCACCTCCAACTCGATCCCGTACTGGCGGTAATCGTTCTTGAGAGTTGTGAAACAGTGCGGGCACTGGGTGACGACCTTGACGACGCCGCGCTCTTTGAAGAGGTGCACGTTCTCGCGGGCCAGCTTGTCGAAGACGTACTCGTTGCCGAGCCGGCGGAGGCTGTCGCCGCAACACTTCTCGTCCTTGCCGAGGGTCCCCCAGGAAACGCCGGCGGCGTTGAGAATGGTCGCCATGGCAACGGTGGCGTGCTTCTGGCGGGAGTCGAAAGCCCCCGCGCAGCCGGCCCAGAAGAGGTACTCGGTCTTGCCGGCCTCGAACGGCTTGACCTCCATGCCGCTGTGCCACTTGGTCCGCTCGGTGGGGGCGATCCCCCACGGGTTGCTCCTTCCTTCCATGTTCTCGAAGAGGGTCAGGAGTTCCTCGGGGAAGCTCGATTTCATCTGCACCAGTTGGCGCCTCATCTTGACGACCTTCGGCATGTGCTCGATCAGCACCGGACAGACACTCATGCAGATGCCGCAGGTGGTGCAGGACCAGACGGCATCCTCGCTCGTGGTCCCCTCCCCTTCCGCACCGATCAGCGGGATTTTCGGGGCGCCGCCATGCCTAAGGGACGGGCCGTTGGCAAGGAGGTTCACCTTGATCGCGTGGATCACCTGGCGCGGGTTGAGGGGCTTTCCGGTGCTCGCGGCGGGGCAGGATGCCTGGCAGCGCCCGCATTCGGTGCAGGCGAAGCCGTCCAGGAGATCCTTCCAGGTGAACTCGTCGACCTTGGCGACGCCGTAGCTCCCCCCTTTCACGAACTCCTCGCGCGGGAGCGTGTTGCGCCCGTCCGGGTCAGCCAGGAAGAGGTTGGGGATGGCGGTGAGGATGTGCATGTGCTTGCTGAGCGGGAGGAAGCAGAGGAATAGAAGGAGCGCGACGGCGTGCACCCACCAGCTCACTCCGCCCAGGTCGCTCAGCTGCTCGGGGTTGAGCCCGCCGAGGAGGGAGGCGATGAAGGAGGAGACGGGCATGGCGGAGGCGGCGGCTTCGTCTCCCCGGGCGATGGTTGCCGCGTGCATCCCGAAGTAGGCGAGCATCAGCGAGGCGATCAGGGTGAGGATGAAGAACCCTTCGAAGCTGCGGGCCTTCACGTACGCGCTGCTCATGGAGGCGGGGGGGAAGAAGAGCCGGCGGGCGAAGGCGAAAAAGACGGCGACCAGGGCCAAGAGGGAAGCGGCATCGAAGAGAAAGAGAAGCCCGTGGTGTAGGCCGAAGGGGAGCACCGCCAAGGAGAAGGAGGGGACGAGGGAGCTCGCCACGAATTCGGCGTTGGCCAAAAGGAGCACCAGGAAGGACCAGAAGATGACGGCGTGGTTGAGGCCGAAGGATTTGCTGACCACGCGTTTCTGGGCGATGGCGTGGGATAGGACCTGCCAGAGGCCGCGGCCGAGGCCGGCGGTGCGCTGGTCGGCCTGGCCTATGCCGACCAGGCTTAACCGACGGTAGCAGGCGGTGCAGAAGACGATGCAGCTTACGAGCAGCATCCATCCGAAAACTGTTGCGTTGGGCGACATAATGATTCCCTCGTCCGTTGGTGGTTAACTTTTCATTTTTCCGGGGGCCTCGCCTGGGCTGAAATCCCCCCTGTCCCCCCTTCCCAAAGGGGGGAACCTTTTGCCAACTCTTTCCATGCTCTCCCTCTCCCTCCGGGAGAGGGCTGGGGTGAGGAAGTCTGGACAGGCTGGGGGAAAACCGCCCTCACCCGCCCTTCGGGCACCCTCTCCCCTGAAGGGGCGAGGGTATAACTCATTCTCAGCCTCTCCCCTGAAGGGGCGAGGGTATATCTCATCACCCACTCTCCCGGAGGGAGAGGGCATTAGGGTCAGGCGTTGATGCAGATCTTTCGCGACGACTCGGGCTGGCCCTTCAGGGTGCGCAGGCGCTCGATGAGGGCGGGGACGACCTGGAAGAGGTCGCCGACTATGCCGTAGTGGGCGACTTCGAAGATCGGGGCATCCTTGTCACGGTTGATGGCGATGATCAGGTCGGAGTCCTGCATCCCGACCAGGTGCTGGATGGCGCCGGAGATCCCGCAGGCGATGTAGATCTTGGGACGCACGGTCTTGCCCGTCTGGCCAACCTGCAGCTCGTGCGGCATCCAGCCGGCATCGACCGCGCTGCGGGAGGCTCCTACCACGCCGCCCAACTCGTCGGCCAGCTCCTGGAGCAGGGAGAAGTTCTCCTTCCCCATCATGCCGCGGCCGCCGGAGACGATGAACTCGGCACCCGCCACGTCCACGTGGTCCTTGTTACGGTCGGAGATGATCTCCAGCACCTTGGTGAGGATCTCTTCCTCGGCAACGCGGCAGGTGACCGGGAGGATGGCCCCGGCACCGTCAGCGATCCGCTCAGGCATCGGCATCACGTGGGGACGGACGGTGGCCATCTGGGGACGGAACTTGTCGCACATGATGGTCGCCATGATGTTCCCCCCGAAGGCGGGACGGGTCTGCATGAGGTTGCCGCGGTCATCGATCCCGAGCGCGGTGCAGTCGGCGGTGAGGCCGGTGCCGACCACGGTGGCGACGGCTCCGGCCAGGTCGCGGCCGAGACCGGTGGCGCCCATCAGGATGATCTCCGGCTTGAAGAGATCGATCAGCTGGCAGAGGGCCTTCAGGTAGGCCTGGGTCCGGTAGTGGCGAAAGACCGGCGCGTCCACGAGATAGGCCTGGTCGGCGCCGTAGCGGAACGCCTCGTGGCAGAGCTCATCGACCTTTTCACCGATGACGACGGCGGAAAGGGGCACCTTCAGGTTGTCGGCGAGCTCCCGCCCTTTCCCCATCAGCTCCCAGGAGACCTTGGCCACCTCCCCTTCGGTCTGCTCCACGAAGACCCAGACCCCCTTGTAGGCGGCGAGCTTCTCGGCAAGCGCCTTGGCCTCCGGATCGAGCTCCTCTTCGACGGCGGTACCCTCGCGGGCCAACTGGTCAAGGATCGCCTGTTCCTCGGGGGTGAAGAACATCTCGAGTGCCTGGGCGGGGCAGACCTTCACGCACTTGACGCAGCCGATGCACTTCTCGGCCACCACGGCGGGCTCCCCGGCCTCCGACATCACCACGGCGTTGACCGGGCAGGAGCTCTCGCAACGGGCTCCGCAGGCGATGCATTTTCCCTCGACCAGCCGGGCCTTTCCCCTCGGTTTCTTAATCTTGTTCTCTACGGTCATTGGTGGTCCTCGCTATACGGCCAAGAGGTCTTTGCTCAACAGCTTGTCGATCAGGAGATGGGCGGCACCGGAGGGATCTTTCACCCCGTCGCCGATCACCTCGCCCTTGGCACGTTCGGGGGAGAATATCCTGCTCACCCAGGTGGGGGAGCCCTTGAGGCCGATGGTGCCGACGTCCAGCTTCAGCACCTCGTTGTTCCAGAGTTCGACCCGGGCGTCTTCGGAGGCGAGCCGCATCGGGACGGTCGGGTAGCGCGGGTTGTTGAGCTCCCGCACCACGGTCAGCATCACCGGGAAGGGGGATTCCACCACCTCGTGCCTCCCCTCGAGCTTTCTCCGTACCCGGATCTTCCCGCGCAGGGTGTCGACGTTTTCGACCCGGTCCACCAGGGTGAGCTGGGTGTAGCCCAGGCGGGTGGCGATGCCGGGGCCGACCTGGGCGGTGTCGCCGTCGATGGTCTGCTTGCCGCACAGCACCATCCCCACCTTCTCGTCCGCGTGCAAGAGTTGGATAGCCTTGGTGAGGACGTTGCTGGTGGCGAGGGTGTCCGCCCCGCCGAAGACGCGGTCGGAGAGGAGGATGGCCCGGTCGACCCCGAGGGAGAGCGCCTTCCTGAGCGCCGCCTCGGCGTTGGGGGGTCCCATAGAGATGGCCGCCACCCGGAAGCCGAAGCGGTCCTTCAACTGGAGGGCCGCCTCGAGCGCGTGGGTGTCGTAGGGATTCACGATGAAGGGAATCCCGTCCCGCACCAGGGTGTTGGTGACCGGGTCGATCTGGACCTGGGTGGTATCGGGAACCTGTTTGATGCAGACGACTATGAGCATGGCAAGATCCTTGTCAGGGGCGATAGACCTTCATGAGCGCTTCGGCCATCTCCGCGGGGGTGGCGGCCACCGAAATCCCGCATTCTTCGAGGACGGCGACCTTCTCCGCCGCGGTCCCCTTCCCTCCCGAGATGATGGCGCCGGCGTGCCCCATCCTTTTTCCCGGGGGGGCGGTGCGGCCGGCGATGTAGGCGGCGACCGGCTTGGTCATGTTCTCCTTCACGAAGCGGGCGGCCTCCTCCTCGGCGTTGCCGCCGATCTCGCCGATCATGATGACCGCCTCGGTGTCGGGGTCCTCCTCGAACATCTTCAGGCAGTCGAGGTGGCTCGTCCCGTTGACCGGGTCGCCGCCGATGCCGACGCAGGTCGACTGGCCGAGGCCGTAGCCGGTCAACTGCCAGACCGCTTCGTAGGTGAGGGTGCCGGAGCGGGAGACCACGCCGACCTTGCCCGGTTTGTGGATGTAGCCGGGCATGATGCCGATCTTGCACTCTCCCGGGGTGATGACGCCGGGGCAGTTGGGGCCGATCAGACGGGTACTTTTCCCCTGCATGTACTGCTTCACCTTGACCATGTCGAGGACCGGGATCCCTTCGGTGATGCAGACCACGAGCTCGATGCCCGCGTCGACCGCCTCCATGATGGAGTCGGCGGCAAAGGGGGGCGGAACATAGATGACGGAGGCGGTGGCGCCGGTCTTCTCTACCGCGTCGGCCACCGTGTCGAAGACCGGGAAGCCGTCGACGGTGGTCCCCCCCTTGCCGGGGGTGACGCCGCCCACCATCTGGGTGCCGTACTCGCGGGCGCCTTTGGCGTGGAAGAGGCCGGTAGCCCCGGTGATCCCCTGGGTGATGACCTTGGTGTTGCGGTTGACGATTATGCTCATTCTCCCCTCTCCCTTCTGGCGGCGGACGCCACGGCGTTGACGATCCTGCGGGCGCCGTCGGCCATGCCGTCGGCGGCGACGATGTTCAGGCCGCTCTCGGCCAAAAGCTTCTTGCCCAGCTCGACGTTGGTCCCCTCCAGCCGGACCACCAGCGGCACCTGGAGCGAAACCTGGCGCGCCGCCTCGATGACCCCGGTGGCGATGACGTCGCACTTCATGATCCCGCCGAAGATGTTGACAAAGATGCCCTTGACGTTAACGTCCGAAAGAATGATTTTGAAAGCTTCCGTCACCCGTTCGATGGTCGCCCCGCCGCCGACGTCCAGGAAGTTGGCCGGGTCGCCGCCATAGTGCTTGATGATGTCCATGGTCGCCATGGCGAGACCGGCACCGTTGACCAGGCAGCCGATGTTGCCGGAAAGCGAGATGTAGGAGAGGTCGTGCTGGGAGGCCTCCACCTCGTTGGGGTCCTCCTCGTCGAAGTCCCGCATGTCGGCAATCTGCAGGTGCCTGAACATCGCGTTGTCGTCGAAGCCGAATTTCGCGTCGAGCGCCAGAAGCTCGTCCTCCTTGGTCACCACCAGCGGGTTGATCTCCAAAAGGGAGCAGTCGCAGGCGATGAAGGTCGCGTAGAGCCCTTGGAAGAGCTTGACCGCCTTGGTGAGGAGCTTTCCGCCGAGCCCGAGGCTGAAGGCGAGCTTACGGCACTGGAACGGGGTGAGCCCCGCCAGCGGATCGACCGTCTCCATGAAGATCTTTTCCGGGGTCTTGGCGGCCACCTCCTCGATGTCCATCCCCCCCTCGGTTGAGGCCATCACGGTCACCTTGGAGGTTGCACGGTCGACCAGGAGGCTCACGTAGAGCTCGCGGCCGATGTTGCAGCCGTTCTCAACCAGCACCCGGGTGACGACCTTCCCCTCTGGTCCGGTCTGGTGGGTCCTGAGCGTCATCCCCAGCATGTCGCGGGCGATCAGCCGGACCTCTTCCGAGGTCCTGGCGAGCTTGACGCCCCCCCCTTTACCGCGCCCGCCGGCGTGGATCTGGGCCTTCACTACCCACGGGCCGTCCCCCAGACGCTTGGCCCATTCGCGGGCGCTGGCGCCGTTGTAGCAGACGTGCCCGTCGGGAACCGGCACGCCGAATTTGCGTAAAATTGCCTTGGCTTGATACTCATGAATGTTCACGGCAGTCTCCAGACAGAGATAGAGTGTATGCCCAGCTCAGGTGAGCGGGCCCCCCCATCCTCACCCTGTCCCTCCCCTTGAAGGGGAGGGTACCTTGGGCGGGGGTGGTCCTGAAATCACCATCCTTCTCCCACTTTCCAAGCTCTCCCTCCCCTTCAAGGGGAGGGTGGGGGTGAGGATGGGGTCAGTTATACGACCAAACAGAAGTTACGTGAGTCGGGCGGTCAGTGCGGGAACGAACTGCATCAGGTCGGCGACCACCAGTACGTCGGCCACCTCCCCGATCGGGGCGTCCTTGTCCTTGTTGATGGCGAGGATGAAGTCGGACTTCTTCATGCCGGCCAGGTGCTGGATGGCACCGGAGATGCCGCAGGCGACGTAGAGTTTGGGGGAGACCGTCTGGCCGGTGGTGCCGACCTGGTGGTCGTGGGTGACCCATTCGGCGTCGACCACGGGGCGGCTCGCACCGAGCTCGCCGCCGAGGGCCTTGGCCAGCGCGGCGATGACGGAGACGTTGTCCTTCTTGCCGATGCCGCGGCCGGCGCTGACGATGACCTCGGCCTTGGCGAGGTCGACCGCCTTCTCCTCGGCCGGCTCGTAGCCGATGAATTCCATGGCGCCCGATGCGGAGGCGGCGAGTTTCTCGACCTGGGGGGAGCCGCCCGGCTGGACCGGCTGGAAGGCGCCGGCCTGGATGGTGAGGACCGCCTGGGCGGTGGCGGGCTTGATGAGCCGCCTCATCTTCCCGTTGCAGCAGCCGACTTCGTAGCCGCCGTCCTTGATGGCGACGACCTCGGAGACCTGGGCGGCCTTGAGGGAGGCGGCGACGCGGGGGGCGAGGTCCCAGCCGTAGGAGGAGTGGATGAAGACGATGCAGTCCGGATTCTCCTTCTTGACCGCCTCGAGGACCAGCTGCTTGTGCAGGTCCGGGTTGAATTCGCCCGCCTCGGAGGCCGGGGCCAGGTAGAGCTTCCCGCCGCAGGCCGGCAGCGCAGCTTCGCTTCCCACCAGGAAGAGCGCGGTCTCGGCACCGAGCTGCTCCGCGAAGCCCAGGAGTTCATAGGTGGAATCGAGCAGTTTGCCGTCCCTGTATTCACCGATAAGTAAGGTTTTCATGGTCGCCTCCTAGCGCAGCACCGCGGTTTTTTCTTTGAGCAGGGAGATGACGCGGGTTACCTGATCCGCGATCTCACCTTCGATGACGATCCCGCCCCCCTTCTTGGCCGGGGCATGGAAGCTGGCCGTCACGGCCAGGGACTCGACCGTGAGGAGGTCGGCCACCGGGATGGCGGCGATCTCCTTCTTCTTCGCCTTCATGATGTTGGGGAGGGTCGGGTAGCGCGGGGTGTTGAGGCCGAGCTGGCAGGTTACCAGCGCCGGGGTCTTCATCCTGACCACCCCCTTCACGCCACCTTCCAGCTCACGCTTGGCGGTGACGGTGCCGTTGTCGTAGGCGAAGCCGACCAGGGTGGTGGCGCAGGGGATGCCGAGGTGCTCGGCCACGGTGACGCCGACCTGGGCGGAGCCGCGGTCCTGGGACTGCATCCCGGTGAACACCAGGTCGAAGCCCTGGTCCTTGGCGTAGGCGGCGATGATGGAGGCGATCTGCCAGGGATCCTTCAGGTGGACGGCGGGATCCTGGACGTGGACCGCGCGGTCGCATCCCATGGCGAGCGCCTTTTTGATGGCCTCGACCACCCGGTCCGGGCCGATGGAGAGGACGGTGACTTCCGGCGCGTCGCCCAACTGCTCCTTGAGGCGAACCGCCTGCTCGACGGCATACTCGTCGTACTCGTTCATCCGGAACGCGAGATCGGTCTCCGCGAACCATACGCCGGCGGCGTCGGGCTTGAAGCGGGATTCCATGTCCGGAACCTGTTTGATACAGACTAAGATCTTCATGTGCTACCTCCCCTTGTCCCTGTTGTGCGTCTGTGCATGAAAAAGTCTCCGGCGGGAGCCGCCGACTGTACCGACTGTACCGACTGTACCGACTGTACCGACTGTACCGACTGTACCGACTGTACCGACTGTACCGACTGTACCGACTGTACCGACTGTACCGACTGTACCGATCTGCCGACCTGCCGACCTGTACGGCCGGTGCCGGCTACGGCATCCCCGCGCTGTAGGTTGCCATCTCCGGATGTGGCCTTGCGGCAGCCCGCGGGGTCGTGAGGTGGACGACTCCCGGCTGGGACCTCCGCCTTTTGGGCTCGGACTGCTCCTTCTTGAGCTCACGGACCGCCTCCCGCAGCGCGGGGACGATCTCGCCGCGGATCCGCTGGGGAGTCATCCGGAAGCTCGGGGCGATCACCATGACCGAGCTGAATCCTTCCTCTCCGAGCGGGGCCAGATCGAGCGCCACCGTGGTCACCTCCCGATCGACGGCGCCGACCGTAATTCTCACCCCTTCCATCGCCTTCCCCGCCTCGACCGTTTCGCAGGCCGCGCGCTCGTTGAAGACCGAGCCGACCAGGGAGCGGACCCGCACCTTCTGGGTGCAATCGGCCATGTACATGAGGGTGGTCCGGGTGGCGCTCCGGTGGGCGAAGTAGACGGATTCGTCGAGCAGGCCGGCCAGTTTTTTGAGGGCCGGATCGACCGCGTCGCCGACGTTTCCTCTCCAGAGGACCTTGCGGGCCGCCATCGAGGCCGAGCTTCCCAGCGAGTAGACACCGTAAAGGTCCTTGTCCAGGATCCCCTGCTTCTCGAAGGTGCTCAGCAGGCGGAAGGTCTTGTTCTTGCTGATGCCGCTGGCCATGATCAGCTCCGTAAGGGTCATTCCCCTCCGGGACTCGAACAGCAGGGTGAGCAGGGACCAGGACTCCTCGATCGATTTCACCCCGTAACAGGTTTTGGTCTTCACTTTCGGTTCCGCGGCCATCTTCACACCTGTTTTATGTCCTAGGTTCTATGTTAACTGCGACTCGAATCACTCACCGTCCCACACTCATTCCATGTCCTCCGCCTGATGAAACCGGCCGTTCGCCGCTGGCTTCTCAACCTGGAACGTAGAACATAGAACACGTGTTTGCCTTTAGCCCGACCAGCCGCCCGGCGACCACTTCCGCCAGGTCCTTCACCACGAGCTTTCCTTCGGCCCCACCGGTCTTGATGCCGTCTTCGAACATGGTGAGGCAAAACGGGCAGTTGGAGATCAATAGCGGTGCCCCGGTTTCCTGCGCCATCTGCACGCGCGCTACGTTGATGCGGCTTCCCAGTTTTTCCTCGGCCAGGATGCGACCGCCCCCCGCTCCGCAGCAAAAGCTCTCCAGCCCCTTCTTCTCCATCTCCGAGAGCTCTCCCCCTGCCTTGGCGAGGATGGTGCGGGGCTCTTCGAAGATGTTCATGTAGCGCCCGAGGTAGCAGGAGTCGTGGTAGGTGAAGTGGAACGGCTCCGGCTTGAGTTTCAGTTTTCCGCTCTCCATGAGGGCCGCGAGGTAGGTGGTGTAATGTTCCACCGGGATGTCGAGCCCCAGGTCGCGGTAGTCGCGCGCCAGCGTATTGAAGCAGTGCGGGCAGGTGGTGACGATCCTCTTGACCCCGTAGGCCTTGATGAGCTCGATGTTCTCGGCGGCGGTAGTCTGGTAGAGGTACTCGTTGCCGAGTTTTCTGGCCGGCTCGCCGCAACACTTCTCTTCCTTGCCGAGGATGCCCACCCGGACGCCGGCCGCGTCGCAGATGGTGACGAAGCTCTTGGCGATCTCGCGGTTTCGCTTGTCGAAGGAGGCGTAGCAGCCGACGAAGTAGAGGACGTCGACCTCGCCGCCGTTTTCCATCACCGTCACCGGGAGCCCATCCGCCCAGTCGCCGCGGGCCGCGTAGGCGAGGCCGAAGGGGTTGCCGTTCACCTCGATGTTGCCGACGGCGGTGCGGACCTCGTCGCCCGGGAAGGACCCCTCCATCAGGGTCAGATTCCTTCTCATCTCAAGGATCTTGTTCACGTGCTCGACCCCGGCGGGGCAGATCTCCTGGCAGGCCCGGCAGGTGGTGCAGGACCAGAGGGTATCTTCGCCGATCGCTTCCGGGAGGCTCTTATCCGGCTCGGTCTGGGCGATCTCCCCTACCTTCTTCACGAGCTTCATCGGGGAGAGCGGCTTGTCGGTGTTGTGGGCCGGGCAGCGGTCCTGGCAGCGCTGGCAGCTCGTGCAGGCGTCCGCGTCGAAGATGTCTTTCCAGCTGAGATCGGTTACCTTGGCGGCCCCGAACTGTTCGAGCGTCTCGTCCTCCAGGTTGATGGTGGCCAGCGCCCCCTTGGGGCCTAAGTCGGCGAAGAGGTAGTTGGCCGAGGTGGTCACCAGGTGCCTAAGTTTCGTAAAGGGGATGGCGGCGATGAATCCCATGGCGAGGAAGAAATGCACCCACCAAAGCCCCTTGTGAATCCGGGAGAGCGACTCCGGCGACTGCGCCACGAAGAAGCCGGCCACCCATCTCCCCACCGGCGAGAAGCGCGCGAGATCGGGATTCTGCACGATTTCGGTGGCCGCCATCCTCACCCCTTCGGCCACGAAACCGGTGACCACGATGGCCATCAAAAGGGCGTGGACCACGTAGTCGTCGCGGATCGATTCGATCTCCTTGGCCTTCACGAAGAAGCGGCGCACCAAAAGCAGGCCGAGCATCACGGCGGCCAGAAGTCCCGCCACATCGAGGACCAGGGAGTATCCCCGGTAGAAGACGCCCCTGAGTATGGTGATTCCAAAGAGCGGGTGGAGGAAGTCGGCCTGGGCCATCACCAGCAAGGTGCCGATGAAAAGGAGTGCGAAGCTCCAGAAGAAGAGAGCGTGCAGGCTCCCCGGGTCGAGCACCCTCAAAACCTTGGACTGCGACAGCACCCGCCCGACGAGTAACCGGATGCGGCGCGGGAGCTGGTCCAGCCGGTCGAGCGGCTTGCCCAGCCGGTATACCGGAAGCCGCCGATACACTCCGTATCCGAAGACGCCAAAGGCGACGATGGCGAAGAAATACATGGGAAGTACGACCCCATGCCCGACGTTCCAGTAAATCTCTCTGGTTGCTTCCATGGACCACCTCGTCCTAGAACTGCTTTATAAAGCTATTTGACGTTAACGTCAATCGAAAATGTAAATTTTTTTGGTTTGCGGTGCCACCCCACCCTTCTTGATCGGGGAGATGAAGGCCCGCTTTTCCGGCATGTTCGGGGGCCACGCCGTCACTTTGCGCCTGGTTGGCCTGCAGTTACCAGGAAATCCGCTCTTTAGTCCGGCGGCTTCGGCCTCCTCGTGGGGAATCGACGGCGGTTCTGTCCCCCCGTTTGTTTTTGTAACCGTTTTATACTTCTCCTTAACGTCGATGTCAAGTACGAAATTTATCACGCCACTTCTTTTTTTTCTTCCTTCCCCTGCTCAAAATAAGTCGCTGCTTTCACCCCTTGCACACGCCCAGCCGGGCGTCCTACCCAATCGATAACAGAGGCATTTTTACAGGACCAGGGATCGGAGGGTGTTCATTTGCCGATCTTCACCAGGGGTGGACTGCGGGCGGCATCTTCAATAATTCACTGTCAAATCGGTCAGTTAGTTAAACACAAAGGTCAGGCATGCGACTTGCGAATGTCCGTGGGCAGCCCCCTCGCCCCCCCTTGAGAGAGGGTGGCCGAAGGCCTTTTCCTCATACCCTCGCCCCCTTTGGGGGAGAGGGTGACCGAAGGCCGGGTGAGGGTGGATTTTAAAACCTCCCTCACCCCTGCCCCTCTCCCCTGAAGGGGCGAGGGGATATGAGGTGTCTGCCCCTCTCCCGGAGGACGGGGGGATATGGGGATTGGGTCGCGGGCGAACAGCGAGTATCGCGGGAAGCCCCCCACAAGGAGGAAGTTATGAAGATTCGGTCGCTGGTGGCAGGAACTCTTTTTCTTTTGACGGTGGCGGCAGGGAGCGCGGTCCAGGCGAAGCCGCTCCCCATCGACGATCACGCGCTGGGCGAGATCACGGGGCAGTCAGGGATCGCCATATCGGCCAGCAACCTCGGCTTCGACATGACCGCCGGCACCATTTACTACCGCGACGCAGACGGGATCGGGCCCGGGTCGAGTGCGGGATTTCTGAGCCTTTGCGGGGTGAAGCTTAAGGGTTCGGCCGATTTCGCCTCACCCTTGACCATCGAGGTCGCCACCGTCAAGGACCCCAACGGGGTAACCAGGGTGGCGGGGCTGGAGATGAAGATCTCGGACATGACACTGAAGATCGACACCTTCTACATCGACACCATCCGCCTCGGCAGCGCGCCCGGCATAGGGGGGAGTCTCGGGAGTTTCGGGATCAACAACATGACGGTACATATGACGGGCGGGATCACGATCCTGGCCGACTAAATTGCCCCCTCACCCTGTCCCTCCCCTTGAAGGGGAGGGAACCTCGCGCCAGCGCTCTTCACTCGTAGGGTGGGCAGCCCCCTCCCACCATTCTCTTTTGCACTGCCCACCATTCACTTTTGGGACCCGCGTGGGCACGTGGTGCCCACCCTACGCTCTTCATCACGCACGTGGGCACGGACCATTCTACCCTCGCCCCCGTTGGGGGAGAGGGTGGCCGGAGGCCGGGTGAGGGTGGATTTTTGAACCTCCCTCACCCCTGCCCCTCTCCCCTAAAGGGGCGGGGGGGGACGGATGCATGGCCCTCTCCCTCCGGGAGAGGGTGGCCGCAGGCCGGGTGAGGGCAGGTTTTTTAGTGGGGCGCAGGGCTTTCGGTCGCCTTAAAGCAGCTTGAGCCTCCGCAGGGTCACGCCGGTCGGGATGCCGTTGTCGTCGTAACCTTTCATCTGGTAGTACCTGTCCAACATTTCCCCGAGTGGTATCGTCTTTCCCTTTACGTCCGACTTCCGCGCTTCCTTGAGCATCCGGCCCGGCAGGGTGTCGTCCTTACGCGAGATCCCTTCCCGGGTATTCATGGTCCGCTCGAGCACGTGGATCCTCTCCCCCGCCTCGATGAATTCCCGCCGCGACATCGGTATTCCGGTTACCGAACTCCACAGCCCCGAGAAGAGACTCACGTCGGTAAGGGCAATCGCCACCGAAGGCAAGTACTGCATCAGCTTCCCCAGGATGATGTCGGGGGTCCGCTTGGTGAGCGGCGACTCGAAGATGTAGCCGAACGAGGTGAAGAGGCAGGTGTGGAGTGAATTGATGCAGGCGTAGACGTTCTCCAGGAAGGCGGTCCACTCGGCCTTGCCACTCGCCGAATGGGGGGAGATCAGGTCGAACATCGCCTCCAGAGCGACGGGATAGGCGGAGAGGTGACATCCCCCACGGTTGGCCACCGCATAGGAGAGCCCCTGCCCGAAAGCGCCGCGCGGGTCATAGGCCGACATCTCCAGTCCCTTGACATGGATGGCGAATTCCTCCCCGCCGTACTTCCGGGAGAGGGCGCGACTCCCCTGCCCCATCTCCCTGCCGAAGCCTTCCCCGTAGGCGATCTGCTCGAGCGCATCCGCGATCCCCTCCGCCTTCCCGAAGCGGAGTCCCGTTTGCACCAGTCCCCGCTCGCCCGCCTCCATCACCCAGGCCAGAGTCCCCCCCGCCGAGATGGTATCCATTCCCAGGCGCGAGCAGATCTCGTTCCACTCTGCGATGAGATCGGTATCGAAGATCCCCAGGTTCGATCCCAGCAACCCCACGGTCTCGAACTCGGGAACCGGCAACTCCTTTCCTCCCGCGAACCGCCCGCGGTGCCCGCAGAGAATGGTGCACGGCTTACAGGTGTGCGGTTTCATCCCGTGCCGCGGCGCCATCGACTGGCCGGACAGATCCAGCATCCGCTCGTGGGTCCCATCCTGGAAATTGTTCACCGGCATCATGTTGTGGCGCTTCGCCCAGGGCGTGTTGCCGGCGGTTCCGAAATTGCGCAACACCTCGGCGGTGGTCTTGTTGGAGGTCAGGAACTCGGTCGCCCTCTTGCGCAGCTTCTCGAAGTCTTCGAAATCCCTGGGGCGGATCTTGAACCGCCCTCCCCTGGCTACCACCGCCTTGAGCCGCTTCGATCCGAAGACGGCGCCTACCCCTCCCCGGCCGAGGTAGCGCTGGCCGGAAGCGACATTGGCGAAGAGGACGAGGTTCTCGCCGGCCGGGCCGATGGCGAGCGCGCCGTCACCCTGGCCGCAGAGTTTCGCCTGCACGTCCTGGGTGTCCAGCCCGGCCACGAGGGTGGCGTCCTCGAAACGCACCCCTTCGTGGTCGATCACCAGGTACACCAGCGAGTCCGCGCATCCCTTTATCAGCAGGCCGTCCCATCCCGCGGTCTTGAGCGCCATCCCGAAGGGGCCGCCGCAGGAAGACGAAGTGTAGATGCCGGTCAGAGGGGACTTGGTCACCGTGGCGAAACGCCCCGTGCAGGGGGCTCCGGTCCCCATCAGGACCCCGGGCATCACCGCCACGATGTTCTCGGGAGCGAGCGGGTCCGTGCCGGGCAGCATCCGGTCGTTGAGCAGTTTGAGCCCCAACCCTTTGCCTCCCAGGTACTCCCTCCGCTCCAGCTCCGAAACGGTGTGCGTGGTGAAGCTTCGCTTGGTCAGGTCCACCTCCAGCACCCGGTTGGAAGGTCCGAATATCTCATTCATCGATAACTCCTTCTTTTGCTCCCTCTGCCTGACAAATCCCTCCCTTCCCCTCTCAAGGGAATTGAAGGACTGATTATTGGCAGCAAAGAGATATACTTTCTCGGTGATTTCCTTCTATTTTTACAATCACTTACCTTAATTCCTGAAGCGAGGCATTGGCACTCACAGCATTGTAAACATCGTTATAAGGAACAAAACCTAATAACCCGGCCATTACTGCCAGTTAATAGTTAATTCGTCAGGGAGGTAACATGAAAAGGCTCACGCTACATACTGCGGCCATACTGCTGTTCTCTTTCTTGAGCATCCCGGCTGCCTATGCCCAGATCCGCCCGGTCCAGGATGCGGAGCTGGAAAAAATCTACGGGCAGTCCGGCATCACCATCTCGGCGAGCACCATCGGTTTCGACATTACCGACGAGGTCATGTACTACAAAGGCCCCGCTGGGATCGGAGGCAACACCACGGCCGGCGTCCTCAGCCTGTGCGGTCTCCATCTTCAGGGATCGGCTACCTTCGGCTCGCCGCTCACAGTCGACGTGGTGACCAACAGGGATGCCGCGGGTCTCGTGCAGGTCAACGGAGTCTCGGTCAGGCTCACCGACATGACCCTGCAGATCGACAGCTTCACCATCGACTCCATCCGCCTCGGCCCGGCCCCCGGCGTGGGAGGCGAGCTGGGAAGCTTCGGGATCACCAACCTGACGGCGCGGATGACGGGGTCGATCACCATCTCAGCAAATTAAATAAGCCGCGGTTGCCACCTCCCCCCCATCCTCACCCTGTCCCTCCCCTTGAAGGGGAGAATACCCGGGGCAGACCGCTCCGCCTCCCCAAACAACTAATCCGGTCTCCCCATCCACCCCCCCCTTTTTTCACACTCACCCTCCCCTTCAAGGGGAGGGCGGGGGTGAGGATGGGGTTAGGAAACCGGCGTCCCGATCGCCCTCCAGTCCGTCTCCGCAGCCGGCTTTATATGGCTCATGGCGTGCTCGGCCAGCGCGGTTATGGTCAGGCTCGGGTTGACGCCGAGGTTGGCGCTCACCACACTTCCGTCGCAGACGTACATGTTCCGGTAGTTGAAGACCCGCTGCTCCCCGTCGACAACCCCCTCGCCCGCATTTTTCCCCATGGTCGCCCCGCCCAGGATGTGGGCGGTAGTCGGCACCTTGAAGAACATCTCCGTGAGCGAGGTGACCGGCACGCCTCCCGCCTCGTTGGCCATCCGCTCGGCGAAGGTGTTGGCCTGCGGGATAAAGGCCGGGATGGGTGCTCCTTCGGTGGCGGCGGTTTTCCGGAACGGGGGGATCAAGGAGCGCTTCAGGCGAAGCTTGATCCGGCTGTCGTGGTCCTGCATGACCAGGAGAATGAGGGTCGACCTGGCCATGCCGACCGGGTTGGCGGCCTTAAGGAAGCTCCAGGGGCGGGCCAGGCTGGACAGGGCCCAGCGGACGATCCTCCCGAGGCCGGGGGTGCCTCCGGCGAGAAGTGTCATCAAAAGCCCCAGCGCGTCGGAACCGGCAGGATAGCGGGTCGCCTCGATATGGGTATGGTCGTCGACGTAGATCCCCGAACCGATCGCCACCCCCTCGCTCATGTCGCCGGCTTTTCCCGGCATGCGGACGCCGATGATCGATTCCGAATTGGTCCGCACCACCTCACCCAGCGCCGGGCTCAATTTCGGCAGGTTTCCCTTTTCCCTCATCGCCATCAGAAGCGGTACCGTCCCGAGCACGCCGCCGGAAAAGACCACCCCTTTCGAGCGGAAGATCCTTTCTTTTTTCAGCGGCCCTCCGGTTGAATTTACGGCCCGGATCTCGTAGCCGCCGCTTCCGTCGCCGCTCGAGCCAAGCGGAGTGACCGAGGTGACCATGGTCTCGGGGATGACCACCGCTCCCCCCTTTTCCGCGAAATAGAGATAGTTCTTGTCGAGGGTATTTTTCCCGCCCGACCGGCAGCCGACCATGCAACCGCCGCACAACTCGCAGCCGGTTCGCTCCGGCCCCGCCCCCCCGAAAAAGGGATCGGGCTCGCTCGCCCCCTTGGTCCCGAAATGGATGGCGACGTCGGTGGGATAAAAGGTTTGGCCGACGCCCTGGCTGCCGGCGGCCTGCCGCAACTGCTCGTCGGCGGCAGCCAGCGACTTGTTGCGGGTCACCCCGAGCATACGTTTCGCGGTGGCGTAGTGCGCCGGCATCACCTCGCTCCACTTTTTGAGGCCTCCCCACAGCGGATCGGTCCAGACCCGCTCGGACGGGACCAGGAGGACGTTGGCGTAGTTGAGCGATCCCCCCCCGACGGCGGCGCCGCTCAGCACGAAGACGTGGCGAAAGAGCGTCATCCGGAAGGAGCCATGGCACCCCAGGCGGGGGAGCCAGAGGTAACGGGGAAGGTTCCAGTTGGAGTGCGGGAAATCTTCGGGGCGCCACCTCTTCCCCATCTCCAGGACACCTACCCGGTATCCCTTTTCGGTAAGCCGGTGGGCGGAAACGCTTCCGCCGAAACCGGAACCGATAACGATGAAATCGAAATCGTAGGACGGCATATCCTCTCCTTGTGGTTTAAAAAATCACTTTTCCTGAACGATGACCAGGGCGCGGCGGTTCAAGGCTCTTCCGGCAGAGGTGTCGTTGCCGACCACGGGCTGGTAATGGCCGTATCCCTTGGCGGTGATGGTCCGGGGATCGGCGCCGAGGTCCCGCACGAGGTAGCGCTCGATGCGGCGGGCCCGCCTACTGGAGAGCTGGTAGTTGGCGTGGGGATGGCCGCTCGCATCGGTGTGCGCGGCGATGCGTATGCGTAAGGTGGGATCGGCGCGGGTGAGATCGACTGCTTTTTTCAGCTGGGGGCGAAGGGAGGGAGGGATCTCCAGCGAGCCCGATGGGAATCCCATCACCTCTACCGCTCGCACTCCGGAAAGCCCGGCCAACGACGGTTCACCATAGTTGGGGGGAAAACTCCGTGAACGGGAGGTGCCGGTTCCCCCCGCCGCAGGATCTCTCTTTTGCCTGGGCGCCCGCGGCGCTGCCGGCACGGGGCGTGAGGTGACCGCGGCGACGACCGGTTTATTCCTGACGACCTCCTCAAGAGTGATCCCTTCCGCTATAACACCATCGACACCTGCTCCCGCCTCCAGTTCTCCGCTTGCCAAGGGATGACCATTCCCATCATCCCCGGGGGGCCTTTTGACGACGGCGAAACCGTCACTATCCAGAGGCCACGGCTCGCCGAATCTTTCCGCACCCGCCCTGGCAGCCCGATCCGGCTCCGGAAAGCTGTTGGCCAAGGTATTTTCTTTTTGCTTAGGTGCCGGCGGCGGAGTCCGAAAATGGTAGCTCAGCCCCACTCCCACCTCGTACCCGCTCGCTACCGAGATCTCCAGTGTTTGAAACCGGCTTACCTCGGCCCGGAGGGCCACGTGGTCGTTCAGCGGAAAGCTCACTCCGCCGCCAAAGGAGACAAAGGGATTCAACGAGGTCTTCGTCTCGGGGTTGCTGTTGCCGTAGAGGAGCCCGAAGCTGGCAGTGGCGATCGGGGTAATGCCGCGGTAAGGGGTAAAGGCCCAGAGGGGGCCGATCTTGAATGAATAATTCTCCCCGGTCCGGGTCTCGGAGGAAGGGACCAGCCGGCAGACACTCAAGGCGGCCTCCCCGTTCAACCCCGCGGGATGCTCGCCGGAGCGGGGCTTCCAATCCAACTTCAGGGTGCCGGTCGGGGAGACTCCGCTGCGGCCATTGGAGTCGAAGCTCGCCGCCCCGGTCATCGGGATCAGCGCCATGGACCCCTCTTCGAAGAAGGCGTGGGCGGAAGAGGGCGGACTGACCAAAAGCAAGATGGGAAGCAGGAGGGCCAGCATCGCCGTCCTCACCCGGTCCCTCACCCCCTCCTCACCCAGCCCCTCCCCTTGAAGGGGAGGGAGAGTTGGAATTGGCGAAAGAGAGTCGATAGCCGGCTGGGCGCCGGACTGCTCGATTGCCCCAGGACGGTCACCAATCGAATTGCCGTCGGTACTATGCCTCATCGGGCGGCGCCCGGCGCGGCGGAGGGAGTACCGGCCGCATGGTCGTGTGTCTGCTCCGCCTGGGCGGCGACCTGCCGCTTGAAGATGTGGAGCCGCTGGTTCATCGTGGTGCGGGTAACCTCCCCGGCCTCGGCGGAGTCCTCGTT
The DNA here is from genome assembly GCF_054784495.1 of Geomonas sp. Red276. NCBI lineage: Bacteria > Pseudomonadati > Thermodesulfobacteriota > Desulfuromonadia > Geobacterales > Geobacteraceae > Geomonas > Geomonas sp. Red276. The sequence continues at coordinate 47,592 of NZ_BLXW01000027.1, forward strand.
TATGGCAGCCCGCATCAGCTTTTGGTAGTAACCGCGGGCGAGGGTGCGGAACTCGTCGGTGGCAAAGAATTGCCCCCTCATGCGGAAGTAGAGTTTGGCGAAGCTGTTGAGAAGCAGCGGGTAGAACTTGTTGCCGGAGAGGACGGCCAGGTTTTTGTGCAGATTCCAATCGAACTTGGCGATGGCACTCGGGGTGTCGTTGAGCTTGCGTGCCTTGGCCAGGAAGGCGATCACCTGGGGGCTGTCCTTTTCCACCGCGAGCCGGACATAGTGAGGAGAGATCTCGGTGCGCACCTCCAGCATGTTGATGGCCAAATCGACCGGGAACGAGGTCTCGCTGGAGAGCATGGAGGGGACGAGGTCGAGGGTCCCGTCGATCCAGAAATCGTTGACCACGGTCGCCCGCCGCTCTCTCACGGTGACCCACCCCGCCTGAGACAGCAGTTCCAGCGCCTCCCGCACGGTCGCCCGGTTCACCGTGAATCGCATCGCCAGCTCACGCTCGCCCGGCAGGGCTCCCCCCACCGGAAACTCCCCTTCCAATATGGCGTCCACCACCCCCTGGGCCACTTTCTTGTGCAAAAGCTTCACGACTCTCTCCGTCTCATGTTTTAAAAAAGAGAACATTGGTTTACGGCAAAATCTGGTCTAGCAATCTGCCGGTCTGGTCTAGTAAAACGAAGGGTGAGGGGTTTTCTCTCCGCCAGATTTTTTCTCCCCGAACACGGCCATCCAAAAACCTGCCGCCCCGTCCAGTGCACCATTTCTAGCCGCAACCCCTCGATATCACTTGTCATCTGCAGGCCAAGCTTCAGGTTCCGGGGCGTATGCAGAGCGGGTACGGATCGCTGATTTAAAATTTCCCGGGATCATTAACCTTGACGTTGATGTCACCACGCTGTTAATCCTTAGATAAACAATGTTCTATAAAAATGCAATCACAAAAGACAGGCGGCCGGCGAAAGCCAACCGCCCGGCAGGGGACGCGATGAAAATCACCGCCAGGGGAGAAAAGAGAGGCACAGGGACCGCTCACCCGCTCCGGGTAGCGCTGACGCTGGCCATCCTGCTGTTGATGTGGACCTCGCCTTCCTTCGCCGCCATGAGGGCGATGGCGGACGGCGAACTCTCGGCGGTGGTGGGACAGGGATTCTCGAGCTTCACCATGTCGGGCGGGGTTGCCAACGCCGACTTTTCCGGAGTGAGCATCTCCACCTACACGGAGATCGACACGCTCTCCATGGGGTACTGGGACAAGGGAACCGGCTCGGGGAAAGGGTGGGACCAGAACTGGACCCAGGTGAAGCTCGGGACCACGAGCAACGATCTCACCTTCAACGGCTTCTATTTCCAGGCGGTCTTCGATCCCGCCACGGTGAACGATCCCGCCAACCGCAGGCTATTGAGCCTGACCATGGGGTCCAAGGACGTCACCGGGCAACTGACGGCCAACTTCCAGAGCCTGAGCGCCATCATCGGCGGCAAGGAAGTGGAACGCGGATCGCTGGGCGTCCAGAGTTACCAGTTCAACCACACGGAGCTCTCCATCGACATCGAGCTCTCCGGTGCCCGCCGGGGGGTGTGGGTGAACATGGGGAACGCGACCAAGCTTTGACCGCTCCCTTCTCCTCCCGCCTCATTGAGGGGGGAACGGGGCCCGGGTGAGGAAGTTTATTCAGGATGACGCCACAACGAAAGAGGAGGTGAACCGGCCAAACAGTGAATCGGGCATGACGAATTACGGAAAGAACTTGCTGTGAAATCGAGGAAGAAATCAACCAGGAGGGAACAATGAAAAAGACTTTGGTAGTCGCATCGATGCTGGCCCTGCTGCCCTGCGCAGCCCACGCAAAGACCATGATCAACGACAGCGCCCTGCAAGGGGTAACCGGCCAGGCCGGCGTCTCCATCGACGTGGATGCCCGCTTCGACGTCAATGCCGACGCCATCGGCTGGGGCCAGGATGACGGCTCCGGCAAAATGAGCTGGATCGGCATGAAGAACTTCAAGATCGACAACTTGACCGTGAAGCTGCGCCCCGATGTCCTCGGCGCGGTGACGATCTCCACCCTCATCGACCAGTTGGTGGCCCAGGGGATGACCGAAGCCCAGGCGGTGGCCACCCTGGAGGCCAAGCAGCCCGGCCAGGTAGCAGCCATCGACGCCGTAGAGGCCGCCCGCCAAGGGGGCGCCACCACTGCCTACTTCATCTCGCAGGCCGCTCCGATGAGGATCGACGTCCTCACCGCGGACAGCGCCACCGGCAACAAGGCCGCCGGTACCACCTACGTCCGCATCGGCCTCGGCTCCTTCGAAATCGCCGCCAACAGCATCGACTTCACCGTGGCGCTGGGCAACACCACCAATCACCAGGTCGTCACCAGCAGCGCCCTTGCCCAGGAACTCGGCTCCATGCACCTCGGTAACATGGTGATGGACCTCAACGGGAGCAGCAAGGTCGACATTTATGCAGCCAACCAGCTAAACGGTGCCGCCGCCAACAGCGGCTCCGGCGTGGTCTTCGACCTCGACGTCACCGTCGACAAGCTGACCGCCGCCGCCCTCTCCTGGGGCAACACCGCCGGCAGCGTGACCAGCACCTCCGGTTCCGCGGCCTTCCCGAGCGGCGCCCAGACCTCCACCACCGCCGGGTACGTCGGCCTCGCCAACATGAACATCGCGAAACTCCACATCGTCGGTCCGCTCTCCATCAAGGTGGCCACCGTCGACACCAGTGACGCCGGGCTGGCCACCGCCCAGGGCAACCTGCTCGGCGCCTTCGCGACCGGCACCCCCACCGACCAGGCCCAGGCCCTGGCCAACTACTACTATGCCCTCTACGGCAAGGTCGGCATGGGGTCGAGCTTCGTCCACATCGGCCTGGGCACCGGCAGCAGCATGTCTGCCTCGACCCTCGCCTATGACAACGTCGCCAAGACCTACTCCGTCGCTTCCGGCGCCTTAGGCTTCACCATGGGCTCCTTCATCGCCGACGTGAAAGTCGCCGACAACAACAACCTGACCGGCGGCGGGACCTACGGCACCATGGGGATCAACCAGATGGCCATGGGCATGAACGGCTGGGTCAACATCGGTACCCACTAGGAGATGAGAGACAGCTCCCTCCCCGCCAAAGCCGGGGACGCTTTTTGGGGAGGGAGCTGTCGATCGGCAGGCAGGTAAGTAGGAAAGGTAAACCATGCGCATCGCGGCGATAGCTCTCATATCGATCATACTCTGTGGCATCCCTTGCCGCTCCTTCGCCGCCCTCAAAACGCTGGAGGAAGGGGAGCTCGCGCGGGTCTCCGGCCGGGCCGGCATCAGCATCGACACCGACCTCGGCATGATGGTCTCCGCCGGCAGCATCTCCATCTCCGACACGAGCAGCACCCCCAACTGGCTGACCCTGAAGGGTGTCACCGTCGACGACGGGGCGGGAGGGAACTTCCTGGTCAGGACCTCGGACGGCACCACTCCAAACCCTTCCACCATCGGGATCGTAACCGACGCCTCGGGACAGCCCACCCTCGTCGTCACCGACACCAGCCGCACCAACCCGCGCTACTACAACGTCGAGAGCATCGAGTTCGCGGGGCAGGAACTGGGGAGCCTGCGGATCGGCCCGGTCACCGAGGGGCCGAGCACGCTGGCGATCTCGTCGCTCAACGGCAGCGGGGTCAAGTTCGACTACACCACCAAGGCCGACATAGGCGCCTTCCGGTACGGCTACAACCTGACCGATGCGTTCACCCTGAGCGGGATCCACTTCGCGGCCAGCGCCGCCGGCGCGCCCGAGGCCCCTTCGAGCTGGGTCATGAGCGGCAACTTCCATGTCGGTAACGCCCCCTCGAGCGGCGACGCCCCCGCCTACTTCACTGCCGGCACGGATCAAAACGGCGTTGCATCGACAAACCTCAACATCCCCGCCCAAGGTTCGATCCGGGTGGAGGACCTCTCCTTCGGCAGCACGAGCTTTGGCCCGATGGCGATCGACGGAATCAGCGTCCACCGGATGAACGTCAGGTTCACTCCGTGAATCATCCCGCCAGTACGGCGTTAACGCGCCTCCACCCTCCCCCCCTTCCCGTTTCTGCGGTACATCATCCAGAAAAATGAACACGGCGGTCAACATTATCCTTGACGTTAAGGTGATTATGCAATATTTTACGAACGTCGTTTTATATTGTCGGCCAAAACACGGCCAGGGGGGTCGCGGGAACCACGCAGTCGGCCGGACGTTCGGCCGGCAGGCCGGGATCCTTGGAGGAGGAGAAGCATGAATTTGAAGAAACGCAGCGGCATCCGGATGGTCCTCCCGTTCCTCCTGCTCACCCTCTCCGGGGTGGCCCCGGCCCACGGCCAGACGCCGCTGAACGAGAAGATCGTCCCCCTCATACCGTTCTCCGAGGAATGGGACCTGTTCGTCCCCTCCCTCCAGGTCAACGCCGACTCCAGCAGGCTCGCCTTCATGGCGCGCCGCGACGGCGGAATGACGGTGATTTCCGACGGCAAGTCGTCTCCGGTACAGGCAGCCATCGGCAAGGGTACCCCGCTCTTCAGCCCGGACGGCAAGCGGATCGCCTACACCTACAAAAACGGCGAGAAGTGGAGGATCAACCTCGACGGCGTCGACGGCCACCTCTACGACGCCGTCACGGTCCCGCTCTTTAGCGCCGATTCCCGGCACGTGGCGTACATCGCCAAGAAAGGTGAGAAGCAGGCGGTCGTCTGGGACCACAAGCAGGGGAAACTCTACGACGCCATCGCGCAATCCCCGGGAAGCCCCCTCTTCAGCCCCGACTCCAGGCACCTCGCCTACGTGGCGGTCACCGGCAAGAAGATGGCCCTGGTCGCCGACGGCAAGAGGGGGAAGGAGTACGACGCGGTCTCCGCTCCGCTCTACAGCCTCGACTCCTCCCGGCTCGTTTACGGCGTTAAGCAGGACGGCAAGTTCTTCTTCGTGGAAAACGGCCGGGAGGCTCCCCGCTACGACCGGGTCGGCGCCTGCGCCTTCAGCCTCGACTCCAGGCACTTCGCCTACGCCGCCCAAAAGGACGGCAAGGCCTTCATGGTGGTGGACGGCAAGGAAGGCCCCGGCTACGACGACGTGGCGATGCCCATCTTCAGCCCGGACTCCTCCCGGGTCTCGTACCTCGCGGTGAAAGACGGCAAGAACGTCATGGTCATCGACGGCCGGGAGGGGCCCGCCTACGACCAGGTCGGCTTCCTCTCCTACAGCCCGGATTCCCGGCACGCCACCTATTCGGCCCAGAAGGGGAAGAAGGCGGTCATGGTGCGCGACGGCAAGGAGGGGCCCGCCTACGACACCATCCTCCTGCCGGCCTACAGCATGGACTCCGGCCATCTGTCCTACGCCGCGCTGAAAGACGGCAAATGGGTGGTGGTTATCGACGACAAGGAGACCGGCGGTTACGACCAGGTCACCGCGCCCCAGTTCAGCATGGACTCGTCGCACCTCGCCTACCTGGCCCAGCGCGGCGGCAAGTGGTTCACCGTCTTAGACGGCAAGGAAGGTGCACCCTACGACGGCGTGGCCCTCCCCACCTTCTCCCAAGACTCCCGGCACTTCGCCTACGCCGCGCTTTCGGGATCCCAGTGGCTGGTGGTGGTGGACGGCAGGGAGGCGGCCAAGCGCCTCATCTCGGTGGTGAAGGGTGCCGCCCTCGTCTTCGACGACGCCAGCCACCTCCACACCCTGGGGATCAGCGCCGAAGGAAACGGGTTCGTCCGCTACGAGATCGAGTTGGGGAGCGGCACGGCCGGGAAATCGTGAACCGCCAAGGGGTAACAGCATGCTCGTCATGGCAGCATTCGCCATCGTCCTCTCCCTTTTGGCGGGGTTCCATCCGATCCAGGGCCAGCCGAAGGCGGAGATGAACCTGGCGGTGGCCGACGGCCAGCCGGGGCGCATCAGGGTCGACGTGAAGCCGCAGGCGGAGATCGAAGGGAGCCACTTCGTGAAGCAGAACTTCGATTACAGCTGCGGATCGGCGGCGCTGGCGATCCTGCTCCGCTTCCAGTTGGGGGAGAAGCTCTCGGAAAAGCAGGTCATCCAGGGGCTGCTCCGCTACGGGGACAGCGAGCAGATCGCCAAGCGGCGGGCCTTCTCCCTTTTGGACATGAAGCGCTTCGTGACGGTCCTTGGGTACCAGGGGGTGGGCTACCGTGCCGATCTGGAGGACCTGAAGACGCTGGAGGCGCCCTGCCTGGTCCCGATCAAGATCTTCGAGTACCGGCACTTCGCGGTGCTGAGAGGGGTCGCCAAGGGGCATGTCTTCCTCACCGACCCGTGGCGCGGGGACATCAGCTTCACCCTGTCGGAGTTCAAGGACATCTGGTACGACAACGTCCTTTTCGTGGTCAGCCTGGAAGGGAGCAAGGGGCTCAGCGCCCTGAGGCTCAAGGAGGCCGATCTCCGGTTCATCGACGAGGACGAGGCGCGCAGGTTGGTCTTGGACAGGGAACTCCCCAACAATGACCGGGATCGACGCTTCATCATCGATAACCCGAAGGTTTTCCAGTACTACGGGAAGTGATGGCTGGGGGAAAGGAACTCACATGAAGGGGTGGTCGATGAAATATGGGTTCCTTCTGGCGTTCGCGGTCGTGATGCTGGCCGTGGGCGGACATCCCCGGGTGGTCGCGGCGGATGAGGTCAAGGGTGGTTCCGGGGCGGCGGATGAGGTGCGGACGGAGGCAAAATCCCCCCGGTCCCCCCTTCGCAAAGGGGGGGACGCTTTGGCGGCCTCTCAGCAGGGGAGGCAGTCGCCGGTCGCCTCGGCACAGGCAGATGGAGACGGGGATGCGGACGCGGCGGGCGATGACGACGCAGCGGATGAGGAGGCGCCGAAGGGTATCGAGCAGCAGATGGAGGATCTCCGCCAGGAACTGCGCAAGATGCAGTCCGAGATGGAGGCCCGCAAGAAGCTGGAGGTGACCGAGGAGGAGAAGGAGAAAAAGGCCGAGGACATCCTCACCGCCGCCGGCCGCGAGTACACGCTGATCAAGAAAGGGAACATCGGGCTGGAGTACTCCCTCAACTACTCCTACTTCTCCGGAGACGTCATCAAGGATGCCGCCGTCGTAGAGAAGCGGAGCAACCACAACATCACCAACCAGGTCTACACGGAGTACGGCCTGAAGGAGAACCTGTCGGTCAACGCCACCCTCCCCTTCTGCTACAAGTTCAACAAGGTGGGAAGCGACGCGTCCCAGGAGGCCTCCGACCTCGGCGACGTCTCCGTCGGGATGCAGTACCAGCCGTACAAGGCGGGGGGCGATATGCCGGTCACCATCCTGAGTGCCGGCGCCAGCTTCCCCACGGGGAGCAGCCCCTACAAGATCAACACGGAAAATTCGCTCGCCACCGGTGCCGGCTTTTACTCGCTCAACGCCGGGGCTTCGCTCAGCAAGACCATCGATCCCCTGGTCGCCTTCGCCAACCTGATCTACACCTACAGCTTCGAGGCGAGCGATCTCGACCAGAACTGGTCCAACGGCAGCAAGCTCACCAGCGTGGACCCGGGAAGCTCGGTGGCGCTGGCGCTCGGTTTCGGCTACGCCCTTTCCTACAAGGCGTCCCTCAACATGAGCGCCCAGTTCGCCTACAACTACAGCAACGTCTACCACTTCAGTAACGGCACCGATTTCCGCAACGGCAGCTCGACCTCGGCTACCTTCAACATCGGGACGGGGTGGCGGATAACACCGGCACGGTCGATTTCGCTCAAGCTCGGCATCGGGCTTACCAACAACGATCCTGACTTCTCCTTTACGGTCAGGGTCCCGTTTGAACTGTAGCGGCGTGGACAGGGGGCGGGGCGGCAATTCGTGGCTGCCGAGGGCGGCGGGTCGGACCAGTCGGACCAGTCGGACCAGTCGGAGCTGGCGGACGGTGCTGGTGGCGCTGGTGGCGGTGGTGGCGGGCATCGTCTTTTTCACGGCGGGGCCGGCCTGCGCCTCCTTTCATGAGCAGATGGCCCTCGACACCGAGGCGATGGCGCTCGGCAACAACGTCACCGCGTCCCCTCCCGGGATCATGGCGATCCACTACAACCCGGCCGGCCTGTCGCTCATGAGCGAGGGAGATTTCATCAGCCAGGGGCTCACCATCCCGATCATCAGGGTGACCTCCAAGTTCACCGCCGATCCCGATTTCAAGGGGTTCGCCGGCTCCTTCAACCAGGACCCGCTGGCCGGGACGCAGGGGACCAGCACCAGCGGCAAGATGTACATCCCGTTCCTGGGCGAGGTGAACACCCTCATCGCTCCGAGCCTCGGCTTTTCCCACCGGGCGCCAGGGTCGAAGTGGACCTTCGCCATCGGGCAGTACGCCCCTTTCGGGGTCGGGGTAAACCACGGCGACCCCAACGACCCGGCCCGTTTCGGGGGGCAGTCGGTCTACCACCAACACCTGATCTACGCGGCGCCGGCGGTCTCCTACCAGGTCTCCGACACCTTCTCGGTCGGGGCCTCGGTCGGACTGGGACAGACCGCCATGGGGGCGAGACTCGACATGCGCTCCCCCAACGACCTGGTGGCGATGACCAGGGTGCTGGGGAACTCCACGAGCGACCTGGAGATCCCCATCCTCTCGGAGCTGACCTTTCCCGCCCCCTGGTTCGGCGGAGGGGTGAGCCCCTACGACAAGCTCGCCACCGCCACCATCAGGATGCGCGACGACTTCACCCCCTCCTACAACCTCGGGGCGCTCTGGAAGCCGACCGACTGGTTCCAGGGGGGGCTTAGCTACCAAAGCGCCATCAGCGCGCACATGGTCGGGCGCTACACCATCGAGTATTCCGACCAGTGGCAGCGGATGGTGAACTGGTTCGGGAGCTCCCCTACCCTCATGGTGATCTCGGGGATGCTCGGACTTCCCACCAAGGCGGTCCCGGTGCAAAGCGGCGTGGTGACCGAGGACTTCACCTTTCCGCAGATCGTCAACCTGGGGGTCAAGGTCAAACCGGTCCCGCGGCTCGCGCTCCTCGGGGATCTCCACTGGGCCAACTGGTCGTCCATCAAGAACGACACCATCGTCTTCGACCAGAAGATCCAGCTTCTGCAGTTCGTGAAGGTCCTGGGGTACCCGGGGGGCGACAACGTCCTCTACGTGAACCGCAACCTGAAGGACACCTGGAACTACGGCTTCGGGGTGGAATTCCAGGCGCTCGACTGGCTCCTTTTGCGGGCGGGATACGAGCGGCGGCGCAGCTCTACGCAGAGAAACCTCTACGACCTCCTGTACGCCCTCCCCGACCTCGACTCCTACGGGGCGGGGATCGGGATCAAGCTTCCCAGCGGCGTCTCGGTGGATCTGGCCGCCGGCTACCTGATCAACAGGTCGTTCACCATCAAGGACAACGGGAGCACCAACCTCAACTCCACCGATTTCACCAAGCCGGTGTACAACCCCTACGCCGGGTTGATCTTCGAGCAGAAGACGGTCAGCTACCTCTGGTCTGCCAAGATCACCATGCCGCTGGGGGTGGCGGGCGAGATGCTGCACAAGCAGAAGCAGATGCTGGCGAAGGCGGCCCGCCTGCTCAACCCCTTCACCTGGTTTGCCGACGCCGAGCCTGGGGAAAAGAGCACCGAGAAAAATTAAGAGGAGCCGCAATGAAAGACAAGGCGAGCAGAACAGCAGCAGACGTGGTGGCCTTACGGGCACTCTCCAGCATCGCCCCGTCCGGGAAGAGGATCATGGTCGATGAGCTCTCTTTGAAGATGCTCCCCTGGCCCTGGCACTGGGCCGAGCCGCTCTTTTCGCTCCCCGCCCTGAAACCGTTCACCTACCGGCTCGGGCGCGCGATCTCCAACACGCTCACCGGCTACCGGGGCACCATCGAGCTGGTGGCGCTTCGCTACCGCCACATCGACGACCGGCTGGAGGCGGCCTATCGAAGCGGGATCCGGCAGGTGGTCCTGCTGGGGGCGGGATACGACTTCCGCGCCCACCGCAAGGAGTACCCGGACGTGCACTTCATCGAGATCGACCACCCAAAGACCCAGGAGGGGAAGCTCGATCTCCTCAAGCGGCACCGCACCCGCGTGAACGGGGAGGTGCGCTACCTGGCGGTCGATTTCCACGAGGACTGGGTACGCCGGGTGGAGGAGTCACGCATGCTGCGGCCGGAGCCCGCCTTCATCATCTGGGAAGGGGTTTCCTACTACCTGCGGGAGGAGGCGGTCCGCTACACCCTGAAGGCCTTGAAAACGCTCTTCGTCGACGGCAGCCGGCTCATCTTCGACTGTGTCCCGCCGGCCAAGGCCAACGGCCACATCCCGAGCCGGGAGCTGATCCTCACCGCGAAGTACGTGGCCAAGAAAGGGGAGCCGCTTCTGTGGGGCGGAACCGACGCCCAGATCAGGGAGATGCTCGCCGGCAAGGGGTACGGCGACCCGGACGTCTGGTCGCTGTCGCAGGTGGCGGCGAGGCTCCGCTCGCACGAGGGGGTGGGGATCGCCCCGGAGAGGATCTACGACGAGTTCTACCTGGTGGAGGCGGAGATTTAGATCACCGGTCCCTAACGGGCAATCAATATCCCCTCGCACACCGGGAGAGGGGCGGGGGTGAGGGAGAGAGTTGGCTAACACTACCCTCACCCGGCCTCCGGCCACCCTCTCCCCTGAAGGGGCGAGGGTATATTGGAATACAGGAGGAGAACTTATGAAAATTGCAATGTTATGGCCCGCTCTGCTGCTGATGGCCTCAAGCGCCTTTGCCGGGGAGGCCGACGGGATACTCGGGCGCTGGAAAACGGAGAACGCAAAATCGACGGTGGTGGTCTTCAGGTGCGGGGAGAGGTACTGCGCGAAGATCGAGGCGCTGAAGGATCCGCTCTATACCGACGCCTCGGAGGGTCCCCCCGGGACGCCGCGGGTCGACAGCCACAATCCGGACCCCTCCCGCCGGAAGCGGCCGCTGGCCGGGCTGCAGTTCATGGAGGGATTCACCCCGGCCGGAGAGGGGAAGCTTGCCAACGGGACCATCTACGACCCGGAGAACGGCAAGACCTACCGCTGCACCATCACCCTCAAGGATCCCCACCGCCTCGACGTCCGCGGATTCATCGGGATCTCGCTGTTCGGGCGCACCACCGTATGGACCAGGTAACGAGGGAAAAATGCCTTCATATTAACTGCTTGACAACCTGCCTTGGTACACAGTATATGTCGGTAATTGACATGGAGGTAAAGTATGCGGCTTAGTTCCGATGAATATTTGCAGATCAGCGACCTGGCGAAGAAGCTCAACATAACCGCCCGGACCATAAGGCTTTACGAGCAGATAGGGCTGGTGGACCCTCCGCAGCGCACCGAGGGCGGCATCCGCGTGTACGACAAGGAAGCGGTCAAGCGATTCAAGTTCGTGCTGAAATTGAAGGAGTTGGGCCTGTCTCTCCAGGAAATGCAGGAGCTGGCGTCGATCTACAAAGAGTACAAGAAGCCGGACAAGATCATGCCCCGGCTTATTGAGCTGCTCGACACCCAGTTGAACACCATCCAGACCAAGGTGCGCAACCTGCAGTCCTTGGAGAAGGACATCTCCGAGTACCGGCAGAAGATCGTGGATCTGTATCATCTGCCGAGCAAGTAGTACGACGGCACTCAGAAGACAGCGTAACATTCAGACAAGAAAGCCCCGGCCACCTTAAAGGTGCCGGGGCTTTTTCTGTAGGGTGAGCGGACCCCGTGCCCACGCGGGGTCCGCCAAGAATAGGCACCCTCGCCCCCTTGGGGGAGAGGGTGGCCGGAGGCCGGGTGAGGGTAGATGTTTAGAACCTCCCTCACCCCTGCCCCTCTCCCCTAAAGGGGCGAGGGGATATGAATGGAATGCCTGCCCCTCTCCCCTGAAGGGGCGAGGGGATATCGATTCGAGCGAGAGGGGAGTTCCTACCTCGCCGCGGCGCTGGCGGCGGGGGCGGGCTCTGCGCTGTAGCCGAGCAGCCAATCCTTGGCGTCGTTGGGGTTGTCGAAGAGCTTCAGGTTGTTGCGGCCGGACATCTTCAGGGACACCATGTAGACGAGCTTGCGCCAGCCGTTGACGCCGACCACCGCGCCCGCCTGCACGTACGGCTTGTTGTACTCGAGAAGCTCCTTGAACACCTCTTTCGCCTGATCGTCGAACTCAGTTTCGGAGACATCGGTCAGACTCAGAAGCGTCCCCTTCTGCATCCGCGAAATCATCGGCTTTCCATAGGCGATGACCTCTTTGATTTCCTCCAGGGTGAGCTTCGAGAAGTCGAGCTTGAAGATGAGTTTCCCCCCTTCCCTGATAAAGCCGACCCGCTGGACCAGTTCCGTATGCTTCATGACATCCCTCCTTGACGTTCAACGCCGTGCCGATTTGCCTGTTACAGTGCGCGCTCCGGTCACTCCGACATCTCGTAGCAGCCGCTCAACGAGAGCACCTGCTCGTTCCAGACCCGAAGATAGCGGGCCTCATCCACTTCCGGTTTGGCGATCATCTTGAGGCACCCTTCCATCTGGCCGGAAGTGGTGCTCGTTTTGCTGTAGAGCTGAAGGGCGAACCTTGAGAAATCCCTCACCATGAAGTCGAAGATCTGCGCCAGCAGGTCGTCCCCGATGCCGATCAGGGCAGCGTTTTCGAGCACCAACTGGCCGTAGACCACCAGGGTGAAGAGCTCACCCAGGGCGAGCATGAAATCGATGTCCCGCTGCTGCGCCTCGTTGGGAGGCGTGGCACGGAGGAAGGCGGCCAGCGCCTCGATCTGGGAGACGAAGATCCTGACGTTGGCAAGCCGGCAGCTGTCGTAGACCTTCCGGTAATCGTGGAAGCGGATGGAGCCGAGCCCCTTGGTCGGCCCCTGGTCGAAGAGGAAGTCGTCGTTGGCCGCCTCCAGCCGCCGGGGAACCGGGGGATACTCGCCCGGGTTGAAGAAGTAGTTGGCCATGAACTTGAGGATCAGTGCGATGTTGACATGCACCGTCCCCTCCAGTTTCGGCAGCGCCCGGATATCCCTGGCCGCGGTGTCGAAGTAGGTATCCTTCTCGAACCCCTTGGCGGCGATCACGTCCCACAGGAGATTGACGACGTCTTCCCCCTGGGTGGTCACCTTCATCTTCATCACCGGGTTGTAGAGGAGGTACCGGCGGTCGTCGGCGGAGGCCGAGCGGAAGTAGTCGGAGGCCCTCAAGGCGAAGAGTTTCATGGCGGTGAGCCGCGCGTAGGCGTCGGTGAACATCTGCTTCACGTGGGGGAAATCGGTCACCATCCGGTCGTAGAGCCGGCGGTTGGAGGCGTGGTTGATCGCCTCGTAGAAGGCATGGGTGCAGATCCCGATGGAGGCCCAGCCGAGGTTGTATTTCCCGATATTGACCGTGTTCAGCGAGGAGTCCCAGGCCGCCGCGCCGCGGGAGATGATGTCGGCCTCGGCGATCGGGTAGTCGTGGAGGATGAATTCCGAGACGTAGGACTGGGTGGCGGTGATGTTCTTCACGCACTCGTAGGCTTCGTGCTTGCTGTCGACGGCGAAGAAGACGTACTCGCCGGTGCCGGGGATCCTGCCGAAGGTGGAGACCAGGGCGGCCTCGTTGCCGTTACCGATGTAGTACTTGTCGCCGCGGGCAAGGTAGCGCCCCTCCCCGTTGGGGATCAATTCCATGTCGGTCGAGTAGATGTCCGCCCCGTGCTCCTTTTCGGAGAGGCCGAAGGCGAAGATGGCGCCGTCGTCCAAAAGGGCGGCGGCCTTGCGGCGCAGCTCTTCGTTTTGGCTCATCCAGACCGGCCCGAGCCCGAGGATGGAGACCTGCCAGACGTACCAGTAGCAGAGCCCGTAGAAGGCCACCACCTCGTTGAACACGCAAAGTCGCGAGGTGTCCCAGCGGCAGTCGCTCCCGCCGTACCCCGCCGGGGTGAGCAGGGTGGCGAAGATCTTCTCCTTCTTGACGAAGTCGATGAAGTCCTGGTACCAGACCCGGTTGAGGTCGTCCTCCTTGAGCTTCTTCTTCCCCTTCGCCTCGAAGAAGGCGACCGTCTTCTCGACGATCTCCCGGACGACCGGGTCGGGATGGCTGACCGCCAGTTTTTTCGGGTTGAAAAGAATCATCTGAATCTCCTTGAGTTGCAGCCTCACCCCTTGCCGGGGAGAAAGCTCCTGATTTTCTTCTTGATCCCGCTGATCACGTAGGGGGTGAGCCGCCCCTTCTCCTTGAGGATCTGGCGGTAGAGGTCGTTTCGCTTTAAGGGGGGCAGCGGCCGCTCCGCCCTGGGCACCATCGAGAGGGCGCCGACCGGACAGGCGGTGACGCAGGCACCACAGCCGAGACAGACTTCATCCTTCACCGCGGCATAGCGGCCGGTCCGCTCGGAGAACTTCACCCCCCTCGGCTGACCGATCGCCTTCACGTTGCAGGAGGAGAAGCAGGCTCCGCAGTAGCTGCAGCGCCGGGAATCGATGACCGCGGTGAAGCCGGTCTTGCCGACCCCTTCGTGGAATCCGTGCTGGACGCCGGCCATCAGCTCGCAGCAGCAGCCACAGCAGCTGCAGATGAAGGAGGGTTTCTGGCGGATGTTGTCGGTGACGAAGGTGAGGTTGAAGGAACGGGCGCGATCGAGGATCTCCAGGAGCTCGGCAGCGCTCTTTTGTTCGGCGAATCCGCGCCGGCAGAAGAACTTGGCCGCGGCACCCAGCGAAATGCAGATCTCCTCCACCGGAGCGCCCTTTTTGCAGCTCTGACCGAGATGCTCCTTCTTGTGGCGGCAGAAGCAGAGGCCGACCGCACCTCCACCGGCGTCGATGATGATCTGGCGGGCGCTCTCGTAGCTGACGATCTCGGAGGTGACCGGTATGTGCTCCTCGTAGACGAGCGAGCGGGTGAGCGGGGTCTTCGAGCCGAAGAACTCGTCCCCCTGCCCCCTGCCGTTCTGGTCGTGCATGTACTCCGACATCAGGCGGGCGATCCGCGCCTGGGGGAGGTCGGTCCGGTTCTTCATGAAGGTGAACTCGAAGAAGCCGATCAGCCCGGGGACCAGGAGGTAGTAGGTCACGCCGTTGTACGGCATGTCCATCAAGAGCCCCTTGTCCGCCATCCGGTCGAGGATGAGGGAGAGCTCGCCTGCCGGGATGCCGGTCAGCTTCACGAGCTCCGGAAGGGTCGCCTCCTCGAGCGGGAAGCGGGAGGCGACGAAGGCCTCGCGCTCATCGAAGAGAAGGGAAAGGATCTCCCGAAGCTTTTCGTTGTCCACCAGTCCGACCGGGAACATGTTCAGCCGGTCGATCAGCGGAACTAAACTGCTCTTGGAACCAAGGTGGTGTCCCATGAAATCTCCTGCTACTCAAGACTGCTCGCTTTTATGGCCGGAGGCATCTTCCTTATACCCTCGCCCCCACTGGGGGAGAGGGTGGCCGGAGGCCGGGTGAGGGAAGATTTTAAAACCTCCCTCACCCCTGCCCCTCTCCCGGAGGGCGAGGGGATATTGATTTAGATGTCAGTTGAATTTGGTGAAATCCGGCTGGCGGCGCTGCATGAAGGCTTGCAGGGCCTCGGCGGCTTCCGGGGAGCCGAGGCGGTTCATGAACTGCATCCCTTCCTCCAGGATGGTCTCCTTGAGCCCCACCCGGTATTCCCGTTTCAAAAGCGACTTGGCCAGCCGCACCGACGCAGCAGGTTGGGCGGCAAGCTTCACTGCCTTGTCCCGGGCCACCGAGCCGAGATCGTCGTCGGGATGCACCTCCGACACGATCCCGACTTCCTGCGCCGTCTTGGCCGAGAAGGTCTCTCCCAGGAGGAGGAGCTCCGCTGCCCGCTGGTGTCCCATTATCCGCGGGAGGAGCAGCGTCGAGCCCGCCTCCGGGCAGAGCCCCAGGTTCACGAACGGCATCTGGAAGGTGGCCCCCTGCGCGGCATAGACCAGGTCGCAGTGAAGGAGCATGGTGACGCCGACGCCGACCGCCGTGCCGTTGACCGCCGCCACGATCGGCTTGCGCGCCTCGCTGATGGCCATCAGGAACTGCATGACGGGGCTCTCCGTCCCGGTGGGGGGAGAGGCGAGAAAGTCGGCCAGGTCGTTGCCGCTGGTGAAGGAATCGCCGCTGCCGGTCAGCAGGATGACCCGCACACTGTCATCCCCGTCGGCGCTTCTCAACCTCTCCGAGAGTTCACGGTACATTTTGAGGTTCAGCGCGTTCTTCTTTTCCGGGCGGTTGAAGCGAAGGGTGAGGATTCCTCCCTCGCACTGGCTCTGGATCTCAGGGGTGTTGCTCATAGATACCATCTCCTTCTGTTTGAAACCGTCAGGCCAGGGCCTTGATGCTGTCGGGAACCGGAACCGGTGCGCCGGTGTTCTTGTCGATACAGACCATGGTGGTGCGTGCCGTGGCGTAGACAGTGTCCTCCCCATCGTGCAACCGGTAGGCGATATCGAAGCTGCTCGATCCCATGCGATCCAGCCACAGGGTCGCCACGACCTTTTGGAAGAGGACGATCGGGCGCTTGTACTCGCATTCGGCGCGCCCCACGACGAGGTAGATGTTGTTCCGGGTCGCCTCGAGGAACTCCTGTCCCATCAGCTTCACGCGGGCGGTCTCCAGGTAGGTGAAGTAAACCGCGCTGTTCACGTGCCCATAGGCGTCCAGGTCGGCGAATCTCAACTCTATTTCAGTGACGTGTTCTTTCATGATTGGTCTCCTTCATGTTGGACTCATCCCCATTCTCACCCTGTCCCTCCCCTTGAAGGGGAGGGAACCTCATGCCTCTCCTGCCCTATTTGGCCGGAGGCTCTCTCATTCTACCCTCGCCCCTTTAGGGGAACCTGATTAGCGCCAATCTTCCGCTAGGCGTAACCACCGCTCTGGTCGGCTGCCAGTCCGGGCAGCGGCAGCAGCGAGGCGGGGAAGCATAGCAGCAAGATCGAAACGACGGTTAAAGCGGTACTGAT
>NZ_BLXW01000028.1:0-64181 GCF_054784495.1 Geomonas sp. Red276
TCAAAGAAGAGGCGGTACAGAAGGCAGTCGATCGGCTAAATAACCGCCCCCGCAAGTGTTTAGACTACCGGACGCCCGCTGAGGTCTTTGCTACTGCCCTCGCTGGTGCATTTGCAACTTGAATTGACAGCCCCCCTCCTCAGCTTCGAAGCTTTTCATCACGTCGGCCATGCTGCTGTACTCTTTTTCCGGCATTTTTTGAATTTCGTCTATCACGACCTTCTCGGCGTGCAGTTGTTGGGCGTGTTTGATCAGGTCCTGTTTTTCGGCCGGGAAGTCGATCCCTTTAAGGTGCTTGCTCACGTTGGCCTGCGAAACACCGGTTCCTCTGGTTGCCATATGAACCTCCTTTTACTTCTCTCCAGCTTTTGCTTCCTATTAAATTGTATTCTGCATAGATGCTGCCAGCAATTGAAAACGAACATCCTTCGATAGTTGCGATATTATAATTAGTCCCACCAATCCCGCCCCATAATGATCATCCTTTTAACGAAGTACTGCCCGCAGCTCCACCCTTTACCTGAACTTTAACGAAACAACCAGCATGGCGGCCAAGCCGGCCACCAGCCAGATCACGTAGTCGCCGATGTAGCCGGAGTGGATGGTCCGCAGCACCCCGGTCAGCCGTTTCATGGTGGCCTTAACTCCCCTTGCCCAAGGCGCCGGGAGCGGAAGGCCGAAAAGAAACCCGGCGGCGACCAGCACCGCCAGTCCCGCCGCCACCAGGGCCAGGGAGGGAAACCACATGTTCGCGCGGGTGGCTCCCCGGTAGCCGGAGGTCTCCGGGGGCTCGCGGTCCCCCGAGGTGGGGGCCGTCTCGGAGAGGGCGTTGGCGCTCCCGGTGCCGAAAAAGACCGTCGCGGCGACCCGCAGGACCGCTCCCCCGGTCAGCACCGAGGCGGCTAACAGGATCGGGGAAAACCAGGGGAAGCCGAGGTGGGAGGCGGCTATTTCGATGGTGGCCTTTCCCGCGGCCGTGCCGAAGGTGGGAGGCCCGCCGGCGCGAGTCCCCCCACCACGAAGAGGGGGGCGGTGAGCCACATCCCTCCCCCCTTGCCCCGCAGCTTCTCCTCGTCCAGCGATGCGTGATGGTAGATGATGATCCCGGCCCCGACGAAGAGCCCGGCCTTCACCAGGCCGTGCCCGACCAGGTACTGGAGGGTTCCCGCCAGGGCCGACGGGGTGAGGAGGCCGACCCCGACCAGCATCATCCCGCTGTGACTCACCGTCGAGTAGGCGAGGAGCCGCTTGATATGCCGCTGGAGGCAGGTCATCACCGCGCCGGTCAAGGCGGTGGCCAGACCGGTCCCGACCAGGAGAGCCCGCACCGCCCAGGCCATGAGTTGGAACCATCCCGGCCAGCGCTTCAGCTCTCCCTTCTCGTCTTCAGCCAGCAGCGCAGGGTCTCCGCCACGCTCCAGGCCTGGGCGATGCAGCCGCGCGGCTCGTAGGGGGATTCGGGGTCGCAGATCTCGCTGATCGATCCCACGCACTGCTCGCCAAGCTGGCTGGCGAGCCCGTCGAGGAAACCACGGGCGTCGGCCACCCGGTCGGGGTGGAGCCTTAACCAGGCGTCCACGAAGGGGCCGATCAGCCAGGGCCAGACGGTCCCCTGATGGTAGGCGGCGTCGCGCGCCCGGATGTCCCCCGTGTAGGTCGCCTTGTACTCCGGGTGCCCCGGGGCGAGCGTCCTCAAGCCGACCGGGGTGAGCAGCCGCTGCTGGACGGTCTCCAGCACCGGCTCCCACATCTCCCGCTCCAGGACCGGGTGATCGAGCGAGATCGAGAAGAGCTGGTTGGGGCGGCAGGCGGTGTCGTCGCCAGCTTCCCCGTCGACCACGTCGTAGAGATAGCCCCCCTCGCCGTACCAGAAGCGCCCGTTGAAGGAGCGGTAGCACTGCTCGGCAAGGCCCCCGAGCAGCTGCGAGTAGGGGCCGTCCTCCTCGGCCACCCACCCCTGCAGAAGCCTCAGGGCGTTATACCAGAGGGCGTTGATCTCCACCGCCTTCCCGCGGCGGGGGGGCACCACCCAGTCACCGACCTTGGCGTCCATCCAGGTGAGCTGGTACCCCTCGGCCCCCTGCCTCAGGAGGCCGTCCTTGGGATCGACCCCGATTCCGAAGAGGGTCCCTGCCAGGTGACGGTCGACGATCTGCCGCATCTGGGGGAGGATCAGCTTGAGGGTCGCCCAGTCCCCGGTCACCTCGAGGTAGCGGTGCAGGGCGTGGAAGAACCAGAGGCTCGCGTCGGCGGTATGGTAGAGCCCCTCGCTCCGCCCCTCGGGGAAGAGGTTGGGGATCAGCCCGTCCCTGACGTAATGGGCGAAGGTGCGGAGGATCCAGCCCGCTTCGTGATGGCGTCCGGTGGCAAGCGTGAGCCCCTCCAGCGAGATCATGGTGTCGCGACCCCAGTCGGTGAACCAGTGGTAGCCGGCGATGACCGTGCAGACCTCGTCCCCCATGGCGTGGGCCCGCACGGTGTCCTCGTGCCGGCCGGCCGGGGAGATGATGAACTGGTCGGCGGCCAGTACCAGCTCGGCCGGCACGCCGTCGTGGGCGTCCTGGGCCGTGGCCTTCAAGAGACGGCGCCGCTCCCTTTCGGTCACCAGGGCCTCGGCGGGGGAGAGGGCGCGGATGGTCTCCCAGCTCTCGGTGGAGGCGGTCAAGGCGGCATCCAGGCCGGGGGCGAGGTCCACGGCGAAGTACCCAGGGCTCCAGAGGCTCCCGACCGACTCGTAGCCGCGGGCGTCCTCCTGCGCGTAGAAGACGTTGGAGGTGTTGCGCTCCTCCAGGGTGAAGGTCCCCCTTCCCCCGGTGATGACCAGCCGGAGCTGGGGGGCGTTGGGGCCGGACGAGATCTGGTAGCGGTTCTCCACCGCCGAGAAGATGTAGGGGTGCTCCTCCTTGAGGTCGACCGGGGAGTCGTGGGGGCGAAAGTGCAGGGAGGGCTGGAGCTTCAGGCGGACCTTTCCCTCCCCCTCCACCATCCGGTAGATGAGGTGCGCGGTGTTCTGGCGGTGGGCGAGGATGAGCTGGCGTTCGATGACGGTGCCGTCGATCTGGTAGCGCCAGATGGGGAGCCCGTCCTCCAGGCGAAAGCCTGCCAGGTGCTCCATGCCGTGGAGTTCCAGGGCGCCTCCCTCTTTCTGCAGCCCCCCCAGCATGGTGGCGCTGCCGTCGGGAAACCTGATCACCTCGGTCACCCGGTTGAGGACCACGATGCGGCCAAGCGGGGCAGGGTAGGCGGCGATCAGCCAGCCGTGGTAGCGCCTGGTGAGCGCCCCGCAGACGGTCCCGGAGGCGTAGCCTCCCAGCCCGTTGGTGACCAGCCACTCGAGCTCCATGAGCTGGCGGTTCCTCTTCTCGGCATCCCTGTCGAGGACGATCTCCCGGGTCACGGTGGTCATTTTCCCTTTCCCTCCGGCACCTGCCTTAACACCACGGCAGCGTTACCTTGAACGATCCAGAAGCGTTCGGTATCGAGCTCCGCCGGGGTCCCCGATCCCCCGTACTCGATCCGTTCGCTGGTCCAAAGGAGCTCCCACCGGTACCCTTCCGGGGGGGCCAGCATCGGCTCGGGGGCGGGGGCGAGATGGAGCTCGCGCCCCAGGTTGAAGAGGAGGAGCCGGTGCTCGTCCTCGAGCTGGTAGCGGAGCAGGAAGGAGGCCCTCCCGAGCACGGCACCCTCGATGAAGGCGTGGTACCCCTTGCTGAAGACGGCATCGCTCTTTCTGAGCCGGATCAGGTCCCGGTACAGCGCGAAGACCTTGACGTTACGGGCCCGCTCGGAAAGGTCGAGCCGGGACTGCTCGAAGGTCGACTGGTCGTACGGCTTGTCGATCGCCTCGATGATATGGGGATTGTCGATGTTGGTGAACTGCTTGAGGAATTCGATGCGGCCGGTGTGCACCTGCCCGGAAATCTCGGGGCTTAGGTCGGCGAAGTACTGGAAGGGGGACGACGCCGAGAACTCCTGCCCCTGGAAGATGAGCGGCGTCTGCGGGGAGAGGAGCAGCAGGGTGACCACCGCCCGCAGCGCGCCGGGATTGGTGAGGGTGTGGATCCTCGCCCCCCAGGCCGAGTTCCCGATCTGGTCATGGTTCTGGATGTAATGGACGAAGCGGTTTCTCCCTATCCCCGCCGTCGAGGACCCGCGGCGATTTCCCTGCCAGTAGAAGCGCTGCCCCTGGTAGAGGTACCCCCACTTGATGCTGGAGACCAGCTCCTGGGGAGAGCCCAGGTACTCGGTGTAATAGGCATCGTGGTAGCCGGTCAGGGCGACGTGGGCGGCATGGTGGAAGTCGTCGTTCCAGACGGCGTCCATTCCGAAGCCCCCCTGGTCGGCGGGAAGCAGGCAGCGCTTGTCCTGGGGCTCGTTCTCCGCGAACATGAGGACCTTCCGCCCCCCCGCCGCGGCGCGGGCGGCGTCTGTGATGTCGCCTAATATGTGACGAGGGGAACGGTCGAGGATGGAATGGGTGGAATCGAAGCGGAGCCCGTCGAAATGGTACTCGTCCATCCAGAAGGCGCCGTTGGCGATGAAGAACTCCCTCACGGCGCCGCAGTTACGGTCGTCGAAGTTGATGGCCCGCCCCCAGCCGCTCTCCTCGGGGCTGTAGTAGTCGCGGGAGTACTTCTCCAGGTAGTTCCCCTCCGGACCGAAGTGGTTGTAGACCACATCCAGCACCACCCCCAGTCCCACCTTGTGAGCGCGGTCGACGAAGCGCCTGAGGTCGTCGGGAGTGCCGTAGTGGCGGTACGGGGCGAAGTGGTTGACCCCGTCGTACCCCCAGCCGAACCTCCCGGGGAAGCCGGCGACCGGCATGATCTCCACCACGGTCACCCCGAGGTCGAGCAGCGCTGGGAACTGCTCCATGGCGGCCGCCCAGGTGCCCTCCCGGGTGAAGGTGCCCACGTGGATCTCGTAGATGACGTGGCCGTCGAGGGGGATCCCTTTCCAGGCGGCGTCGGTCCACGAAAAGGCCGCCGGGTCGACCACCTGGGAAGGGCCGTGGGGCCCCTCCGGCTGGGAGCGGGAGGCGGGGCAGGGGAAGCTCTCGCCGCCGTCCAGGCGGAAGCGGTAGAGCGAGCCGCTCCCCGCCCGGTCGGTCACCCCGGAAAAGTAACCTCCCTTCTCCGGCTTCAACTCGAGGGCGGCAACCTCCGGGTGCCCCTCTTCCTCGCCCAGGATGACGGCCTCCACCCGGCGACAGTTCGGCGCCCACACCCGGAAGCTGACACCTTCCGGGACCACTTCCGCGCCGATGGGGTATCTCCTTTTTGTCCTCTTCGCCTTCGGCATCCGGCAACCTCTCTCCTTAAATTAATAACAATTAATGTAACATACTTTCCCTGTTTGAAAACCAGCCGGTCGGTTCCCGGAAGTCGCTCGTTCACTCACCTCAGGGGAGGCCAGAAGCGGTAACTCCTTACCAAGACCTATTATTTACAGGCACACATTTGACAGCAAAGTCGCCGCTGCTAATATTTAGAAAATATTAATTTAAATAAAATATAACGATATTCATTAGGGACGCAGGCGCCCTAAGTGAGTGATTTATGAAGGGTAGCGTGCTCATAACCGGGGGGGCGGATTCATTGGATCGCATCTGGCCGACGAACTGCTCCGTAGCGGCTACCGGGTACGGGAGCGGACCGTCCTCGTCACCGGCGGCGCCTGCTTCATCGGCACGAACTCGTGAAGCGCCTGGTCTCCGAGGGGCACCGGGGCATCGTCTACGACAACCTCTCCCGGGAGGGGGGGCGGCTCTTCTTGCAGTGGTTGTCCGATTCCTTGACCATGCCGGGGCGACCTGCCGGTTAAGCCTTCCGCCGGCAAATTGAGAGCGCCACCGGGTTGGAGGCCATCTGATGGGAGAAACCATGCAGGCTGCGGTGATCGCCGCACCCGGCCAGGCGGGGGTGCTGGAAGTCCCCCGGCCGGCCCCGGGAGTTGGGGAAGTGGTGGTGCGACTGGAGGGGTGCGGCGTCTGCGCGTCCAACCTCCCTCTTTGGCAGGGGAGGCCCTGGTTCAGCTATCCCGCGCTCCCCGGCGCCCCCGGTCACGAAGGGTGGGGGCGCGTGCAGGAGGTGGGGGAGGGGGTCACCGGCGTCTTAAAGGGGGACCGGGTCACCTTCCTTTCCTACAACGCCTACGCCGAGTACGACAAGGTGCCGGGCGATGCCCTGGTCAAGCTCCCCGCCTCGCTGGATGGGGTCCCTTTCCCTGGTGAGCCGGTCGGCTGCGCTCTTAACGTGTTCCGCAGAAGCGACATCGAGTCGGGGCAGACGGTGGCGGTGATCGGCGCCGGGTTCCTGGGGGCCATCGTCACCGCCCTGGCCCAGTCCCGGGGCGCCCGGGTGATCGCGATCTCGCGGCGTCCCTCCTCCCTCGAGATCGCACGCCGCTACGGGGCGTGGGAGACCGTTCCGCTCGACGACCACCAGGCGGTCCTGGACCGGGTCCGCGAGCTGACCGGCGACCAGTGGTGTGACCGGGTAGTCGAGGCGACCGGCTACCAGTGGCCGCTCGATCTGGCCGGCGAACTGGTCAAGGAGCGGGGGAAGGTCATCATCGCCGGCTTCCACCAGGACGGCGCGCGCCAGGTCAACATCCAGCTCTGGAACTGGAAGGGGATCGACGTGATCAACGCCCACGAGCGGGAGGCGAAGGTCTACCTGGAGGGGATCCGTCGCGGCATCGCCGCCGTGGAGAGCGGCCTTTTCCAGGTCGACGACCTGATGACCCACTCCTTCAGCCTCGACGAACTCGCGCAGGCCTACCAGGCGCTGGAGCAGCGTCCCGACGGCTTCATCAAGGGGATGATCCTGCTTTGACCGGTGAAGATGGAACGAGAGGATGGAAACCGCCATGACGATGCCCTTGACCCACGCAGACAACCACACGGCGCTGGAGCCCCTCCCCAGGCGGATCCTGATGACCACCGACGCCATCGGCGGGGTCTGGACCTATGCGCTCGACCTTTGCCGTGGGCTCTCCGAGTTCGGGGTCGAGGTCGCCCTGGCCACCATGGGGCAGCCGCTCACCGCACCGCAGCGGCGTGAGGCGGCGGATGAGGAGAACGTCACCCTCTACGAGAGCTGCTTCCGGCTGGAGTGGATGGACGACCCCTGGGACGACGTCCGTGAGAGCGGGGAGTGGCTTCTTTCGCTGGAGGCCAAACTACGCCCCGATCTCGTCCATCTCAACGGCTACGCCCATGCCGCGCTCCCCTGGTCGGCCCCCTGCCTGGTGGTCGGGCATTCCTGCGTCCTCTCCTGGTGGGAGGCGGTGCGGCACGAGGAGCCGCCCGCCACCCTCGATCCCTACCGCCAGTCGGTAGTCCGGGGTCTGGCCGGGGCAGACCTGGTGGTGGCCCCGTCGTCGGCCATGATGCAGGCGCTGGAAAGGATCTATAAGCCGCTTCCCAACGGCCGGGTGATCTACAACGCCCGCGGTCGGACCCGTTTCTCGCCCGGCAGGAAGAAGGAGTTCATCCTCTCGGTGGGGAGGCTTTGGGACGACGCCAAGAACATCGGGACGCTGGCCAGGACCGCCTACCGGCTGCCGTGGCCGATCTACGTGGCCGGAGAGCAGAAGCACCCCGGTGGCGGCACGGCCGCCTTCGACGGGGTCAACCGGCTCGGCTTTCTCTCGCCCGAGGCGCTCGCCCCCTGGTACTCGGCGGCCGCCGTCTACGCGTTTCCCGCGCGCTACGAGCCGTTCGGGCTCACCGTATTGGAGGCCGCCCTTTCCGGGTGCGCCCTCGTCCTGGGGGACATCCCGACCTTCCGGGAGCTTTGGGACGATGCCGCCATCTTCGTCGATCCCGAGGATGAGGAAGAGCTCGCCCGGGAACTTCGCACCCTCTGCATGGATTCCACCAGGCTTTCCGATTCCCGCGAACGGGCCCGGCTCCGGAGCCGGGCCTTCAACCTCGGCAAGATGACCGCCGGTTACCTGGCCGCCTACCGGGATCTCGTGCCCCGGCGGCAGATCGATCTCGACCAGGAGGCTCCGGCGTCGTGAAAAGAGGCGACCACCCGATGCGGATCGCGATGTTCTGCCATTCCATCCTCTCCGACTGGACCATGGAAATGCCCACTTCCTGCGGGGTGTGGTCACCGAGCTCATGAGCCGGGGCCACCACGTCCAGGTCTACGAGCGTTCCCATCTACAATGCCCTCGATCCCGACACCCACTTCCCGGTGGATGCGGACCCCCGCCTGAAGGCCGACCTCTCCTTTCTCGGCAACCGGCTTCCGGACCGCGAGAGCCGGGTGGAGGAATTCTTCCTGTCGGTGGCCGAGCGCCTACCCGGGAGATCGTTCCTGCTGGCCGGGGCCGGGTGGGGAGACAAACCGCGCAGCGGGAACGTCGCCTATCTCGGCCACCTGGGGACCGGCGACCACAACGTCTTCAACTGCAGCGCCCTGGCGGTACTGAACATAAGCCGGGCCAGCATGGCGAGAAACGGCTTCTCACCGGCGACCCGGGTCTTCGAGGCGGCAGGAGCCTGAGCCTGCATCGTCACCGACCAGTGGGAGGGGATCGACCATTTCTTCGAACCGGGGAAGGAGATCCTGGTCGCCTCCTGCGGGGACGAGGTGGTGGATATCATGAAGGGGCTCACGGCGGAAACCGCCGCCGGTATCGGGAGCCGGGCCCTCGCCCGCGTCCGTGCCGAGCACACCTATATGCACCGGGCCCGTCAGTTCCAGCAGATCTTCTCCGGCCGCGACCTCAAGATAATGCCGTCCCCCCTTTAGAAAAGGGCGTGTTTTTAATTAAATCCTGTACCAAAATTTCAGCAATTTCTCTGTGATGCCGATTTGTTAACCCCTCATTTCGGCGCGCCGAAATGAGACCTCCTCGCCCCTCCAGGGGAGATGATGGCCTACTAACCCCTCGCCCTTCAGGGGAAAAGGGTGGCCGATGGCCGCTATTGCTATACCCTCGCCCCTTTAGGGGAGAGGGTGGCCGAAGGCCGGGTGAGGGCAGGTTTTAAAACCTCCCTCACCCCTGCCCCTCTCCCCTAAAGGGGGGAGGGGGTACTTAACCGCAGAGTTATTCAATGTCATCGATCGGGGGGCACCCATGAACATCGTCGTCTTCGGCCGATTTGATCCCGCGCTACCGGCTCTACCTGTCGTTCACCGGCGGCCCCACCCTCAAGGTGCTGGAGCGGCAGTACGGCTCCCCCATGGCCCGTCCCCTGTACTGCTCGGTCGACCCCGCACTCCATTACCCGCTGGTGGAAAAGCCCACCTGGGACCTCGGTTACCTCGGCACCTATTCGAGCGACCGGCAACCCGGCCTGGAAAGGCTTCTCTGCAAGCCTGCCTCCCTCTGGCCACGGGGACGCTTCGTGGTGGCCGGTGCGCAGTACCCGGCCGAGATCCGCTGGCCTGCCAATACCGACCGCATCGAGCATCTGGCCCCCGACCACCACCGCGGCTTTTACTGTTCCCAGCGCTTCACCCTCAACTTCACCAGGCGGGCCATGCGGCGGGCCGGCTACTCCCCGAGCGGCCGTCTCTTCGAGGCGGGAGCCTGCCCGGAGGATGTTCGGCGCACCATGGGTGAGGGCGCACGCGCCCGCACCCTGCGGGAGCACACGGCATCCCGGCGTGCCGAGAAGCTGGAAGGGTATCTGCTGTCGGCCTGAGGGGCGCTACGCGTGATGGTGACGACATGAACGATCGACTACAGGCCGAGATTCGGGAACTTTCCCCTGGTTCCATAACCTCCACCTTCCCGATGGCACCCAGACCGATCCCGATCCCGATTCCCCCTCCTGCATAGGCACCTGGAACCGTGAAGAGTATCTCTCGGCGGCTCATTTAACTGAACCTGAGTGATAATCCGCACATTTTGGTGATTTGCCCCACATCTTTTTTGCTCATCGGCGGCGCTTATGCTATACATATGCCGCAAGAGAGGACACCGGTGACGTCAGTCGGGGCCTCTCTCTTATATTTTATGTCTGGAGGAAGGTAAATGAACCTGTCTCGAAGGATACTGTTTACACTATCTGCAGTCTTGGTCCTGTCAGTTGTGTCGTTACTGCCTGCCCTTGCGGCAGACAAGCACCAGACGCTGATTCTGGCCACCACCACCAGCACCCAGGACTCCGGTCTCCTCGATGTACTGGTCCCGATGTTCGAAAAACAGACCGGTTACTTCGTGAAGACCATCTCGATCGGCAGCGGCCAGGCGATGAAGATGGGGGAGCGGGGCGAGGCCGACGTGCTCCTCGTGCACTCTCCCGAGGCGGAGAAGGGGTTCATGGCCCAGGGGTTCGGCAGTGACCGCAAGCTCGTGATGCACAACGACTTCCTGATCCTCGGCCCCAAGAAGGACCCCGCCGGCATCGCCAGGTCAAAGACGGCCGCCGAGGCCTTCAACAAGATCGCCAAGGCCGGTGCCCTCTTCCTCTCCCGCGGGGACAACTCCGGTACCCACGCCAAGGAGAAGGCACTCTGGAAGACCGCCGGCATCAACCCGGAGGGGCAGAAGTGGTACCAGCAGACCGGGCTCGGGATGGGGGATACCCTGAACGTGGCGGCCGAAAAGGGGGGGTACCTGCTGGCGGACCGCGGTACCTACCTCGCCTTGAACAAGAAGCGGCACCTCGGCCTGGAAATCCTCGTCGCCGGCGAGCCGAAACTGCTCAACGTCTACCACGTCATCGTGGTGAACCCCGCCAAGTGGCCCAAGGTCAACAACGCGGGTGCCAAGGCCTTTGCGGATTTCATCGTCTCGCCCCGCGTGCAGGCGGTCATCTCCCGCTACGGGATGAAGGAGTTCCGCGCACCGCTGTTCTTCTCCGACGCGGGTAAGAAACCGGAGGCACTGGGCCTCTAGATGGATCTTGTCTGGGACGGTTTCATCACGGCCTTCCGGCTCCTTTTCTCGCTGGACGAAGAGGTGCTGGGGATCGCCCTCCTTTCCTTGAAGGTGTCGGGAATCGCCACCCTGATCAGCATCGTGATCGGGATCGGGACGGGAACCGTCGTCGCCCTCACCAGTTTCCCGGGGAAGAAGATCCTCGTCAGCCTGGTCAATACCGGAATGGGCCTGCCACCCGTGGTGGTGGGCCTTTTCGTCTCCATCCTCCTTTGGCGTAACGGTCCCCTCGGCTCGCTGGAGCTCCTCTACACCCCCACCGCCATGGTCATCGCCCAGTCGGTCATCGCCACCCCCATCGTCATGGGGATCACCATCGGCGCCATGCAGCATCTTCCCCCCGGCCTCCGCCTGCAGATCCTCGCCCTGGGGGCGACTCGCACCCAGATGGTCGCCATGCTGATCAGGGAGGCGAGGCTCCCTCTCATGGCGGGTGTCATGGCGGGCTTTGGCGGCGTCATCTCCGAGGTCGGGGCCTCGATCATGGTCGGCGGCAACGTCAAGGGGTATACCCGGGTGCTGACCACCGCCACCGTGATGGAGACCGGCCGGGGGAACTTCGACATCGCCATCGCCCTGTCGGTCATCCTCCTGGTCTTCTGCTTCGCCATCAACTACGTCCTGACCTGGATCCAGCAGAGAGAGCGGCCGCGATGACTATGGGACCGACCCTTTTGGAAATCTCCGGACTCAAGGTGGACCGGGGGGGAGTCCGGGTGCTGGATCTGGCCGACTTCTCCCTGACAGAGAATGAGTTCGTCTCCCTCATCGGTCCAAACGGTGCCGGGAAGTCGACCCTCCTCCTTACCCTGATGGGGCTTCTGAAGGCCGGTGAGGGGAGCATCTCCTACCGCGGGCGCCGGGTGAGCACCGGCCGCGAGTGGCTGGACGTGCGGCGCAAGATGTCCATGGTGCTCCAGGAACCGCTCCTCTTCGATACCACCGTCTACGACAACGTGGCCAGCGGCCTCAAGATCCGCGGGCTCTCCCGCACCGAGACCGCGGGACGGGTGGCCAAGTGGCTGGAGCGTTTCGGTCTGGCCGGGATGGCGGGCCGCTCGGCACGGAGGCTTTCGGGAGGTGAGGCGAGGAGGGTGAGCCTGGCGCGCGCCTTCGCTACCGAACCGGAGATCATCTTCTTCGACGAGCCGTTCTCCAACCTCGATGCGCCCACCCGGCAGTCCCTCACCGAGGACATGGACCGGATACTGCGGGACGCCGCCATGGCCGCGGTACTCGTTACCCACGACCAGTCCGAGGCGCTCAGGATGTCTACCCGGATCGTCGTCATGAACGGCGGGGAGATCGTCCAGTCCGGGTCGCCGGCCGCGGTCATGAATGCACCGGCCAACGAATTCGTCGCCAACTTCGTCGGGATGGAAACCATCCTGGAAGGAGAGGTGGTGGCCAACCTGGCCCAGCAGGTAACGGCGGCAGTCGCCGGGGTGGAGATCGACGCGGTGGGACCCTACCAGCCCGGCGAGGCCATCTACTGCTGCATCCGCCCCGAGAACGTCACCATCGCCCTCAGGACCCCCTCCGGCCCCACCAGCGCCAGGAACCTCTTTCCCGCCAGGGTCGGCGAGATCTCCTCGCTCGGCCCCTTTCTCAAGGTCCGCCTCGACTGCGGCTTCCCGCTGACCTCCTACGTGACCCGGGAGTCTTTTACCACCCTGGAACTGTATGAGGGAAAGGAAGTCTTTGCCTCCTTCAAGGCCACCTCCGTTCACCTCATCGCCCAGAGACGGAGCTGATTCCCCGCCAAGCGTCCTTTCCCGTTGCCATCTCTGTCACAACCTTTCACTTCAAACATTGTATGGTAAATTAGATTGTATTAATTCGCAGGCTGTGTCTGTCGGCATCCCGCCTGAGTCGTCCTGGCTGTCCGTGGAGGTGCTCGTGAACAAGAAACGGGGATGGGCTGTCAGTATCCCGGGGAAGGCGGGCGTGCATCCTCGCGTGCCAGCCTCGGCGCCCTCCCTCATTCGCGCGCTCTATCAACGGCAACGGAAAGGGCACACCGGCTCTCCCCTGGCGGACCGCGTGCTCTTCTCCGCCAGGGTGCAATGGACCTCCTTTTATCCCCGGCTCGCTCCGGGCTGCTCCGAGCCTCCCCCGGGTAGGGGCGCGGCGGCGGAAAAGGTCTTCCGGCATCTGCTGGAACTCGACCGCCGGCTGAACTGGGCCGCCGACCGTGAGGGGAGGGGAGGGGGGAGGACTTTGGGCGGGGAAGCGAAGGCCGAAGCCGGAGTGAGCCTTCCGTTGCCTTCCTCCCCTCATGACGCCGATCTCCGTGGAATGGTGGTCGAGGTGATGAGGCTTACCGTTCAACTTTGGGCGGAATCGACCGGCAGCACCAGGGCCGAACTCGCCCGCAGAAGCGGGCAGTGGTCGGTCTACGTCAACGAGGACGGGTGGGAGCGGACCCAGGGGCTCGACCGTTACCTCGACATCGTCACCCTGCCGTCGCACCCGAGGATCCGGAAGGTCCTCTCCACCGCCGATTTCGTCGTCGTCAGCTGTCTAGAACCGGCTCCGCTTCGGGTTCGTCTGCAGGACTCCCTGGCCGGGCTGCGCGACGCCTGCTCGTCCGGCGCGTGACAAGCCTGGGGCTTGCTCGCTCCGCAACGTGGCGGCCGCCGGCGCCCCCCCAGCCCGCTGCATGACGGGAGGTCGGCGCCTCGCCCACAGCATGATGTAACGGCGTGCCGGTGTCGCCTTCATTAGCAACCGGCGGCTCCAGCTCCTCTCGTCGCTTCCCACCCGGCACCCCCAACCCCGCAGCTTCACTGCAACCCCACCACTCATCGACTTCCATCAGCGCCCCAAACGTAACGGTTATAACGGTAAAGTCTCATTGGTTTTGATTAATATCCGTTTAAGCTTTTGCGAGGGAAGGAGCCGCTCGGCATCTCGCCGGCGGCTCCCGCACCCCTCGAATTCACCCGTGATGAGGCAAGTGCGGAAGGAGGAAACATGTTCAAGCGAACGGTCGTACTACTTTTTCTGCTGCTTTGGCCGGTGGTCGCCAACGCATGGACGGTGACGTTCACCGTCAACAACCCGACCCAAGGTGGGCTGTCGGGCAATTTGACCCAGGACGTGGCCGATCAGGGCTCCACCACCGCAGTAACCGCCACCGCCAATCCCAACTACCACTTCGTCGACTTCACCGGTACCGGATTCACCACCACCAACACCAATCCGCTGACCATCACCAATGTCACCTCCGACCTCGCCATTACGGCGAACTTCGCCCCCGACCGTTTCGACGTCATCAGCCATGGCCTTCTCGACGTGAAGGACTTCAAGGGTGGCGCCTCGCACTCGGTGGTCCTCAAAAACGACGGGTCGGTGATCGCCTGGGGGGGCGGCGACGGACAGAGCAACGTCAACGGCGAGACCTCGGTGAAGGCCATCGGGGCAGGGGTCTACCACTCCGTGGTGGCGAAGACCGACGATACCGTGGTCGTTTCCGGGAAGTGGTACGACAACAACAACGCCGCTGCACCGGTGACCGTTCCACCGGCGGTAACCACCTTCGTCAACCAGAATAACGGCATAAGGGCGGTGGCCGGAGGTTTCGGCCATACGGTGATCCTCTCCAACAACGGCACCGTCTTCGTCTGGGGTAGCAACGACTATTACGGCCAGCTCGACCTTCCCGGCACCTTGAGCGGGGCGACCATCACCGCCATCGCCGCCGGCCATAACCACACCCTTGCTCTCACCTCAGACGGGCATGTCATCGCCTGGGGGATGAACGACGTCGGGCAGTCTACCGTTCCCGGTACCCTGTCGGGGGTCGTTGCCATCGATGCCAAGGCGTACCACTCGGTCGCTCTCAAGGGTGACGGAACGGTCGTCTGCTGGGGCGCCGACGAGGCCGGGCAGAGTACGGTCCCCGGCGACCTCGCCGGCGTGGACGCCATCGCCGCCGGCGGGCACCACACCATCGCGCTCAAGCAAAACGGCACCATCGTCACCTGGGGGGACAACAGTCACGGCCAGCTCGACATCCCGACCGGGCTCAACGGCATCACCGCCATCGCGGGCGGCACCTACTTCACCCTGGCGAGAAAAGGGGACGTGGCCCTGATAGGGTGGGGGAACAACGCTTCCGACCAGTGCAACGTCCCCGCCACCGCCTACCTCGGCGTGAGCGGAGGGACCTTGACCTGCGATCCGGGTACCGTCGACTACCTCGGCTCTTCCACCTGCAGCGTCGTCCCCAACGGGACCTACGGGCTCTCCGGGCTCTTCATAAACGGCATCGACTCCCTCGCGGGGGTGGTTTCCGCTCCCACCCTCGGGAAGAATCCGTCCTTCGACCTCACCAGTATCCCGGCATTCAAAACCATCACCGGGGTCTACTCGACGGCACCGGGAGCGCCGTCCATCGCCTCGGTCGCCGCCGCCAACGGCCAAGCCACGGTCACCCTGAACCCGGGGCCCGACGGCGGCAGTCCGGTCACCCGGTACACGGTCACCTCCACCCCTTCGGGCGGGGTCGACGGTTCGGCCGCCACCGCCACCATCAGGGTCCTCACCGGCCTCAGCAACGGAACCCCGTACACCTTCACCGCCTACGCCACCAATATCGTGGGGGACAGCGCCTCGACGACTTCGGCGACCTTCACCCCGATCGGCACCGCGACCGTTGAACTCGGTAACCTTATCCAGAACTACAACGGAACGGCCAGGACCGTCACCGCCACCACCACTCCGCCCGGCCTGTCGACCTCCATAACCTACGACGGCTCCAGCACCCCCCCGGTCAATGTCGGGACCTACCCCGTGGTCGCCACCGTCGCCGCTACCGGCTATACCGGGAGCGCCAACGGAAGCCTCGTCATCAACCAGGGAAGCCAGGCGATCACCGTGACCACGCCGGCACCCGGCACCTCCCCGTACAACAGCACGTTCCCGGTCGCCGCGACCTCGAGCTCCTCGCTGGCGGTGGCCATCACCGCTGCCGGGTCCTGCCAGGTAGCCAGCGGTGGTTCGGCGACGGCGGTGATCCGCGTCACCGCCTCCAGCGGAACCTGCACCGTCCGCTTCAACCAGCCAGGCAACACCAACTATCTCGCGGCCAACGAGGCCACCTCCAGCGCGACCGCGACCATCGCCTCGCAAACCATCACCTTCGGCATCCTTTCCGATCGCACCTTCGGCGCCGCTCCCTTTCCCGTCAGCGCCACCGCGACTTCCTCCCTCACCGTCGGCTTCGCGAGCCTGACTCCGTCCGTCTGCACGGTCACCGGCACCACCGTCACCCTGGTCGGGGTCGGCACCTGCACCGTCCAGGCCTCCCAAGGGGGGAACAGCAACTATGCCGCGGCGACCCCGATCGACCGGTCGTTCCAGGTAGCCGCGGGGGCACTGGATCACTTCCTGGTCACGGCGAGCGGGCCGCAAACGGCTGGAACACCCTTCAGCATCTCCGTGACCGCCCAGGACTCCGGAAACCATACCGTCACCGGGTTCAGCGGCAGCGTCAACCTGACGACCACCGCCGGGCTGGTGACCCCGGCCACCATCGGCCCCTTCGTTAACGGCGCCTGGACCGGCAACGCCATGGTGACCACTGCCGGGATCGCCAAGACCATCACCGCGACCAACGCCGGAAGCGGCCAGACGGGGACCAGCCAGCCCTTCACCGTCCAGCCGGCAACCGCCATCGGCTTTACCGTCCAGGTCCCGACCAGTGCCGCGGCCGGCGCCCCCTTCACCGTTACCGTGGTCGCCAAGGACGCCTACGAAAACGTGGCGACCTCCTACCAGGGGACGGTCCATTTCGCCTGTTCCGACCAGAAGAACGGGGTCATCCTCCCCGCCGATTACCGCTTCCTCCCCGGGGACAACGGAAGCCACAGTTTCTCCTCGGGCGTCGCGCTGCAAACCGCCGTCCGCCAGACGGTAGACGCCAGTGACTCCACCGCCGGGATAACCGCCACCAGCAACACCATCACCATCAACCCGGCCGACGCTGCCAGGCTCCAGGTGACCGGTCCGGCTACCGCGACGGCAGGCGCTCCCCTTTCGGTCACCGTGACGGTGGTGGACGGCTACGACAACATAATCGCCGATTACGCCGGTACCGTTCGCCTTTCCTCCACGGACGGCAGGTCGGTCCTCCCGGCCGATTACACCTTCACCACGGGGGGATCCGCCGCCGACAACGGGGCCCATACCTTCACCGATCTGGTCACCCTCAAGACCTCGGGCGCCCAGAGCGTCACCGCAACCGATACCACGGCCGGTATGATCGAAGGGACCAGTGGCAGCGTGACGGTTTCGCCGGCCGCGGCGGCCGCCATCGAGTTCGCCCAGCAGCCGACCACCGTCACCGCCGGTTCCACCATCGCTCCTGCCGTCACCGTCCGGGTGGTCGACCAGTACGGCAACACGGTGACCGACAGCACTGCCACGGTGACGGTGGCGATCGCCAACGATCCGTCGGGCGGGGCACTCGCGGGGACCACCGTCCATGACGCGGCGGCGGGGACCGCCACCTTCGGCGACCTGAGCATCAACCGGAACGGCGCCGGTTACACGCTGGTCGCCACCAGCGATACCCTTGCCCCGGCGACCAGTGGCAGCTTCGACGTCACCGTGGGGGCTCTCGACCACTTCGCCGTATCGACGGTGGGAACGGTGACCGCCGGGGTCCCCTTTGCACTCACGGTGACCGCCAAGGACGCCTCCGGCAACACCATTCCCGACTTCACCGGCACCAGTTCGCTGGCCGTCTCGGCCGGGTCGAGCATCACCCCGGCGATAACCTCCGCCTTCACGGCCGGTACCTGGAGCGGTGAAGTCACCGTCCTCACCGCCGGCACCGGGCGGACCATCACGGGCACCAACAGCCAGGGGAGCCAAAGCGGGACCGGGAACCCCTTCGACGTCGTCAAGGCCACCCAGAACATCCAGGTGACCGGTGCACCCCCTGTCACTGCCGCTTTCCAGGAGTCCTTCACCACCACGGCGGCGGCGAGTTCCGGCCTTGCGGTCGCGATCAGCGCTTCCGGGGCCTGCAGCGGATCGGGCAGCGGCAGTGCGGTGATCACCATTACCAGCGGAAGCGGAACCTGCAGCATCAGCTACCTCCAGGCCGGGGACGCCGACTTCGAGGCCGCCACCGCGGCCACCGCCTCCTCCACCGCCACCAGGCTCCCCCAGAGCGTCACCGTCACCACGGCGGCCCCGCCATCGGCGGGCTTCGGCACGAGTTTTACGGTGGCGGCCACTGCCCCGGCTGGGTCGGTCACCTACGCTGCTTCCGGAGGCTGCACCAACAGCGGCGCCACCTTCACCATGACGAGCGGCACCACCCCCTGCACGGTCACCTACGAGCAGGCGGGGAACCCCGATTACCAGGCCGCCACCCCGGTCACTTCGAGCACCGCGGCGGTCAAGGCCGACCAGGTGATCACCGTCACCACCGCGGCTCCTTCCCGGGCGGTGCTGGGGTCGAGTTTCACCTTGGCCGCCACCGCTCCGGGCGGTCCGGTCACCTACGCTGCTTCCGGCGGCTGCACCAACAGCGGCGCCACCTTCACCATGACGAGCGGCACCATCCGCTGCACGGCCACCTATGAGCAGGCGGGTAACCCCGACTACCAGGCCGCCTCCCCGGTCACTTCGAGCACCGTGGCGGTCAAGGCCGAGCAGGTAATCACCGTCACCACCGCGGCCCCTTCCCGTGCGGTGCTGGGGGCTAGCTTCACCTTGGCCGCCACCGCTCCGGGCGGTCCGGTCTCCTTCGCGAGCGCCGGCGGGTGCACCAACAGCGGCGCCACCTTCACCATGACCAGTGCAACCACCTCCTGCACCGTCACCATCGACCAGGCGGGGAACGACGACTACGCGGCGGCTCCGCGCCACTCGGCCGAGACCGCGGCCCTCCCCACCGTCCCGGGGAGCCCCACCATGGGTGCCGTCACCGCGGTTAACGGACAGGCCTCCTGCACCTTCACCGCACCCGCCTTCGACGGCGGCAGCGCGATCACGACCTACACGGTGACCTCCTCTCCGGGGAACCTGACCGCCACCGGGACCGGTTCACCCATCGTCGTCACCGGGCTCACCAACGGTACCGCCTACACCTTCACCGTCCACGCCACCAACAGCGCCGGGGGGGGGAGCGAGTCCAACTCCTCGGCCTCGGTCACCCCGCTTCCGACCGGCGATATCAACGGGGACGGCGTGGTCGATATCCGCGATGCACAACTGGCCATCAAGGCCGCGGTCGGCGTGGCGCCGGCCACCTCCGCGATGGCCGCCCGGGCCGACGTGGCTCCGCTGGCCGGCGGCATCCCGCATGGCGACGGCAGGATCGACGTTGGCGACGTGACGGTCATTCTGCGGCGTGCGGTCGGGCTGGTGACTTGGTGATGGAAACGGCTAAATTCCCACAGGAAGGAGCTAACACTATGACAAGACTACTGTACGCGTTGATCGGATGCCTTTTGCTAATCCTGGCCGGCTGCGGTGGTGGCGGGGGCGGGGGCGGGACCACCTCCACGGTGTCGGGTACCGCATCCAAGGGGCTGATCAGGAACGGCACCGTGATCATCTACGCCATTAACCCCGACGGGACGCAAGGGGGGCAACTGGCCACGGCGACCACCGACTCCAACGGCCACTACAGCGCCACCCTGACCAACTACACCGGCCCCATCCTGGCGGTCGCCTTCGGGAGCTACGTCGACGAGGCAACCGGGCAGACGGTGACCCTTGCCGCGGCCAACCCGCTGAGAGCGGCCCTCCCGTCGGCCAGCGGCACGGTCTCGCTACCCGTCACCGGCCTGACCGAGTTGGCCGTGCGCCAGGCGGGCACCCTCACCCCCACCCACATCACGGACGCCAACGCGCTGATCAGCTCGGTCTTCAAGGTCGATATCCTCGCCACCACCCCGGTGGACGCGACCCCCTCTGCGCTCGGCGCGGCAGGCGTCACCCCGGGCCAGCGCGATTACACCCTGGCGCTCGCCGCCCTGTCCCAACTGGCCAGCACGAGCTCGGGGGGGACGCCGGGACAAAAACTCGATGCGGCCCTTGCCACGCTGTCGCAGGGGATCACCAGCAACATCAGCAGCCAGACGGCTTCCACCTTCGTAAACGCCTTGGACAGCTACCTTTCGAGTAACAGCGGGGTCAACGAAGTGGTGACCAGCCACGGCGGGAGCGCACTGGTAAGCGTGGGAAGCCGCAGGGCGGTGATCACGGTCGCGGTCTCCGGTGCCGGTACCGGGATACACGGCGCCGAGTTCAGCATGAGCTTTCCCGCCGGGGTCACCGTGAAGTCGCAAAGCGACGGGCTGACCGACAACTGCGTGCTGGGAGCCACCGCGGGCACCTCCGGAGCCCTCCTGGCCGGCAGCTTTACCGCGGCCTCCGGGAGCACGCCCGGCGTCCTCAGGGCGGTCCTGGTCTCGGCCACAGCGGTGACCGACGGCGCCATCCTGGTCATCAACGCGGACGTTGCCGACAGCCTCACCCCGACGGCGGCGGAATTCCCGATCTCCCTCGTTTCCGTGGTAGGGGCGGACGGGGCTCCGGTAAGCGCTGCGACGGTGGCAGTAACCGGGGTCAGCGTCCAGTAGCTCAAAATATCCGTCTCCGCTTATTCCATGACTCCCTCGACGACGACCGGCTGCCAGGCAGGGGCGTTTCTCCTGCGCTCCCGCCTGGTAGCCCTCTTTTCCTTTCGCACACGTGACAAGGGCTAATCCCTGGATCTCTTGAAGGAGGTGGCCATGCCTCGGAACCTGGTCGTCTTACTGCTCTTCGTTTGCCTGCTCATACCCGGTGTCAGCAGAGGGGATGTCCTTACCTATGCGGCGGACCCCAACGGCAGTGTCAGCGGACCCACCCCCCAGTCGGTCGCAAGCGGAGAACTGGCCCAGCCGGTCACCGCTTCGCCGGTTACGCCCGGCTACCGCTTTTACAATTGGACCTGGCCCAGCTCGAACGGTGACGGGGCCGTCTTCGGATCGATCGATAATCCGTTGGTATTCAGAGCGGACGGCAAAGACCATGAACTGACGGCGAATTTCGTGGTCGACACAGGGAGTAAGATACGTGTCAAGAGTGCAGCCCCGCTAGTAAACCAGATAATTGGAGGGGCGACCTTCACTGTGGTGGTGGCGGACAAAAACGCAAAGGCCTTCGGTGTGGATGCGGACCTCAACGTTATCGGTGACGGAGGATACCTTTGGTACGACCTCGAAGCGATAGCGGCGGGTCCTTACTACGTGGTCGGCTCCAAGAGTGATCACTCATGGCGTGAATACGGAAGATGGCTCGATCCCGTGTCGAAATTGATGGTAGGCATCCCCGACCCCCCTGATTTACAGGTGTTTTCAACTGCCCATGGCGGGACCAAGAAGTTTGCGGCCGGCGCGGGGCACCTCGTCGCACTAATGAACGATGGTTCGCTTTACTTTTGGAAGGTGGACAACACCTACGGCCAGGGTGAACAGCCTGCTGACCTAAACGGCGAAACCGTCATCGACGTGGCGGCGGGGGATTATTTCACCGTCGCTTTGACCAGCGGTAACAAGCTAGTTGCCTGGGGGAAGAATGACAAAGGTGAACTTGCCCTGGCCGCCGACGTGATAGCCTCGTTGGGGCTGGCAGGTGTGACGGTCACCTCGACGGGAACCACCGACAAGCCGGTCATGGTGACCGAGGGGCTTCCCCCCCTTGCCAAACTGGAGGCGAAATTGACCCACACGGTTGCGCTGACCGGGGACGGCAGGGTGATTTGCTGGGGGGGCAACGAGTATGGCCAAAGCAGCCCGCCAGCCGGACTTGGACCGGTGAGCCAGATCGCTGCCGGCGGTCATCACACCGTTGCTCTTTTAGCGGATGGGACAGTCACCGGTTGGGGCGACAACAAGTATGGTCAGATCTCGTTCCCGGTCGGGTTGAAAGACATAACCTTGATCGGTGCAGGGACGGATCACACCTTCGTCTCCAGGGGGGACAGAGCCTTGGTCGGATTCGGGCGCAACCAGGACCATCAGACCGATACGCCCGAGGCGTACTTTGACTCCGGCCCCAACTACCTGGCCTGCACGCCGGTTACGGTCAGTTACAACGGGAGCACGGTCTGCACCATCACCGATCCTGACCCCCGCTACAACCCACGGAGCATGTTTGCCAACGGGGTCCCGATCACCATGGCCGGGAATTCCTTCACCCTCAACAACGTCACAGCCCTCCAGACCATCACCCTTTCGATCGGCAATGTTCCTCCTCCGCCGGTCAGCGCCACCGCCGTTAAAGGGGTGCAAAGTGCCATGGTATCCTTTAGCCCCTCTCCGCGCGAGACAGCGGGGGTCACCGGTTACACCGTATCCTCCACCCCCTCCGGAGGGATCGATACTGCGGCCGGCACTACCTCCACCAACCATTACCTATCCAACCTGACCAACGGCACCTCGTACACCTTCACGGTGGTGGACAGCAATATAAACGGTACCGGTCTCCCCTCGTTCCCGTCCAACCCCGTGACCCCCCAGGGAGACCAGGAGATCACGGTGACCCAGGCTCCCACCAGCGCTATCTACGGTAACAGCTTCACTGTGGCGGGGACCGCCCCCGGCGGCCCTGTGGTATACACCACCTCCGGGGGGTGCACCAACACAGGGGCCACCGTTACCATGACCAGCGGGTCCACCCCGTGCACCGTCTACTTCGACCAGCCCGGGGGTGGGGCGTACAATCCGGCCGTCCAGGCAACGAAAACGGTGGCCGCGGTCAAAGCCGACCAGGCGCTCAACATCTACCAGCCGGCACCTCTCACCGCACCCTTTGCCACCTCCTTCACGACCTGCGCCTCGGCCCCGGGCGGGGCGATAAGCTATGCAAGCACCGGGGGGTGCAGCAACGTCTCGGGTACCTTTACCATGACGAGCGGCACTACCGCCTGCTCGATCACCTACCGTCAGGCCGGCAACGACAACTACAACCCGGTCCAGCAGACCGTCTCGGTACCCACCTCCAAGATCGCCCAGTTCCTCGCCGTGACCGGTGCCCCTCCCGGCTCCGCGCCCTATGGCTCCTCCTTCACGGTGGCGGCCTCCGCCGCGGGTGGAGACCTAGCCTTTAGCGCCTCGGGCGGATGCAGCAACAGCGACGGGACCTTCACCATGACCAGCGGGATCAGCGACTGTACCGTCCGGATCGACCAGGGCGGAAACGGCAATTACCTGGCGCTGTCCCGAACCTTCACGGTGACCGCCAACCGGGCGGCCCAGAACTTCACCGTGGTCGATCCCGCCCCCCAGCTGGCGGTGTACGGTATGAGCTTCACCGTGAGCGCCACCGCCCCGGGCGGGGCCGTCACCTACAGCAGCGCCGGCGGTTGCACGAACAGCGCCGGGGTCTATACCATGACGAGCGGCACCACCTCCTGTACTGTCCGCTTCGACCAGGCGGGGAATCAGGACTACCTGCCGGGTTCGTCCAGCATCACGGTAACCGCGGGGAAGGCGGGACAGGCCATCACGGTCTCCACCGCGGCCCCGACCGCCGCGGTCTTCGGGGATAGCTTCACCGTGGCGGCCTCCGCACCGGCGGGGGGCGTCTCCTACAGCAGTTCGGGCGGGTGCAGCAACAACGGGGCGCTCTTCACCATGACGAGCGGCACCACCCCCTGCACGGTCCGTTACGACCAGGGGGGGGACGCGGATTACGGCGCCGCGGTGAGAATCACCTCCACCACCACGGCAGCCAGGGCCGATCAGTCCATCTCGGTGACCACCGCCGCACCGGTGACCGCGCAATTCGGCACGGGCTTCACGGTGGCGGCGACCGCCCCGGCCGGGAACGTGACCTTCGGCAGTTCCGGCGGCTGCACGAACTCGGCCGGGAACTACGCCATGACGAGCGGGAGCACCCCCTGCACCGTCACCGTCGACCAACCGGGGGACGCCAACTACAACCCCGCCACCCGGAAAACCTCGGTCACCGCCGCCACCAAGGCTTCCCAGGGGATCACGGTCACCACCCCGGCTCCTTCCTCAGCCCCGTTCGGATCGACCTTCACGGTGGCGGCCACCGCACCCGGCGGCGGGGTCACCTACAGTGCCGCGGGGGGGTGCAGCAACAGCGGCGCATCCTTCACCATGACGAGCGGAACCGATCCCTGCACGGTCTATTTCGACCAGTCCGGTTCGGCGGACTACGGTGCGGTCAGGGACAGCCTGGTGACCACCGCGACCAAGGGGTCCCAGGCCATCACCGTGGTGACGCCGGCCCCGGCCACCGCGTTCTTCGGGGCGAGCTTCACGGTTGCCGCCAACTCTGCGCTGGGGACGGTGAGCTATTCAAGCGGCGGGGGGTGCAGTAACAACGGCGCCGTGTTCACCATGACCAGCGGGACCTTGCCCTGCACGGTTCGCTACGACCAGGCGGCGGGAGGAAACTACCTGGCCGCGCCTCAGATCACCTCGACCACCACCGCGGCCAAGGCGCCGCAGGCGATCTCGGTGGCTACCGCCGCACCGTCCACGGCAGCCTTCGGGTCGAGCTTCACCGTCGCGGCAGGCGCCCCGGGAGGGACGGTCACCTACAATAGCGCAGGTGGGTGCAGCAACAGCGGGGCGGTCTTCACCATGACGAGCGGCACCACTCCTTGCACGGTACGCTACGACCAGCCGGGGAGTTCCAACTATGCCGCGGCAAGCCCAGTCTTCTCCACGACGGTTGCCACCAAGGCGGCCCAGTCGATCACGGTAACCACCCCGGCCCCGTCATCCGGGACGGCCGGTGTGTCGTTCACGGTCGCGGCGACCGCGCCGGGAGGGACGGTGGGCTTTGCCACCTCCGGCGGATGCACCAACAGCGGGGCCACCGTCACCATCACCGGCACGGGCCCCTGCACCGTCATCTATTCGCAGGAGGGAAGCGTCAATTACAGTGCCGCCAACCCGGTAAGCTCCGTCACCAACTCCGGCAAAGCCGACCAGGTGATCACCGTGACCACCCCGCCCCCCGCCGTGGCCCCCTACGGTGCCAGCTTCACGGTGGCCGCCACCGCCCCGGGAGGCCCCGTCGCGTACAGCAGTTCCGGCGGGTGCACCAACTCCGGCGGTACCTTCAGCGTCATCGACGCCGGCACCCCCTGCCTGGTGATCTTCGACCAGGAAGGGGATGCCACCACCAACCCTGCCACCCGGGTGACCACCAGCACATCGACCCAGAAGGCCGATCAGGCCATCTCCATCGTGACACCCGCTCCCGCCTCCGCGCAGTTCGGCACGAGCTTCACCGTGGCCGCCACTGCCCCGGGAGGCCAGGTGGTCTATGGCAGCTTTGGCGGTTGCAGCAACAGCGGCCCCACCTACACCGTGACCAGCGGCACGGTACCCTGCACTGTCCTCTTCGACCGTCCCGCGAGCACCAACTACAACGCGGCTCCCCAGAAGAGCTCGGAGACCGCCGCTGCGAAAGCCGACCAGGCGATCACCATAACGAGCCCGGCACCGGCCTCCGCCGCTTTCGGGGCGACCTTCTCCGTGGCCGCAACCGCTCCGCGCGGTGCCGTGGTCTACGCAAGCCAGGGGGGCTGCACCAATGCGGGGGCAACCTTCACCATGACCAGCGGATCGCTCCCCTGCGCCGTCTTTTACGATAACCCGGGTGATGCCGATTACGCCCCCGCTCCCAGGAGGAGCTCAACCACCGCCGCCGCCAGGGTGGAGCAGGCCATCACCGTTACCTCCTCGGCGCCGGCCTCGGCCCCCTTCGGCGGGAGCTTCACCGTTGCCGCCACCGCCCCCGGCGGCCAGGTCACCTACGGTAGTTCGGGCGGTTGCACCAACAACGGAGGCGTATTCACCGTCACCAGCGCGTCGCTCCCCTGCACGGTCACCTACGACCAGGCAGGAGACGGCAACTACGCTCCCGCACCCCGC
Organism: Geomonas sp. Red276; assembly: GCF_054784495.1. Taxonomy (NCBI): domain Bacteria; kingdom Pseudomonadati; phylum Thermodesulfobacteriota; class Desulfuromonadia; order Geobacterales; family Geobacteraceae; genus Geomonas; species Geomonas sp. Red276. The sequence continues at coordinate 25,839 of NZ_BLXW01000028.1, forward strand.
AGGACCACCGATACCTCCACGGTTCCCACCCTCCCTGGCTCACCGGTGCTCGGGGTCATCTCCGCCGCCAACGGCGAAGCGGTCGTCGCCTTCACGGCCCCGGATTTCGATGGCGGGAGCTGGGTCACCGGGTATACGGTCACCGCCAACCCGGGTAACATCACCGCCACCGGCAGCGGCAACCGGATCACGGTAACCGGGCTCACTAACGGCACCGCCTACACCTTCACGGTCAGGGCCAGTAATCGGGCCGGCACCGGGGGGGCGTCGGCCGTTTCGGCACCTTACACCCCGTATCCCAACGGGGACCTCAACGGCGACGGGGCGGTGGACCTGGCCGATGTCCTTTTGGCCATGAAATTGGCGGTGGGGGGCGCTCCAACCTCGGCCGTTCATCTGGCGCGGGGAGACGTGGGGCCTCTTGCGGCCGGAAAGCCACGTTGTGACGGGAGAATCGACGTGGGCGATGTGACGGTGCTGCTTCGGAAAACGGTGGGGCTTGCGAGCTGGTAAGCCGGTAAGCTGGTAAGTACCGGTATGTGCCCTACAGATGGGCGGTAAAAAGGGAGATGGGCGCGGTGCCCATCTCCCTTTTCTTTTCTAAGGTCAGGGGAGGGGAGGGGGAGGCTCGCTGGGGACCACGTACCGCACGTAGGCATCCCGCAACCTCAAAAGATGCTTGCGGATGTACGGTTCGCTCAGTCGGTCGCGGTTGAAGAAGAGGTTCTCGGTGCTGAAGGGGGGCTCCAGCCGGGCTCCGATCGGGGTGCCGAGCCAGTTGAGGCTGTTCTTCTTGGCGATCGAGGTCTCCTGGGAATAGGTCCAGTCGTCGGTCCCGCGCAGTTGCACCAGCCCCGGCTTCATGTCCTTTCGGAGGGTGAGGGGAAGGTCGAACTGGATGCCGGCCGCCTGGTGGTTCCTGTTGTCGGTGGCGACGGCGTTTTTGTAAAAGACCGTTAGCGAGGAGTCGCCCCAGAAGCGCTTGATCTCGATGGTGGCCCCCCGGTCCTGGGTCATGAACTTGCCTGCGGTCCCCTGGAAGTAGAGGTCGAGGGGGGCGTAGAGGTAGCGGTAGCTTCCGAGGTACTCCTGTTTCTTGTCCTGTTTGTCCTGCCCGGTCGTGTAGACGTGGAGGAACCGGAAGCGGTGGGTGCCGTCGCCGGGGGCCCAGCTCACCTCGTTGGCGGTGCCGTAGCTTTCGGTGGTGACGAGCCCGGCACCCAGCATCATCATCACCGTGTCGGCTGGCTTGATGGCCTGCAGGACCATGGCCCGCTCGATGCCGGCGCTGTTGCGGTCGGAGCGGAAGGCCTTGCCGTCGTCGAAGTTTCTGGACCAGGTCACCGGGATGTCCGCCCGCATGTCCACGAAGGCACCTTTCCAGAGGTTGACGTAGAAGTCGGGCTTGACGGAGATGAGGTAGTCGTAGATACCGACCTCGGTGCCGACGTAGGCCTTGAGCCCGGGATACACCCAGAGGGAGGTGGTCAGGTAGGAGCTGTTGCCGCCGCCGGAAACGAAGGTGAACCCGCTGGCGTCGGCGACTTCCCGGGAGATCTTCAGGTTATCCTGGAGCCTTTCCAGGTTGGTGGCGTCCTGGAAGAAGGCGCGCAGAACCGGGATGGGTACCTCGACCTGGAGCACGGAGATCCCCTTTTTCCGCTCCACCATGCGCACGGTGTCGAAGGCGGCCGGGGCCTCCAGTTGCACATAGCCCATGACCACGCCCATGGCGTCCAGTTCGTTGTGGTCGTAGCGCGCGTTCTCGTACTCGACCAAAAGCAGCGGGCCGAGGTAACCGACCCTGACGTTCTGGAACCCGTCACCGGTCAGCCGCTTTACCAGCCGCTCGAGCCCGGCGGCGTCCGCCGGGGTGGGAGCCTGCTTCACGGCCGCGGCAGCGGCGGGCGAGGGGGCTTCCACCTGCTTCCCGGCCGTAGTTTCGGGGACGGGGATCGGCTTGGCGTAGTTGTGGTCGAGCCCCAGCGGGAGCTGCAGACCTGCCGCGAATTCCGGGCGCAACGGCTCGTGGTCGAGCGAGCTCTTGAAGGTGAGATGGAGGTGGGCGGGAAATCCGAACACGCTAGGAGAGATGAGCCTGATGCCGACGTTCTTTTCGGTGGTGTCGTCCTCGGCGAGCAGGTAGAGCCAATCCGCCGCCTTGAACTCCACGCCGCCGAAGGTCCCCTTCATGCGGTCGGGACCGGTCCCGTATCCCAGGCTGAAACGGAACCTCCAGAGCTCCTCGCTGGCCACCGCGTACTTGGTCTTGAGGAAGGAGGCGTTGTGGCCGCCGTAGACGTCCTGGACCCCGACGGCGAAGGTCGGGATGTAGGGGCCGCGGGGGATGAAGGGGATGCGGAGCTTAAGGTTGCCGGAGAGGTCGCGCCCGTTGCCGTACGGGCGGGCATCGAAGAAGCGGCCGCTCAGCTCGAGGCCATCGTAGATCCCCAAGGCGAGGTTGACGCTCTCCTCGGAGGTGATCCGGCTGCGCCGCTCGGGCTCCTTCTGGTTAGAGTAGGTCAGGTAGACGGTGCCTTCCTCGGTGGTTTCGGCGTTGGGGGTGTTGAGCAGGCCGGTGAACCCCTGGAGGGAGAGGGCGTTGTGGAAGTCGGAGCCCCAGGACAGAGACGGGAGAAGGAGCAGGAGAACGAGTGGGATGCATCTCAACGGCATGGACATAATCGGTACCTGGCGTGAATGGTCTGATCGGAAGGATCGGGAGGGGAGAAGGGGAACAATGTTTCACTAAACGGCGGCCAATAATAGTAGGAGGGGGAGGATGCCGTCAACTAAATATTCATTAAGATTAACACCTTCGGACGGTCGGAGGCGTCGGCCGGGTGGCGCCATAAGAGGAGGGGCCTGCCGCTGTTCAAGGAAGGGCAAGCGCTGTTCAAGGCCGGTACCGCAGATAATGACATTCAACTTTCCACCAGGGAGTGGCGTCCGGATATTTAACCTGTCATTGCGTCAAGTTATAAAAATATTTCCCATTCAAAAATAGGTGGATAACTTTTTGAAAGACCATGATTAAGACAACCAAAAGGGGGCCTTGATCATGGCTAAGGTAAGAAAGATTTTAACCTCGATGGCGGCGGCTTTGGCGATCTCGCTCGGAATGCTGGGCATTCCAGCGGGTGCCGTCGCAGGGGAAACATCAGTTTATATCAAATCGGGTTGGTACAACTGGCGCGAGAACCTCAACGGGAGTTCCTTCGTCAAGGAAAGCGGTCTCATGCACGGAGTGGGGGCGGCCAGGAAAGACAGCTTCGAACCGGTCACCCTGCGGGAGAAGCTGGAAATTTGGGGGGGCAACCTCGACTACGACGGGCACGACATCACCGGCACGGTTCCGCTTAAGTCCGATACCTCCTACCTGGGGACCCGAGAGGAAGTGGCGGTCTCCCTGCCGCTGGCGGCGGGGGAGGGGGTGACGGTCGAACCCTTTGCCGGCCTCGGGCACAAGTTCTGGATCCGGACCCGTTCGAGTGAGGACTGGAATACCTTTTACTCCAAGGTGGGGTTGGGGGGCGAGGTGGTCGCCAGGGATCTCAGGATCTTCGCCAAGGGGGGGGCGCTCATTCCGATCTACACCCGGACCCGCGTGACGCTAAGTGATGCCGGCTACCAGGACGTCGTCACCGAGCCCCGGTCCCAGCCCTCCGCCTTCGTCGAGGGGGGCGTCAAGGTGGGGTCCTTCGTGTTGAGCGTCGAGTTCGAGGGGATGAACTTCGGCGAATCCTCCCGGGTGGCGACCCATTCCCTCTCTGCGGGGCAGGGGGCCGCGGTGGTCAACGGTTTCGCCTTCCAGCCCAAAGCCCACTCCGACTTCGTTTCCTTCAAGCTCGCCTACCAGTTCTGATCAAAAAGATCGCCGTCACGCATATGCCGCCGGGTCTTCTCCGGCGGCTTTGCTTATTGGACGAGGCTCTGGACCACCAGCGCCAGGGTCAAGACGATCATCACGATCACCGTGATCCACGAAATGATGTTGAAGCTCTTGGAGTTGACGTATTCCCCCATCAGCTCCTTCTTGTTGATCAGGATCAGCATGAAGATCAGCACGAAGGGGAGCATGGCGCCGTTCACCACCTGGGACAGGAGCATGATGGCGATCAAGGGCGCATTGGGAATCAGGATGATCAAGGCACCCACCACGATCAGTCCCGTGTAAAGCCACATGAACTGCGGAGCGCTCTCGAAATCGTGATCGACGCCGGACTCCCACCCCATCGCCTCGCAGACGCAGTAGGCGGTGGAGAGCGGTAGGATGGAGGCGGCGAAAAGCGAGGCGTTGGCCAGCCCGATGGCGAAAAGCGAAGAGGCGTACTTGCCGGCTAATGGTGCCAGCGATACGGCCGCGTCCTTCGCGTCGGCGATCTTGTCGCCGTGGACGAAGAGGGTGGCGCCGCAGGCGACGATGATGAAGAAGGCTACCACGTCAGTCATGATGCATCCGAAAATGACGTCGAACTTGCAGGCCGCGTAATCCTTAATCCTCACCCCTTTTTCCACCACCGCCGACTGCATGTAGAACTGCATCCAGGGCGCGATAGTGGTCCCGACTACCCCGATCACCATCATCAGGTAGGAAGGTTTCAACTGGAAGGACGGGGTGACGGTCGCCACCATGATCTCCCCCCAGGAGGGCTTGGCCAGGACGGCGGAGATGACGTAGGTGAAGTAGACGGTGCAGGCGAAGAGGAAGACCTTCTCGACGAACTTATAGCTCCCCTTGACGATCAGCCACCAGACCACCAGAGCCCCGATCGGGACCGAGATGTACTTGCTGACCCCGAAGATCTCCATGGCGGCCGCCCAACCCGCGAATTCGGCCACCGTATTCCCCAGGTTCCCCAAAAGCAGGAACAGCATCAGGTAAGCGGTCACCTTGACGCCGAAATTCTCCCGGATCATGTCGGCCAGCGTCTTGCCGGAGACCACCCCCATGCGGGCGCACATCTCCTGGACCACGATGAGGGCGACGGTGATCGGGATGAGGGTCCAAAGAAGCGTGTAGCCGAAGCTTGCGCCGGTCACCGAATAGGTGGCGATCCCTCCCGCGTCGTTGTCGACGTTGGCGGTGATGAGGCCGGGGCCGAGCACGGAGAAAAAGAGCATGATGTTTTTCTTGTTGAGTTTCATATAAGTGTCTCCAGGAAACGGTGCGACGCGTGCGGCGATAGCACTGTGGAGGTCAATAGCCGGGGTGACGTTTGAGCTTTAAGTCGAGCGGCAGGAAGCGCTCAAGGATATCGTCGACGGTGACGATGCCCGCCATCTTCCGCTCTTCGTCGAGGACCGGAACCGCTATCAGGTTGTACTTGGCGATGATCTCGAGGACTTCCTTGGGAGCGTCGTCGATGTCCACGGTCTTCATGTTCACGGTCATGATGTCCTCGATGGGAACGTATCCTTCGCTCAGGATCAGCTCCTTGAGGGAGATGACACCCAGCAGGCGCTCGTCCGGGTCGAGCACGTACGCGTAGTAGACGCTATCAACCTCGGCAGCCTGGATCTTGACCTCCGCCAGCGCCTCCTCCACCGTCAGGTCGACCGGCACGGCGATGAAGCTGTTGTTCATGATGCCGCCGACCGAGTCCTCCTCATGCTCGAGCAGTTCCTGGATCTCCTCGGCGTCTTCGGGTTCCATGAGGCCCAGAAGCTCCTCGGCCTTCTCGGCGGAGAGGTCGCCGAGGACGTCGGCCGCCTCGTCCGGGGACATCTCCTCGAGGATGTCCGAGGCGCGCTCGCTGTCCAGTTCGGTCATGACCCGGCTTCTCAGTTCCGGTTCCAGTTCGTGGATCGCCTCGCCGGCGGTTTCGTCGTCCAGCGAGTTGAGGACGGTGTGGAGGTTGGGGCGGGGGACCCGGGAGATGATGTGCGCGAGGTCGGCCGGGTGCATGTCCGAGATCTGCTCCCTCGCCATGGTGAGCGTCAAGCGCGCCGCGTTCGCCTCGAGGTGGCCGACGAACTCCCAGCTGATCTCCCGCTCGGGAATCTCCCTCTGGACCATCCCCCACAATCTCTCGTATCCCATCCGGCGCAAAAGCCCGCGAAAACCGACGTCGACCGCCATGAGGCAAAGGGCCTCCTTGTGGCGGCCGAGCTTCAGGTCGTTAACACGCACCACCTTGGCGCCGTTGACGTCCACGATCTGCTTGTCCAGGATATCGCGGCGGACGTGGATGTCACCGCCGGTTTCCCGGTACCCCTGCATCTCCTTGACCGAACTTCTGACCGAGATCACCGACGGGTTGAAGAGGACGACCTTCTCCCAGGCCACGGCGTAGGTGGCACCCTTGCGGCGCACCAGTATCTGGCTGACGATGGGGAACTCTTCGTCCGGGGTGATGGCGAGATCGTGCACCTTGCCAAGGACGGCACCGGTGACGTCGATGAGCGGCTTGTCGAGAATTGCGCTGAGGTACATCTGATGTGGGGTCATTGCGTGCTCCTTCCCCGCCGTGCGGGCGACCGCGCACGAGGCTCCGCCTGTCCCGTGGATCGGGCAGGTGAGATGACTGCTGGTGAGGCTGGAAAGGGTGTGACGAGGACACCTTCCGCCGGCTATTCTTTTTCCGCCCATCGAACGGAAAATACGGGGCCGGCAGGAGGCAAAGGGGGATGCCCGGCGTTATCCGTTTTGCGAGGGGGGAATGCTGCTATGGGAGATGCAACTGGGACTGTCCAAAGTGCTAAACTACCTCCGTAGCTGGTCCTGGCTGGACGTGACCGTGGAAAATAAAAAAGGCCGCGGGAAATCCCACGGCCCTGAAAAAAGGTCCCGGTCGATTCCCCTCTCGTAGATTTTCGGCAGTGCACAACGTAGGTTAGTGAAAACCAGCTACCTTAGGTAAAGCCTTATGCCGACAATACCTGGTCTACCCATTGGCGTCTTTCGACATTTCTGGGCAGTAGCTTCTGTTTGTGCAAACGCCTCATGCTAACGAGGAACATCTCCATATACCTTCCTCTCTCATGAATTGTCAAGCCTTTTTCAGTCGTTATCGGCGATTACCTTGCGAAGGATTAGGCATATTTCCGGCCGTCGGTGGGCAATGGTGGCTCCGCCGGTCCGGGTGTCCGTTACCGGTCTCATGAAGGGGGACGAGGTAAGGGAGATACCGCGTGGGCACGGGGTGCCCACCCCACGGAAAAGCGGTTTAGCAGGGTGGGGGCCTTCACCTTGGCGCTATTCCTTTACTCGGTAACGCGGGCCTGGTGCCGGTTATTTCAGCAGAGGAAGTGAGCTTCCGGAGTTTTTGCCCGGCGGGCTGTGCACGTATCCCCCCGTCTCACCGCGCAAATGGCCGGTTCCCGCCAGGATGGAACGAAACCTGCTAGAATCTCACCGACGACCACGCCAATCGACGGGATTCTTTGCTTTTCCCGGAGGCCGCGTGGTATATAGAAACGTCTATATCGTAACCCTACGCCAGGAACCCCCATGCCTCTTCTCACCGCAGCCGATTTGGACGCCATCAGGATATCGGTCAAGGTCGCCCTGGCCGCCACCGCGGTCACCCTGCCGTTCGGCTTTATCCTCGCCTACCTGATGACCTTCGGCCGCTTCCGCGGCAAGGCGATCGTCGAGGTCTTCATCAACCTCCCCCTGACCCTTCCTCCCGTCGTCATCGGTTACCTCCTCCTTTTGGCCCTTGGGAGCCACGGGTGGCTGAGTCCGCTGTTCGATCTGTTCGGTATCCGGCTCATCTTCACCTGGAAGGCGGCCGTGGTGGCCTCCGCCGTGGTCGGCTTCCCCCTCCTGGTCCGCTCCATCAGGCTCGCCATGGGGGCGATCGATCACCAGCTGGTACACGCCTCGCGCACCCTGGGGGCGGGTAAGCTCGATACCCTCTTCTCGGTCATCCTCCCCCTTTCCCGGTCCGGGATCGTCGCCGGTTCCTCGCTGATGTTCGCCCGCAGCTTAGGGGAGTTCGGCGCCACCATCATCGTCGCGGGAAACGTCCCCGGCGTCACCCAGACCATCCCCCTGGCCATCTACGACTACGTTTCGTCCCCGGGCGGGGAATCGGCGGCCCTCTCCCTCTGCGTGGTGGCCATCTCCATCTCGGTGGCGGTCCTCTTCTTCCATGAATACCTGGGCGCCCGGCTGGCGAGGAGAGACTGATGGAACTTGTCATGGATGTCCGGAAAAAGTTCGGCGAGTTCCAACTCGATGCCGGTTTCTCCCTGGCGGGGGATCACGTCGGGATCTTCGGCGAGTCCGGAAGCGGCAAGTCCACCCTGGTCGGGATGCTCGCCGGGCTCATCACCCCGGACGACGGGGTGATAAGGCTGGACGGGGAGACCCTCTTCAGCCGCCCGGAACGGATCGCGCTCCCCCCCGAGCGCAGGAGGATCGCCATGGTCTTCCAGCACGCCTGCCTCTTTCCGCACCTGGACGTCGAGGCCAACCTTCTGTACGGGTTCAAGCGCTGCGAGAAGGGCCACCGGAGGATCACCCTCGCGCCTCTCGTGTCGGTCCTCAAGCTGGACGGGCTTCTCAAGCGCGGGGTCAACAAGCTCTCCGGAGGTGAGCGCCAACGGGTGGCCCTGGGGCGTGCCATCCTTTCCAACCCGCGCCTGCTCCTGATGGACGAGCCGCTCTCCGCCCTGGACGACTCCCTCAAGCAGCAGATCATGCATTACCTGAAGAGTGCCAGCGAAGAGTTCGGAATCCCCTACCTTTTCATCTCCCACTCCCTCTTGGAGATCAGGCTGATGACCAGCCGCGTGCTGGCGGTCGGCGGCGGACAGGTCCTTCGCCAGGCGACTCCCGAGGAGGTGGCCCGCGAGCGGATGGGGCAAAGCCAGGTGGGATACATCAACCTCCTCCCGGCCGAGCTGGTGCGGCGAATCGACGGCCTCTACCAGTACCGCTGGGGAAGCCAGGACCTTCTGATCTCGGCCGGGACGGAGAACCCCTCCGCCATGTTCGAGCTTTCCTCCCGCGACATCATCCTCTTCAAGAAGCATCCCGAGGCGATCAGCGCGAGGAACCTGTTGCAGTGCCGGGTGAGCGAGATTTTCCCTTCCGGGAACAAGGTGGGGGTGGAGATGAGCTGCGGCGGGATGCCCCTGGTGGCCGAGGTGGTCCGGCCGGCCGCCGAGGAGCTGGAGATCCGGGTGGGAAGCGAGATCTACGCGGTGGTCAAGGCCTCGTCGTTCCGAAGGCTTGGGTAGCGCGGGATCTCCATGCGCGGTGAGCGCGGAAAGGGCGCATCGGCTCCGGCGCAGGGCCACAATCGGTGCGGGAAAAGAGAAAGGGGAGGGGACCGTGCGGTCCGCCTCCCCTTTCATCTGTGTGCTCAGGTCGAGGCGATCCAGCCGCCGCCGACCACCCGGGCCCCCTCGTAGAGGACCACCGCCTGCCCCGGGGTCACCCCCTGCTGCGGCTGTTCGAAGTCGACCCGCAGGGTACCGTCGGGGAGAAGTTCCGCCCGGCAGGGGACCGGCCGCTGCCGGTACCGGATGCTGCAGCTCCCGGCGAAGGTTCCCGAGATGGGCCGGTCGGTCCAGGTGGGATCCACCGCGATCAGGCGGCTCCGGTTGAGCTCTTCCCTGGGCCCGACCACTACCCGCGAGGCGGCGTGGTCGATGGCGGTCACGTAGAGCGGCTCCTTCCAGGCGATGCCGAGCCCGCGCCGCTGTCCAACCGTATAGTTGTGGATACCCTTGTGGGTCCCGAGTCGTTTGCCGTCCCGGTCGACGATCTCACCCGGGATGGCGGCGACCCCGTTCTCCTCGAGGAAGCGGACGTAGTCGTTGTCCGGAATGAAGCAGATTTCCTGGCTTTCGTTCTTCTGGGCCACCGGAAGGTTGAACTTCGCGGCCAGCTCGCGGGTCTGCCGCTTCTCCAGCACTCCCACCGGAAAGAGGACCCGCGAGAGCTGGTGCTGCTGCAATGAGAACAGGAAATAGCTCTGGTCCTTACCCGCGTCGTCCCCTTTGATGAGCTGATAGCTGCCGGCCGCGTCGCGCTCGATGCGGGTGTAGTGGCCGGTCGCCAGCAACTCGGCTCCCATCGAGTCGGCAATCTCCATGAGCAGCCCAAACTTGACCTTCTGGTTGCAGCGGGCGCAGGGGTTGGGAGTCAGGCCGGCCGTGTACTCGGCCACGAAGTAGTCCATGATCAGTTCCTTGAAACGCCCCCTGAGGTCGACTACCTCGAAGGGAATTCCAAGCTTCTTGGCCACCCGCCCCGCATCCAGCACGTCGGTGAGCGAGCAACAGGTCTTGCCGCCCGGATCCATCGTTTCCGGCCGGTCGTAAAGCTGCATCGAGACGCCAATCACGTCGTATCCCTGCTCCTTCAGCAGGGCGGCGCTCACCGAGGAGTCCACCCCTCCGCTCATCGCCATCAATACCTTGGTTGCCATTTTTTCGCTAATCCTCGCCCTTTTTCAGGGTCAGTACGTAGTGCCCGTCGACCTCTTTCAGGTCGAGGAGCTTGTGTCCGTCCGCCTTCAGGCTGCGGGGGACGTTTTTAACCGCTTCGCCGTCGTCGAGCAGGAACTCCACCTGGGTTCCCCTGCCGTAATCTTCCAGCGCCAGCTTGGCTTTCACGAAATTGGTCGGGCAGCAGACGCCGCGCAGGTCAACTGTTTCCATCCTGGTCGTTCCTTTCTTTAAACGGAAGCCGGGGCCCCGGTGCAGGGGATGAGGGCATCCACTTCGTCATGAAGCTCGGTTATGGTCGGCCGCTCGCCACAGATGGGGCAGTGCGGGTTTTGCTTGATCGGGACCTCGCGAAACCTCATCCGGAGCGCGTTGTAGGTCAAAAGCCTCCCGGTTAAAAGGTCGCCGGTGCCGAGGAGGTGCTTGATCGCCTCGGTAGCCTGCAGGGTGCCGATCACCCCCGGCAGTACCCCGATGACTCCCGCCCGGGAGCAGGCCGGGACGACCTCCTTGGGTGGGGGCTCGGGGAAGATGCAGCGGTAACAGGGGGATTCGCCCGGTTTGACGGTCATGGTCTGGCCGTCGAATTGGAGGATGCCGCCGTGGGAGTACGGTTTCCCGGTCAGGACGCAGGCGTCGTTGATCAGGAACTTGGCGGCGAAGTTGTCGGTGGCGTCAATGACGAAATCGTAGCCGGAGATGAGGTCCAGGATGTTGCCGGCGTTGACCACCGTCTGGTAGGCGCGGATCTCGATCCCGGGGTTGAGGGCGAGCATCTTCTCGCGGGCCGACTCCACCTTGGGCCTCCCCAGGTCATCGGTGAAATGGATCACCTGGCGCTGGAGGTTGGAGAGATCAACGACGTCGCCGTCGGCGATCCCGATGGTGCCGACTCCGGCGGCGGCGAGGTAGAGCGCGATGGGGGAGCCCAGCCCGCCGGTCCCGATCACCAGCACCCGTCCTTCCAATAGTTTCTGCTGTCCCTTTCCCCCCATCTCTTTCAGGAGGATATGGCGCGAATAGCGCTCGATCTGTTCTTCGGTGAGTGTCACCCTCGGCTCCTCGGTCGTGCTCTTCCGGTTACCGCCCGCCCCTAAAGTGGTAGCCAGCAGGTGGAGTATCCAGGTTGGGAAAGGTTATGTTTGTGAAGGTAAAAAGTCAAGAATAAGTGACCGGCTTCACGAACGCTAATATTTTTTACCTCGGGCGGCTGCCAAGCGTTAGAAAATTGCTATAATCGACCTTCGTTGAGGCGCCCCGGTCCCGCCGCAGGGGAGGGGGGCACGGCATCGCCGCCTGGGCCAACCGCTGGCCGACACTCTACTAAATTGGTCGTATAGGGGGAGCATCCATGGGGGTAATCTCCGGGCGCAGGTCAGTTCTCCCCGGCTTCGGGCCGACCCTGGGCTTTACCGTTTTCTACTTGAGCCTGGTGGTATTGATCCCGCTGTCGGCGCTCTTTCTGAAGACTGCTTCCCTGACCTGGGGCGAGCTGGTAGCCGCCGTCACCTCGCCGCGCGTGGTGGCCTCCTACCGGGTGACCTTCGGTTGCGCGCTCCTGGCGGCCATGGTCAACGCCCTCTCTGGCGTGCTGGTCGCCTGGGTGCTGGTCCGCTACCGCTTTCCGGGGCGTAAGGTCGTCGACGCGCTGGTCGATCTTCCCTTTGCCCTCCCTACCGCGGTGGCCGGGATAACCCTTTCCAGCATCTACGCATCCAACGGGTGTCTTGGCCGTCATCTCGAGCGCTGGGGGATCGAGGTGGCCTTCAAGCCGCTCGGCATCATGGTCGCCATGGTCTTCATCGGGCTTCCCTTCGTGGTGCGTACCGTCCAGCCGGTCCTGGAGGACCTCGACCAGGAACTGGAAGAGGCCGCCTGCTGCCTGGGGGCCGGCCGCTTGGACACCTTCATGCGGGTCCTTTTGCCGCTCATCCTCCCGGCCACCATCACCGGCTTCGCGCTCGCCTTCGCCCGGGCGGTGGGAGAGTACGGCTCCATCATCTTCATCGCCGGGAACATGCCGATGGTGTCGGAGATCACTCCGCTACTGATCATCACCAAGCTCGAACAGTACGACTACGCCGGCGCCACCGCCATCGCCACCGTGATGCTCGTCGTATCGTTCGTGCTCCTCTTGTCCATAAACCTTCTGCAGCGCTGGAGCAGGAGATTCTCCTCCTGACCCGGCCGCTGCCGCGGCGGGGAAACCATGTCCTTTACCGGAATCTACCAGGCCAGCAGCGGGTGTCGTGACACCGGCGAGCCGGTGGCCGTCAGGCTGCTGCTGGTGGCGGTGGCGCTCGGCTTTCTCGCGCTGTTCCTGTTTCTCCCCCTGGGGGCGCTCTTCGCCCAGGCCTTCGCCAAGGGTTGGGACGCCTACCTTTGCGCCCTTTGCGATGAGGAGACCCTCGACGCCCTGAGGCTCACCGGGGTGATCGCCGCCTGCTGCGTCCCGGCCAACCTGGCCTTCGGCGTCGCCGCTTCCTGGGCCGTCGCCAAGTTCACCTTTCCCGGCCGAAGCCTCTTGGTGACGCTGATCGATCTCCCCTTTTCCGTCTCGCCGGTCGTGTCCGGGCTCATCTACGTGCTGGTCTTCGGCCTGCAGGGATGGCTTGGCCCCTTCCTTAAGGCTCACGATCTCAAGATCATCTTCGCGGTGCCGGGGATGGTGCTCGCCACCGTCTTCGTCACCTTCCCCTTCGTCGCCCGGGAACTGATCCCGCTCATGGAGTCCCAGGGAAGCGACGAGGAGGAGGCCGCCCTGACCCTGGGGGCGGGCGGTTTGCAGACTTTTTTGCGGGTGACCTTCCCCAACATGAAGTGGGGGATCATCTACGGGGTCATCCTCTGCAACGCGAGGGCCATGGGGGAATTCGGCGCCGTGTCGGTGGTCTCCGGGCATATCCGCGGATCGACCAACACGGTCCCGCTGCAGGTGGAGATCCTCTACAACGAGTACAACTACGCCGCCGCCTTCGCCGTCGCCTCGGTGCTGGCCCTGCTGGCCCTGGTCACCCTGGCGGTGAAGAGCATGGCCCAGTGGAAGATCCGCCAGCTCAAGTGAGGGGGGATACATGAGCATCGCGATCGAGAAGGTCTGGAAGAGTTTCGGAGGTCTCCCCGCCGTCAAGGGGGTGAGCCTGGCGGTTCCTTCCGGTGAGCTGGTGGCGCTGCTGGGCCCCTCGGGGTCCGGCAAGACCACCCTTTTACGGGTGATCGCCGGCCTCGAGCGCCCCGACAGCGGCCGCGTCCTCTTCGACGGGGAGGAGGCCACCTTCCGGGCGGTCCGGGAGCGGAGGGTCGGCTTCGTCTTCCAGCATTACGCGCTGTTTCGCCACCTGACCGTCTTCGACAACATCGCCTTCGGGCTGGCGGTCAAGCCGAGGAGGGTCCGGCCCGGGAAGACCGAGATCAAGGAGAAGGTGACCGCGCTCCTCAGGCTCATCCAGCTCGAACAGATGGCGGACCGCTACCCGGCCCAGCTCTCCGGGGGACAGCGCCAGCGGGTCGCCCTGGCGCGGGCCCTGGCGGTCGAGCCGCGGGTGCTCCTCCTCGACGAGCCGTTCGGCGCCCTGGATGCCCGGGTCCGCCAGGAGCTGCGGCGCTGGCTCAGGCGGCTGCACGACGATCTGAAGATCACCAGCGTCTTCGTCACCCACGACCAGGAGGAGGCCCTGGAGGTGGCCGACCGGATCGTGGTCATGAATGAAGGGGTGATCGAGCAGGAGGGGACCCCTCTGGAGGTGTACGATCATCCCGCCACCCCCTTCGTTTTCGATTTCCTCGGCAAGGTCAACCTCTTCCGGGGGAGGGCGCCCCACGGCAGGTACTTGGCCAGCGCATCCCCGATTCCCGGTCCTCTTCCAGCCTTCATGATTGCTCCCGTCTCCCCGGCCGGCTTTCATGACATCGAGATCGAGCGCCAGGCGCGGGATGACCGGGCGGTGCCGGCCAAGGTCAGTTTTCTCCTCCCGGCCGGTCCGCTGGTCCGGGTCGAGCTCGCCGTCGACGGCTGCGACTCCTCGCTCGAGGTGGATCTCCCAAGGGACACCGCCGACCGCCTCGCCCTCCGGGTGGGTGACCTGGTCTTTGCCTTGCCCAAACGCGTGGAATCCCCCGCCGGCGACTACCAAATTTGAGTCCTTTTCAGCAGATGCCCGCCTAATGAGGTATCATTTCCTACCGTCGCCGATAAACGTTGCACGACCGGCTCCCTGTCTGCGGGGAAAGCCATTTCTGAAAACACACCATCCAGGTCAAGTAGCTCGAAAAAATACTTGACAAAGATAGATGATGAATATAAACATACCGTATCCGACTGCTATCGTTCCCACTTGCCGCGCTGGCACAACCTGAGAATACCAACCGAAAGGAGCAAGCCCATGTCCCGCATCTTCCTAGACAATTCCCAGTCCATCGGCAATACGCCGCTGGTCAAGCTGAACCACCTGACCAAAGGTGCCAAGGCCACCGTCCTCGCCAAAGTCGAAGGGCGTAACCCAGCGTACTCCGTTAAGTGCAGAATCGGCGCCAACATGATCTGGGATGCGGAGGAGCGTGGTGTGCTGAAGGCCGGCATGGAGATCGTGGAACCGACCAGCGGGAACACCGGCATCGCCTTGGCCTACGTGGCCGCCGCCCGCGGCTACAAGCTCACCCTCACCATGCCGGAGACCATGAGCATCGAGCGCCGCAGGGTGCTGGCCGCCCTGGGGGCCAACCTGATCCTTACCCCCGGCTCCGCCGGCATGAAGGGTGCCGTCAGCCGCGCCGAGGAACTGGCCGCCTCCGATCCCAGCCGCTACTTCCTCCCGCAGCAGTTCAAGAACCCGGCCAATCCGGCCATCCACGAGAAGACCACCGGCCCCGAGATCTGGAACGATACCGACGGCGTCATCGACGTCCTGGTCTCCGGGGTGGGCACCGGCGGCACCATCACCGGCATCTCCCGCTACATCAAGCACACCAAGGGGAAAAAGATCATCACCGTGGCGGTCGAGCCTGCCGAAAGCCCGGTCATCACCCAGAAGCTCGCCGGTGAGGAGTTGAGGCCTGGTCCCCACAAGATCCAGGGGATCGGCGCCGGTTTCATCCCCGAGACCCTCGACCTTTCCATCCTGGACCGGGTCGAGCAGGTGGACAGCAACGAGTCCCTGGAAACCGCCCGCCGGCTGATCAAGGAGGAAGGGCTGCTGGTGGGGATCTCCAGCGGTGCCGCGGTCGCCGCCGCGGTCCGTCTCGCCAACCTTCCCGAATTCGCCGGGAAGAATATCGTGGTCATCCTCCCCGACCTGGCCGAACGTTACCTTTCCACCGCACTCTTCGAAGAGGGCTGATCCGGCCCCTCGTTTCGCCCTAAAAGCCCCGGAGCCTGGTGTTCCGGGGCTTTTACGCGTCCCGGGTGCGCCATCTAGGCAAAAGCCCTACGAAAACAGAGCAATTGCATTGCATCATTCAATTTGGTAGGATACCGGACGATTTCCCTTCTTCCTCATGAGGTGCCCCCGTTTGAGAGTAGGACGTTTCCTGACCGCCGTTTTTTCATGCTTTTGCCTGGTGGCCCTGGCCCATCCGGCGCCGCTCCACGCCGATGCCCCGCCGCAGGTGGTGGAAGGGCTGGTGGTCGGGGTGGCCGAGGGGGATCGCATCACGGTCAATTCCTTCGGAACCGAGATCCACGTCCAACTCTACGGCATCGCCGCTCCCCAGCCTGCCCGCATGGACAAGTACACCGGCTGGTACAAGCCGGGCCAGCCCTACGCCGAGGAGGCCTTCCGGGCTCTCTCCAGCAAGATCCTCCACCAGGTGGTCAAGGTCGAAATCCGGCGCAACATCGTGCTCAAGAACGACCAGGTCGCGCTGGCGGTCGTATACCTCGATCACCGCAACATAAACCTCGAGATGCTGGCGGAAGGGTGGGGATGGGCCTACCGGAGGTTCCTCAACCGGGCCGATCACGCCCACTACCTCGGTGCCGAGAAGTACGCCCGCGCCAAGAAGAACGGGCTCTGGTCCCAGGACAACCCGCAGGCTCCCTGGGATTACCGCCCCAACGTCAGGTTACGCAGGCATACCGGGGGGTAAACTCTCTGGACTCCTTCGGACTGCCCGTATCCCACCCGGACGCCTGTTCTTCCCTCCGGCCAGACCGACTCCGCTGACTCCTTTCGTTACCCTTAACGATCCCGGTCCCGGCCCCGCCACTCCCTCTCTTTCCCGATCCCTCTCTGTCCCCGATCCTTGCCTTGGCTCGACCGCTTCTTTATCAAGGGTCGCTAACCTGCTGATTGCCCGCCTTTTCCTCCCCGCGGGGATCTGCCGATCATGTTATAATGAACCATCGCCGAGGTCGACGCTCACGGTCTGCCGGCGGTAAGGACTCATGACCATGACGGGGAGTAGAGGAGCTGAGGCATCCATCCAGGCCACCATCCTGGTGGTCGAGGACAGCCTGACCCAGGCGGCCATGCTGGAGCGCCTGCTCAGGGAGCGGGGGTATCGGGTCGAGGTCGCCAGAAACGGTCGCGAAGGACTGGAGAAAGCGATCGCCGCCATCCCCGACCTGGTCGTCAGCGATATCGTCATGCCCCTCATGACCGGTTTCGAGCTCTGCAAGGAGATCAAGAACTCCCCCCGCCTCAAAGAGACGCCCGTAATCCTCCTGACCTCGTTGAACGATCCCACCGACGTAATCCGCGGCCTCGAGTGCAAGGCCGACCATTTCCTGACCAAGCCGTACGACGAGGAGGTGCTCCTCGGGCGCATCCGCCAGGTGCTGCGCGCCCGGCGGGAACAGGTGGAGGATGATCCCCGCCTCGGCACCCCGGTCGAGTTCGCCGGCGGCAAGTTCCACATCAACGCCGAAAGGAAGCAGATCCTCGGCCTGCTCCTCTCCACCTACGAGACCGCGGTGGAAAAGAACGGCGCCCTCCTCTCCAGCCAGCAGTCCCTGCGGGAATTGAACGAGCAGCTCGAGGAGCGGATCCAGGCGCGGACCGCCTCCCTGCTCCAGGAAGTCGAAGAACGGACCAGGGCGGAGGAGCGGCTGGGCGAGGTGACCCGGCGCCTGCAGCTGGCCGCCGATTCCGCCCATCTCGGCATCTGGGACCTGGACGTGGCCGCCGACCGGCTCATCTGGGACGAAAGGATGTACCGGCTTTTCGGAGGCAATCCGGGGGAAGCGGTGGGGATCGCGTACTGGAGAGAACGGCTGGATCCGGCCGATCGCGACCAGGTGATGAAAGCCTTCGACGATGCCCTGGCCGGCACCCGGGAGTACGATCTCGAGTACCGGGTGCCGCACCCGGACGGCACCCTCCGGTGGATCAAGGCCAACGGTACCGTCATCCGGGGCGAAGGGGGCGAAGCGATCAGGATGATCGGGGTCTGCCAGGACATCTCCTCACGCAAGAATCTCGAAGATCAGCTCCGGCAGGCCCAGAAGATGGAGGCGGTTGGCCAGTTTGCCGGCGGCATCGCCCACGACTTCAACAACATCCTGACCGCCATCGTCGGTTTCGCCAGCATGGCGCAATTGAAGATGCGCGAGGACGATCCCCTGCGTCCCTACCTCGACCAGGTCCTCTCCGCCGCCGACCGGGCCGCCGGGCTGACCCAGAGCCTGCTGACCTTCAGCCGCAAGCAGGTGATCAACCTCACCCCGGTCAACCTGAACGACCTGATCAAGAAGGTCGAGAAGTTCCTCGGACGCATCATCGGCGAGGACATCAAGCTGGTGATGACCTTCAAGGAAGAGGAGATCATCGTCCATGCCGACGCCGGACAGATCGAACAGGTGCTCCTCAACCTGGCAACCAACGTGCGGGATGCGCTTCCCCACGGCGGCACCCTGTCGATCGTGACCGAGACGGCGGATATCGACCAGGAGTACGTCGATTTCTACCGCAGCGGGTCTCCCGGATGCTACGCCCGGATATCGGTCTCCGATAACGGTAGCGGGATGGATGCCGAGACCAGAAAGCGGATCTTCGAGCCCTTCTACACCACGAAGCAGGTGGGGAAGGGGACCGGGCTCGGGCTTTCCATCGTCTACGGCATCGTGCAGCAGCACAAGGGGTTCATCAACGTCTACAGCGAAGTGGGGCGCGGCACCACCTTCAGCATTTATCTCCCGCTGGCCGTCGGGGTCCAGCTTCCCAAGCCCGGCCAGGGAGCGCTTGCCCCGCCGGTGGGCGGCAACGAGACCGTGCTGTTGGCCGAGGACGAGGCCGTGGTGCGCGAACTGTCGCGGACCGTGCTGGCGGACTTCGGCTACCGGGTCATCGAGGCAAGTAACGGGGAAGAAGCGGTCGAGAAGTTTCGCGAGCACCGCGACGAGATCGACCTCCTCCTCTTCGATATCGTCATGCCGAAGAAAAACGGCAAGGAGGCCTTCGACGAGATCCGGAACATCGCCCCCCAGGTCAAGGCGCTTTTCCTGAGCGGATACCCTGCCGAGATCATCGGTAATACCGGGTTGATCGATGAGGGGGCGGCCCTGATCATGAAGCCGGTTCACCCCCAGGACCTCTTGCGGAGGATCCGGAGAGCGCTCGACGAGCCGGGGGGGGAGGGGGGGAGCCGATGAGAACCCTCTCCGACCCGGAGCTCGCCCGCCTCTGCGACCTGTTCGCCCGCCACATGGGGCTCTCCTTCCCGAAGGAGCGGTGGGATAGCCTGGACTCCGCCTTAGCCGCCGCTTCACGGCGTTTCAAATTCGGCGATCCCCGCGCCTTCGCCGCCTGGCTCCTCTCCTCACCGCTGCACCGCCAGCAGGTGGAGGTGCTGGCCGGTTACCTGACCATCGGCGAGACCTACTTCTTCCGCGACCCCCGCACCCTGGATGTGGCCCAGAAAGAGCTCTTTTCCCCCCTGGTCGCGGCCAGGCGCTGGCGTCAGCGGAGGCTCCGGATCTGGAGCGCCGGCTGCTCCTCGGGCGAGGAACCGTACACCCTCGCCATCCTGCTCGACCGGATGCTCCCCGAGATCGCCCGCTGGAACATCACCATCCTCGCCACCGATCTCAACCCCGACGCCCTTGGCAAGGGGGTCGCCGGCCGCTACGGGAAATGGTCGTTCCGGGCCACCCCCTCCTGGTTCCGCGAGCAGTATTTCGAAAGCTCCCGGGAGGACGAATTCCGGGTGATCGACCGGGTGAGGCGGATGGTATCCTTCGCCTACCTGAACCTGGCCGACGACCGTTATCCCTCGCTGATCACCAACACCAACGCCATGGACGTCATCTTCTGCCGTAACGTCCTCATGTACTTCACCCCCGACGTCGCCCGGGAAGTCGCCTCGAAGCTCGAGCGCTCCCTCGCCGATGACGGCTGGCTCATTCTCGGGCCCGCCGAGAGCCTCCCCCGCGGGTTCCTCCACCTAAAGCCGGTCAGCTTCGGCGGCGTCGTCGCCTACCGCAAGCATGTGCGCCAGCAGGCGGCCCCGCCCTCCCGAGCGGCCGGGAGGGAGCTTGCCGAAGCCGTCCCCGGTGCCCCGGCCGTGGAAGAGGAGGCTGCCGCAGCCAAGCCCCCGCCGCCGTCGTTTCCCGCTGCCGCCAACCTTTTCCGCCTCGGCGAATACGCCGAAGCCGCCCGACAACTGGAAGGGATCGGGGCGGCCGGCAGTCTCACGGCGGACGGCCGCTCGCTGCTGGTCCGCGCCCTGGCCAACGGCGGACGTCTCGACGAGGCGCTGGCCGCCTGCGACGCTGCGCTGGCCGGCGAGAAGCTGGACCCGGCCCTGCACGTCATGCGGGCGGAGATCCTCCAGGAAAAGGGGGAGGGGACCGAGGCCCGGGCATCCTTGCAGCGGGCGCTCTACCTTGATCCTTGTCTGGTGCCCGCCCATTTCGCACTCGGCAACCTCGCCCTTTGGAGCGGCGATGTGCCGGGGGCCTGCCGCCACTTCGAGAACGCGCGCCGGCTCCTCGACCCCCTTCCCGCTGAGGCCGAGGTCCCGGGATCGGAAGGGATGAGCGCCGGGCGGTTACGGGAAGTGCTGGACTCGATGGCCGTCTGCACCGGGCAGGGAACGGGAGGCCGATGATGGCCAAGCGGACGCTCTTCCAGTTCCGTCTCGGCGACCGTCATTTCGCCCTCGACATCGTCGCGGTCGACCGGGTGGTCGGCATGGTCGAACTCCACTCCCTCCCCTATGCCGCCGCAGGGGTGCTGGGGATGGTGACCGTACAGGGGGACCTCGTGCCGGTCGCCGACCTGCGGCCGTTTTGGGGGCTTTCCCCGCACCCCCTTTCGGTAAGCGGCGTGTTGGTCTTCTGCCATGGCGACGGCTCCCGCTTCGCCATCGCGGCGGATGAGGTCGAAGGTGTCCTCGTCGTCGACTCCGGAGAGATCCAGGTGGCCGGCGACCATCCCGCCGGCGGACTCGTTGAGGGGTTGATCCACCGGTACGACCGGCTGCTGGTGCTCCTCGATCCGGTCCGGATCGCCTCCCGTTGCCTGATGGAGCCGGAAGGGGAAGAGGCGCCGGCCGAGCGCGGGGCCGTGGTCAACCTCGTCGGCAGCGGGGGATCCCGGCAGGAGGAGGAGAGGAACCGGGTGGTGCTGCGGGAACGGACCCGGCGGCTTGCCGGAGTGGAGGCCAGGGAAGCGGGGGGGAAGCTGCAACTGGTCGAGTTCACCCTGGCCGGCCAGCCGTTCGCGCTGGAGACCCGGTTTGTCAAGGAGGTCGGGCAGCTGCGGCAGCTTACCCCCCTGCCGGGCACCCCGCCTTTCGTGGCCGGCATCGTCAACCTGCGGGGGACCATCATTTCGGTGGTGGACCTGCGGAGCCTTTTCGAGCTGGACTCCGCCGGTGCCGGCCCTCCCGGGAAGATCATCGTGCTCGGCTACGGCGGGATGGAGTTCGCCCTCCTGGCGGCCTCCATCGTCGGTGTGCGCGGCGTTGCCACCGCCGAACTGAAGCCGTCCCTGCCGACCCTGACCGGCTCCCGGGGGGAATACCTGATGGGGGTGGCCGGCCAGCGCCTCGCCGTTCTCGACGGGGGGAAACTCCTCGCCGACCGCCGCCTGGTGGTCAATCGCGACGTCTGAGTGAGAAGAAGGGAGGTTTCCATCATGAGATGGTTCGAGAAAATGGTAGCCGGCACCATGGCGGGGTCGGAGTTCGTCAGGAACCTGATCGACTTGAGCCTGGAACCGTTGATGATCGTCGGCCCCGACGCCCGGATAGTGGAAGCCAACGAGGCCTTCCTCAAGGTCACCGGTGTCGCCAGGGGGCGGCTTATGGGAAGCGACCCCGCCTCCTATTTCACCGACCCCGAGGCTGCTCGGGAGGGATTCCGCCAGGTACTGGAGCAGGGATACCTGAGCGATTTCCCCCTCTCGATCCGGCACCACGACGGAGCGGTCAACGAGGTGCTTTTCAGCGCCACCTCCTACCGGGACCACGACGGCAAGCTCCTCGGGCTCTTTGCGGTGGCCCGGGACGTCACCCAGCGGCAAAACGGGGAGGAGAAGTTCAAGGCTTTGCTGGAGAACGCTCCCGACGCCATCGTCATCGTCAATACCGATGGCGACATCGTGATGGTCAACGCCCAGACCGAGACGCTCTTCGGGTACCGGCGGGAGGAGATCCTCGGGAACAAGGTCGAGATGCTGGTCCCTCCGCGCTTCCGTGACGAGCACCCGCTGCTCCGCGGGAGATACTTCTCCGACCCGAGGGTGCGGCCGATGGGGGCCGGGCTGGAGCTCTTCGGCCTCAGGAAGGGGGAGGTCGAGTTCCCGGTCGAGATCAGCCTGAGCCCGCTGCAGACCGAGGAGGGGCTCCTGGTGAGCGCCTCCATCCGGGACATCACCCAGCGCAGGCGGGCGGAGGACAAGTTCAGGGGGCTCCTGGAAGGGTTCCCGGACGCGGTGGTGATCGTCAACGCCCAGGGGGACATCGTCATCGTCAACGCCCAGACCGAAGTGCTGCTCGGCTACCGGCGGGACGAGCTCCTCGGCCAGAAGATCGAGATCCTGGTGCCGGAGCGCTTCCGGCCGCGCCACCTGAGACACCGGGCCGGCTACTTCGCCGATCCCCGCGTCCGCCCGATGGGAGCCGGACTCGAACTGTACGCGCTCAAAAAGGACGGTACCGAGGTCCCGGTGGAGATCAGCCTGAGCCCGCTGCGGACCGAGGATGGGGTGCTGGTCACCGCCGCCCTTAGGGATATCACCAAGCAGAAGCAGGCCTCCCAGTACGTCCGGAGCCTGATCGAGGCGAGCCTCGACCCGCTGCTCACCATCAGCGGGGAGGGGAAGATCACCGACGTCAACGAGGCGACCGTCAAGGTGACCGGGCTCTCCCGCGAGGAGCTGCTCGGCACCGACTTCACCCGCTACTTCACCGATCCCGACCAGGCCCGGGAAGGGTACCGGCTCGCCTTCCAGCAGGGGGCGGTGACCGACTATCCCCTCACCATAAGGCACCGTGACGGCTCGCTGGTGGATGTCATCTTCAACGCCTCGGTCTACCGCGACGCCCAGGGCACCGTCCAGGGGGTCTTCGCCGCCGCGCGCGACGTCACCCAGAGAAAGCGGGTCGACCAGGAGCTCAAGGAGCTGAACCGGACCCTCGAACAGCGGGTCGCCGAGCGGACGGCCAACATCATGCGCCAGAACAGGGAGATCCTGGAGGCCGCCGAGATCCTCGCCGCCTCCTCGAGCCAGATCATGACCTCCATGAGCCAGATCGCTTCCAGCGCGGCGGAAACGGCGGCCACCGTCAACGAGACCAACAGCATCGTCGAGGAGGTCAAGCTGACCGCCGAGGTGGCCAGCCAGAAGGCGAGGAAGGTTTCCGATGCCGCCCCCAGGACGGTTTCCGTGGCCCAGAACGGCCGCCGCTCGGTCGAAGAGACCATCAACGGCATGGGGCGGATCCAGGAACAGGTCGCCTTCCTCACCGAGAGCATCGTCCGGCTCTCCGAGCAGAGCCAGGCAATAGGCGAGATCATGGCCACGGTAAGCGACCTGGCCGAACAGTCCAACCTCCTTTCCGTCAATGCCGCCATCGAGGCGGCCAAGGCCGGTGAGCAGGGCAAGGGGTTCGCCGTGGTCGCCCAGGAGGTGAAAAGCCTGGCCGAGCAGTCCAAGGAGGCCACCGGACAGGTGCGGGCCATCCTGAGCGACATCCAGAAAGCCACCAACACCGCCGTGATGGCAGCGGAGCAGGGGAACAAGGCGGTCGAGGAGGGGGTGCGCCAGTCCCGCGAGGCTGGGGAGGCGATCCGGCTGATGGGGGAAAGCATCGAGGAGTCGGCCCAGGCCGCGGTGCAGATCAGCGCCTCCAGTCAGGAGCAGTCCTCCGGCATGGACCAGGTCGCCCTGGCCATCGGCGACATCAAGCAGGCGAGCGAGCAAAACGCCACCGGCATGAAACAGGTGGAGGGAGCGGTCCAGAATCTCCACGAGCTGGGCAGGAAACTCAAGGAACTGGTCGAGCAGTACAAGGAATGACCCATGGAACGGGACGCCGAATTCCAGAGGCACCTATTGGAGACCTTCAGGCAGGAGGCCGACGAGCACCTGGCCGGGATCACCTCCGGGCTGGTCTCGCTCGAGGCCGGGGGGGAGGTGCCGGGCGAGGAGCTTCTCGAGACGGTCTTCCGCGAGGCCCACAGCCTCAAGGGGGCGGCCCGGTCGGTGGGAAGGGGAGACGTCGAGGCGCTCTGCCAGGCGATGGAGGGGCTATTCGCCTCCTTGAAGCACGGAACCGTCCGGACTTCTCCGGAACTCTTCGATCTTCTCCAGCAGGCCGCCGATCTGCTCCAGTTGCTGGTAACCGGCGGGGGAGAGGGGGGCAAGGGGGGAGGAGAGCGGGAAATTATCCGGCGCCTTGGCCAGGCCGCCCGCGGGGAGGCGTTCGGTAGCGGACCCGTTGAGGGGCAAGCGGCCGAGGCGCAGGCGGCCGAGGCGCAAAGTCGTTCTCAGTCTAAGGCCCCGGGTACACGACGCCAGGCTCAACCGGCCTCTGTTTCCCCGGCGGCGACTGGAGCACCGGGAGGCGGAGCTTCAGCTCCCGGGCTGGAGGGTGCCGGTGCGCTCGGGGAAACTCTCCGGCCGGAAGCGGAGCCCCTGGAGACGGTGCTCCCTCCGTCGGGTGGGGACGGGGAGGGGGGGCACCGCGACAACGGTGCGGTCGCGGCCCCCGCCTCTCCCGAAACCGTGCGGGTTGCCTGGAACAAGCTCTCCACCGTGCTCCTTCTCTGCGAGGAGATGCTCGCCGCCAAGCTCTCCGCCCGCCAACGGGCGGTCGGGCTGCGGCAGCTCCGCGCCTCCTTTTCCGAATGGCACAAGCAGTGGATGAGGATCGGCCCCGATTTCCAGCGGGTACGCGCCCTGGTCGCCATCGACGAGAGGGGACCGGCGGGACAGGGGGGAATCCGCCGCCTCCTCGATTTCCTTGCCTGGAACGAGGACTTCCTTGCCTCCCTCGAGGCCCGCTATTCCGGTCAGAGCCGGGAATCCGACCTGGAAAGCCGGACCCTCGCCGCCCTGGTCGATTCCCTCCTGGGCGAGGTCCGCAAGGCGATGATGTTCCCGTTTTCCACCCTGCTGAAGGCCTTCCCCAAGATGGCCCGCGATCTGGCCCGGGGGAGCGGCAAGGAGGTCGATCTCCTCATCAAGGGGGAAGAGATCGAGATCGATCGCCGGATCCTCGAGGACATGAAAGACCCGCTCACCCACCTCCTTCGTAACGCCATCGGACACGGCATCGAGCTCCCCGAGGAGCGTGAAAGCCGAGGAAAGCCGAGGCGAGGCACGGTGGTCTTCGAGATCGCCTCCCACGACGGTAAGGCGGAAATCGCGGTCAGCGACGACGGCAGCGGCATCGACCCGGAGCGGGTCCGGGAAGCGGTGGTCCGCCTCGGGAGGTTCTCCGCCGGTGAGGCCGGCACCCTCACCGACAGCGAGCTCCTCCCCCTGGTCTTCCTCTCCGGGCTCTCCACCAACCCTTCGGTGAACGAAATCTCCGGAAGGGGGCTCGGGCTCGCCATCGTGAGGGAAAAGGCCGAACAGCTGGGGGGGGCCGCCAGCGTGGAAACCTCCCCCGGGCGGGGAACGACCTTCCGCGTGGTGGTGCCGGTCTCGGTCGCCACCTTCCGGGGGATTCTGCTCCGTATCGGGGATCGGAGCTTCGTGGTGCCGGCTACCCACGTCGACCGGGTCCTCCGCCTGAAGGGGCGGGAGATTCACCGCATCCAGGAGGCCGATACCATCGCGGTGGACGACCGGCCGGTGCCGCTCGTTTCGCTTGGCGAGCTGCTGGGGATACCGCTATCCCTCCATGAGTTACCCCGCCTGCAGGCGGTGGTGGCGACCCTGGCCGGACAGACGCTCGCCTTGCTGGTGGACGAGGTGCTCGGCGAGCAGGAGGTGCTCCTGAAACCGCTCGGGCCCCAGCTCGAGCGGGTCCCATGGGTGACCGGGGCGGCACTCCTGGGATCGGGAAACGTGGCACCCATCCTCAACCTGGCCGACCTTTCCAAGAGCGCAACCGGGAGCAGGCGGCCGACCGGGACCCTGGCCGAGGCGGGTGCGGGGAAGGTGGGGCGGATCCTGGTGGTCGAGGATTCCATCACCTCCCGCACGCTCCTAAAGAACATCCTGCAGGTCGGCGGGTACCAGGTGACCACCGCCTACGACGGGGTGGACGCCCTCTCCAAGCTCGAGGAGAATGGCTTCGACCTGGTGGTTTCCGACGTCGACATGCCGAGGCTAAACGGCCTCGACCTCACCGCCGCCATCCGTCGCCATCCCCGCCACGGCACCCTTCCCGTCATCCTGATCACGGCGCTGGGAAGCCGTGAGGACCGGGAGCGCGGGATCGATGCCGGAGCCAATGCCTACCTCGTCAAGAGCCGCTTCGACCAGGATGACCTCCTGGCGGTGGTGCGGCGTTTCTGTTAGGAGGCGCCATGATCAAGGTACTGGTAGTCGATGATTCCAAGGTGGCCCGGGAGATGATCACCCACATCCTTACCGCCGACCCGGACATCAAGGTGATCGGGACCGCCGCCGACGGTTACCGGGCGCTGGTCGCCCTGGAACGCCAGCGGCCCGACGTCGTCACCATGGACGTCCACATGCCGGGGCTGGACGGATTCGCGACCACCAGGGAGATCATGCGCGAGCACCCGGTCCCGGTGGTCATCGTCACCGCCACCCTCGATCCCAAGGCCGATACCGCCCTTTTCCGCACCCTCGAGGCCGGAGCCCTCGCCATCCTCCTCAAGCCTCCGGGATTCGGGCATCCCGACCATGCCCGGGCGGCGGCGGAACTGCTCCAGACCGTCCGGCTGATGTCCGAGGTCAGGGTGGTCCGGCGCAGTTATCGCAAATCGCGGCTTACCTCTCCGGTGAAGCACGAGGTCACCGCGCCCCCCAAGCTGGTGGCCATGGGTGCTTCCACCGGCGGCCCCGTGGTGGTGAAGAACATCATCTCCGCCCTCCCGGGCAACTTCCCGTTTCCGCTCCTGGTGGTACAGCACATGGCCGGGGAGTTCCTGGCCGGGTACGTAGAGTGGCTCGGGGGATCGTCCGAGCTGTCGGTGAAACTCGGGGAGTCGGGGGAAACGGTGCGGGGGGGAAGCGTCTATATCGCGCCGGGCGGCGTCGACATGGGGCTCGACGGACGCGGACGGATCGTGCTCACTCCCGGCGCCCCGGGGCAGCTTCTCTGCCCCTCGGTGAATCATCTCTTCAGAAGCGTCGCCATCCAGTGTGGCAGCCAAGCGGTAGGGATCCTCCTGACGGGAATGGGGAACGACGGCGCCGCCGGATTGAAGGATATGAGGGACGAGGGTGCGCTCACCATCGTCCAGGACGAGGAGAGTTCCGTCATCTTCGGCATGCCCGGCGAGGCGATCCGGATGGGAGGCGCCCGGCAGGTCCTCTCGCCCGACAGCATCATCACCCTCTTGAAAGGGTTGGCGGGCCGTGTGGTGTAGACGAGGATTTACGATACACTCTCCTCATGCTAAGGCTTTGATTTCAGTCGTAGATGGTGCTATTTTGCATCACCGGTTTTCTATCGCCACCCGAAGGGACCCCCGATGCACCGACACCACCCCCCGACACAACCTCCGCAGGCCGGGCCATTGCCGCCCATCGGCCGAAGCGAACAGGAGTTTCGCACCCTGGTGGATGGGATCCCGCAGCTGTGCTGGATCGCCCAGGCCGATGGCGCCGTGATCTGGTACAACCGCCGCTGGTACGAGTTTACCGGGACCACCCCCTCGGAAATGGAGGGGTGGGGATGGGAGGCTGTTCACGATCCGGCGGTATTGCCAAAGGTGCTCGAGAGGTGGAACGATTCCATTGCCACCGGCGAACCGTTCGAGATGACCTTCCCGCTCAGGCGGGCCGACGGCGTGTTCCGGCACTTTCTGACCCGTGTGCTGCCGCTGCGCAACCAGGGTGGCCGCGTGGTCCGCTGGTTCGGCACCAACACGGACGTCACCGAGCAGCGGGAGGCCGAGGAGCAGCTGCGCCGGGCCCATGACCAGCTCGACCTGCGGGTGCGGCAGCGGACCGAGGAGCTCGACGCAACCGTACAGACCCTTTTGCACGAGATCGGGGAACGGCAGCGGATCGAGCAGCATCTGCGCCGCCTCAACCGGCTCTACGTGGTTTTGAGCGAGATCGACCAGGCGATCGTCCGCGCCAAGAGCCGGGGAGCGCTCTTCAGGGATTTCTGTCGGATCGCCACCGAGGAGGGAGGTTTCCTGCTGGCGTGGGTGGGGCTCGTGGACGGCAATGGCAACGTCAGGGTCACTGCCGCCAGTGGAGCCACCGGCTACCTCGAAGGGATGACGGTCTCCCTGACCGGGGAGTCCGCCAAAGGCCCGACCGGCATCTCCGTCCGGAAGGGGACCTACTACATCTGCAACGACTTCCAGAACGCGGAGTGCACCCGTCCCTGGCACGAAAGGGGGCGCTCCTTCGGGATCGGCTCCTCCGCTTCCATCGTTCTCAAGGAGGACGGCGCCGCGATTGGTGCGCTGACCCTCTACTCGACCGAGAAAGACTTCTTCGACGACCAGCAGGTGGCCCTGCTCCGCCAGATGGGGGCCGACATCTCCTTCGCCATGGAAAACCTCAAGCGTGAGCAGCGCCGGCGCGAGGCCGAGAAGGCGCTGCAGCAGGAGACGCTGGAGAGGCTTTGGACCATGGAGACCCTCAGGGAGAAGGAGCGGATGCTGATCCAGCAGAACCGGCAGGCCGCCCTCGGGGAGATGATCGGCAACATCGCGCACCAGTGGCGCCAGCCGCTCAACTCCATCGCCCTTTTGGTGCAGGAGCTCCCCATGACCTACGATGCGGGGAGTTTTTCCCGGGAGTACCTCGATAAGACGGTGGCGACGGTGATGTCGGTGATCCACCACATGTCGCACACCATCGACGACTTCCGGAATTTCTTCCGGCCGGACAAGGAGAAGGTGACCTTCCCGGTGCGCCAGGTGGTCGATAACGTCATCGGGATCGTCGATGCCAGTCTCCGGTCTCACGGGATCCGGCTCGAGGTGACCGGTCATGGCGATCCCCAGATCTTGGGCTACCCCAACGAATATTCCCAGGTGGTCATGAACGTGCTCCTCAATGCCCGCGACGTCCTCACCCACCGGGCCATCGAGGACCCCCGCATCCAGGTGGAGTTCGCCAACGAAGGGGAGCGCTCCGTGGTTACCATCCGTGACAATGCGGGGGGGATCCCTCCCGAAATCGCCGACAAGATCTTCGACCCGTACTTCACCACCAAGGGGCCCGACCAGGGGACCGGCCTTGGGCTCTACATGTCGAAGGCGATCATCGAAAAGAGCATGAACGGCCGGATCACGGCCAGTAACGCAGGGGAGGGGGCCGAGTTCCGTATCGAGGTGTAGCCTGTCGGAAGTTTCACCAACCAGCCGGGAAGGAGGATTCTATGGAACGCAAGACGATCAGGTTCAGCGCGAAAGTCGGAGTGGTTGCCATCATCTTTGGCGCCGGTTTCTTCTGCGGATCGGTTACGCAGCGTAATGCCGATGCCCAGATGGAAGAGGTGGGACAGTCGCTTCTAAAGAAAGCGGCCGGAAGCGGCGGCCTGGTTGGCACCGTGGCCCAACTGGGAACCACCATCGCCGATATGGAAAAGCAGGTGAACGGCCTGCAGCAAAACCTCGGCGTACTTAAGAAGGTGAAAAGCTCGCTCGCAGGCGGATCGCACTAGGCGGTGGAGGCCAGTCGAGCCGGCGGGCGGGGCGGGGTTGCATAATGGAGGCCCCCGTGCTAATTCTAGGGGAGCCATTCCAATGAGAACGGAAGTATCAGCGTAGTGACCGAATCCAACAACCTCGCCCGCCGGCTCCTTTTGACCGCCTGCATCATCAGCTTCTGCTGTTTCCTCGGATCCTACATGCGGATTCCGATCGTACCCTTGCTTGCCACCTCCCTCGGGGCGGACACCGCCGAGGTCGGGATGATCAACGGGGCCTTCATGCTGGTAGCCGGGGCCATGTCGATCCCTTCCGGGCTTCTCTCCGACCGCCTGGGGCGCCGCGTCCCGCTGCTCGGGGGGCTCACCCTGCTGGCCCTTTCCTCGCTTTTACTGTACTGGAGCCAAAGCCCGCTGCAGATGGGGCTCGTCTACCTCCTCTTCGGGATGGGGCTTTCCGCCTTTTCTCCCACCCTCATGTCGTACGTGGCGGACGTCACCCCGCCGGAGGTGATCGGCCAGGCTTACGGCCTTTACACCATGGCGCTCTACGGAGGGATGACCCTCGGCCCGGCCGCCGGCGGTTTCGTCGGCACCGCGCTGGGGCTGCGGACCGTTTTCCTCGTCTCCGCCGGGATCATCTTCACCATGCTGCTGGTGGCCGTCTTCTTCCTTCCGGCCCAGCCGCCGCACCGTCACCACGGGCGGCCGGCCATCCTCCCCCAGTTGAGGGAACTGATGGGAAACCGCCGCCTGCTGGCCTGCCTGGCCGGCACGGGGGGCGGCTGCATCGGCTTCGGCATGTTCGTCACCTTCATGCCCCTGTACATCAGAAGCCGCGGGCTGGGGACCATGGAGGTGGGCGCCGTCTTCGCCACCCAGGCCCTCTCCAACGCGCTCTCCCGTCTCCCCTCCGGAAAACTCTATGACAGGGTGAAGGACAAGAGCCTGCTGGTCAGTGGCGGCCTGGCGGTCTTTGCGGCGGCGCTGGCCTCCTTCCAGTTCTTCGGAACACTTTTGCCGCTGGTCGCGGTGGCGGCGATCATGGGAGTCAGCATGGGGGTGGCCTTCACGGTGATCGGTGCCCTCATCGCCGATGTCGTCGCCCGTCCGTTGCGGGGGCTGGCGATGGGATGCTATAACACCAGCGTCTACGCCGGGATGATGGCGAGCTCGGTCGGTGTCGGCCACGTCATCCGCGGCTACGGCTTCAACGCGGGCTTCACCCTGAGCGCGGCCGCAGTCGGCGTCGTCATGCTCCTCTTCGGATTTCTCTACCACCGGGCCGGGTAGCAGGCCCAGGGGACCTTTCACCATGTTTCCCGATCGATCGAGCTATCAAGCCATCTACGCGGTCGTTTCCCGGATTCCCCCCGGTTGCGTCGCCACCTACGGCCAGGTCGCGGCTCTCGCCGGGCTCCCGCGCCGTGCGAGGCTCGTCGGCTACGCCCTGAGCGCCCTGAGCGATAAAAGCGTGCCGTGGCACCGGGTGGTCAATGCCAAAGGGGAGATCAGCCACCGAAGCTCGGGCTCCGGCGGGGGAGACATCCAGCGGCTGGCCCTCGAACGGGAGGGGGTGGCATTCGATTCCCGCGGGAGGATCGATTTCTCCCGCTACCGCTGGCGCCCCGGACCCCAGCTTTTGAGCTGACGGGAGCCCCCATCTGCATGATCTTGTCGCTATGGGATTAAGGAGAAATTAAAAATGAACCTGGTATTGATTGGCTATCGGGGTACGGGGAAAAGCAGGGTGGGGCGGCTCTTGGCCCAGCGCCTGGGGATGAGCCGGGTGGCGATGGACGAGGAGATCGAGCGCAAGGCCGGAAAGACGACGCCGGAGATTGTCGCCGAAGGAGGATGGCCGAAATTCCGCGACCTGGAGAGCGAGGTGGCGCGGGAGTTGGCCGGGCGGGATGGCCTGGTCATCGACACCGGCGGCGGCGTGATCGAGCGCCCGGAGAACATGGAGGTTCTTTCCGCTGACGCCCTGGTGGTCTGGATGAAGGCTTCGGTGGAGACCATCGTCTCCCGCATCAAAGGGGGGACCCACCGCCCCGCTTTGGTGGACGGCAAGAGTTTTACCGAGGAGGTGGCTGAGGTGCTGCAGCGGAGGACGCCGCTCTACGAAAAGGCGGCAGACGTGGAAATCGACACGGACGGGCTGGCACCGGAAGCGATTGCCGCACGGATCATCGAGGCATGGAAAGAGCGGGTAGGGTAACTTTTTTCAGCCAGAGAGCGGTTTTCCCCATCCTCACCCGCCTTCGCCAAGGCTACGGCGGGCACGCCCTGTCACTTGAAGGGGAGGGGACCAACATCCCGAAATTGATAATGGGTCGCCAAGCGAGTGCCTCGAAAAGGTGTACAGGTAAGTACCTGCGTGTCTATTTACGGCTGAAGCGATAGCCGACGCCGCGGACAGTCTGGAAGAAGACGGGGCGGGACGGCTCGGGCTCGAAGTACTTGCGCAGCCGGACAATGAAGTTGTCGAGGGTGCGGGTTTCCGCCTCGGAGGAGTACCCCCAGACGTTCTCCAGGATCACCGCGCGGGGGAGCGCCTCGCCTTCACGACGGAAAAAAAGCGACAGCATCTTCACCTCGAGGTCGGTGAGATCGATCTCCCCCTGCCGGGTGCGCGCGCGGTAGGAGAGGAGGAATACTTCGTTGTCGCCGAAACGGTACCCCTCCTCCACCGGCTCCGGACGGTACCAGGCGGAACGCCTGAGCATCCCGGAAACCCGCAGCAGGAATTCCTTCAGGTTGAACGGCTTGATGAGATAGTCGTCGGCCCCCTCCGCCAGCCCCTCCACGCGGTCACGCTCCTCAGAGCGCGCGGTCAGCATCAGCACCGGCACCCGCGAGTCCAGTTCCCTTATCTTGCGGCAGACCTCGAAGCCGTTGATCCCGGGGAGCATCACGTCCAGGATGATGAGGTCGAATTTCTCCACCTGCACCTTGTCCAGCGCTTCCTCGCCGCTTTCCACGTGGCTTATCAGGTGCCCTTCCTGTTCCAGGTTGAAGGTGATGCCGCGGGCGAGATGGATCTCGTCCTCGACCAGGAGAATGTGCGGTTTCAGTTCCGACATCCGGCTATCCTTTCTGCTGCCTGCCGGTCAGCGGCAGCACGATTCTGAAGGTGCATCCCTTGCCGAGCCCTTCGCTTTCCACCGTGATCTTGCCGTTGTGGGCGTTCACCACCGACTTCACGATGTACAGGCCGAGACCGGTCCCCCTGATGTTCTCGCCAGCGGTGCGCACCCGGTAGAAAATATCGAAAATCTTGTCGAGCTCGTTCTTGCGGAGCCCCTTGCCGTTGTCCTGCACTTCCAGGACGCATTGCTTTCCCTGGCGGCGCAGTGAAACCTTTATCTCCGGAGCGGCGGGGGAATAGAGCAGGGCGTTCTCCAGCAGGTTCCTGATCGCCATCTCCATCGCCTCGGCGTCGATTACCGCGCCGATGCCGCCTTCGACCTCGGCCGTCAAGCGCCCTCCCTCGGGGAGATCGGCCCGCTTCTGTTCCAGGTAATCGGCAAGGAACTTCGAGAAATCGATCCGCTTCGCCTTCTCCCCGAGTTGCCGGAATTCGATCCTGGTCGCCATCAGGAGATTACTGGTGAGGACGTTGAGTCGGTCGGTGTCCGAGAGCATGGTGTCGATGAAGCCGTCGAGCTTGTCTTTCGGGAGGTCCCTGAGCTTCACCGTCTCGAGGTGGAGCTGGATGGAGGCGAGCGGGGACTTCAGTTCGTGGGTGAGCTGGGAGATGTAGCTTCGCTGCTGGAGGTAGAGCTTCGCCTGGCGCCGCCAGTAGACGAAGATCACGTAGACCCCCACCAGGATGGCCAACAGCATCAGGAGCCCCTCCACCAGGACCACCCACTCAAGCCCATGGGAGACCAGTTCCGGCTTGTAGCGAAGGGCGAGGTCGCGGAACTGCTTGCTGCGGCCGATGAACCAATAGATCCAGAAGACCACCACCACGACCCACATGGTCTGGATACCGATCAGGACGATCAAAGGCTTAGACATGACCCGGTGAAGTTTCATGAGCACTTCTCTAGCATCGGTCCGCACTTTTTGCAAGGCCGTAGTGGGGGCAGAGGGGAGTGGGGCTTTTACATTACTATTACAAACGTCGAAACCGACTTCTGTTATGGTCTATTAGCCGTTGTCCCCCGCACTTTAGGAGGTGTACATGTTTGGACCGTTACGAATCGGGAAGTATGAGGCACGTTATCCGCTGATCCAGGGTGGCATGGGGGTCAGGATTTCGGCCGGATCGCTGGCCGGACACGTCGCCAAGTGCGGCGGGGTCGGCCTGGTCGCTTCTCCCGGCATCACTCTCAACAGCGGCCTCTTCAACGGGACCAACTACCTCCAGACCAACCCGCAGGCCCTCAAGGATGAGATACGCAAAGCCTACGAGATCGCCCCGGACGGCATCATCGGGGTGAACGTGATGGTCGCCCTCTCCGATTTCGAGGAACTGGTGGTCGCCTCCGTCGAGGCCGGGGCCAAGGTCCTCGTCTGCGGAGCCGGTCTCCCCATGACCCTCCCCGGGCTCACCGCCCATGCCCCCGACGTCGCCCTGGTTCCCATCGTTTCCTCGGTGCGGGCCGCGCAACTGATCGCCAAGAAGTGGGACAAGGGTTACAACCGCCTTCCCGACGCGGTCGTCGTCGAAGACCCGGAAACCGCCGGCGGCCACCTCGGTGAAAAGATGGAGAACATCGGCAACGGCGATTACGACCAGTACGAGACGGTCCGCGGGGTCAAGGAGTTCTTCCGCTCCGAGTACGGCCTCGACATCCCGGTTATCGCCGCCGGCGGCATCTGGGACCGCGCCGACGTCATGCACGCCCTTGCCGAGGGTGCCGACGGGGTGCAGATGGCCAGCCGTTTCGTCACCACCGTCGAGTGCGACGCCGATCCCGCCTTCAAGCAGGCCTATCTCGATTGCAAGAAGGAAGACATCGGTCTCATCATGAGCCCGGCCGGGCTGCCGGGGCGCGCCATCCTCTCCAACCAGCAGTCGATCGTCAACTACGATCAGGATAACGCCACCTGCTGCGCCTACGGCTGCCTCAAAAAATGCTCCTACAAGGAGAGCGGCGAGCGCTTCTGCATCGTGAGCTCCCTCGACCGCGCCCAGAAAGGGGAGGTCGAGACCGGCCTCATCTTCTGCGGCACCAACGCCTGGAAGGCGAACCGGATCGAGACCGTCCAGGAGATCTTCGACGAACTCTTCGCCGAAGAAGAGGCCAAAGTGGTAGACCAGGCCGCCTGACCGCCGCTCCCCATTACTGACTGACCGAAATCCCCCCTGGCGCTTCCCGGTGCCAGGGGGGATTTTTTTACACATTAAAGTTGCGAACCGCCGGGGTGTATGTTATATCAAGAAAACCTGATTTAATAAAATCCTTAAGGTTGATACGATGCTCGAAGTTCTTAAAGCTCTGGCCGATCCCTGCCGCCTGCGTCTGGTGGCGGTTTTGCTGCGCGGCGAATTCACCGTGCAGGAGCTTCAGCGCATCTTCGACATGGGTCAGTCCCGCATTTCCCGCCATCTCAAGATCCTCACCGACGCGGGGATCCTATCCGTCAAGCGGCAGGGAACCTGGAGC
The DNA here is from genome assembly GCF_054784495.1 of Geomonas sp. Red276. Taxonomy (NCBI): domain Bacteria; kingdom Pseudomonadati; phylum Thermodesulfobacteriota; class Desulfuromonadia; order Geobacterales; family Geobacteraceae; genus Geomonas; species Geomonas sp. Red276. Next base: position 61,067 of record NZ_BLXW01000028.1, read on the forward strand.
TATTACCGGGCCGGCGACGGCGACCCCTTTTTCCGGGGGATCCGTCCGGCTTTCGAAGCCGAATTGGAGAAGCTTCCCGATTGCCGCGACGATCTGGCGGCCATGGCCCTGGCCCTGGAAGCGCGCCGCAAAAGGAGCCAGGAGTTTTTCGACAGCCACGCCCGCCAGTGGGACCGTCTTTCGCGGACGCTGCTGCCGGTTCCCGATTACCTGCCGGCCCTCCTTTCCCTCACCCCGCAAGTCGAGACCCTGCTGGAGATCGGCGTCGGGACCGGATCGCTGCTGCCCGACCTGGCTACCAAGGCACGGACGCTGATCGGTGTCGATCACTCCCCCGCGATGCTCGACGAGGCGAGAAGGCGGATGGATGAGCTCGGTCTGAACGGGATCGAGCTGCGGTTGGGCGAGATGACACATCTGCCGGTGGCCGACGGAGGGGCCGGATGCGTGGTCACCAACATGGTGCTTCATCATGCGGCCCATCCCCTGGAGGTGCTCAAGGAGATCGCGCGGGTGCTCCGTCCTGAAGGGGTGCTGGTGCTGGCCGATCTCTCCAGGCATGAACGCGAGTGGGCACGGGAGCAGTTGGCCGATCAATGGCTCGGCTTCGAGGAAGAGGAACTAAGCGAGTGGCTCAAGGGGGCCGGCCTGGCGACCCTGGAATTACAGAGGATGTCCGGTTCTAAAGGACAGGAAGACGTAGTACTGATCAAGGCCGTACGTTCGGCCTAGAGTTACCAGCACGAAAAGAGAAAAGGAGACAACGACTATGGCAGGAAAAGACTACATCGTTAAGGACATGTCGCTGGCCGATTGGGGCCGCAAGGAGATGGTTATCGCCGAGACCGAGATGCCGGGTCTCATGGCGATCCGCGAGGAGTACGCCAAGTCCCAGCCGCTCAAGGGCGCCCGCATCGCCGGTTCGCTCCACATGACCATCCAGACCGCCATGCTGATCGAGACCCTGACCGCCCTGGGCGCCGAGGTCCGCTGGGCTTCCTGCAACATCTTCTCGACCCAGGACCACGCCGCCGCCGCCATCGCGGCCGCCGGCATCCCGGTCTTCGCCCATAAAGGGGAGAGCCTGGCCGAGTACTGGGACTACACCCACAAGATCTTCGAGTGGCACGACGGCGGCGCCCCCAACATGATCCTCGACGACGGCGGCGACGCCACCCTGCTTTTGCACCTGGGCTCCGACGCCGAAAAGGACCCCTCCGTGGTTGAGAACGCGACCTGCGAGGAGGAGCAGTACCTTTTCGCCGCCATCCGCAAGCGGATATCCGAGCAGCCGGGGTGGTACTCGAAGACCGCCGCCTGCATCAAGGGGGTCACCGAGGAGACCACCACCGGTGTCCATCGCCTCTACCAGATGCACGAGAAAGGGAAGCTGAAATTCCCGGCCATCAACGTCAACGACTCGGTCACCAAGTCCAAGTTCGACAACATCTACGGCTGCCGTGAATCCCTCATGGACGGCATCAAGCGCGCCACCGACGTCATGGTGGCCGGCAAGGTAGCCGTCATCTGCGGTTACGGCGACGTCGGCAAAGGGTGCGCCCAGGCGATGCGCGGCCTCCAGGCCCAGGTCTGGGTGACCGAGGTCGACCCGATCTGCGCCCTGCAGGCGGCCATGGAAGGGTACAAAGTGGTCACCATGGAGTGGGCCGCCGACAAGGCCGACATCTTCGTCACCACCACCGGCAACATCGACGTCATCACCCACGACCACATGAAGGCGATGAAGCACAACGCCATCGTCGGCAACATCGGTCACTTCGACAACGAGATCGAGGTCGCCAAGCTCCGCCAGTACACGTGGGAGAACATCAAGCCGCAGGTCGATCACGTCATCTTCCCGGATGGCAAGAGGATCATTCTGCTGGCCGAAGGGCGTCTCGTCAACCTTGGCTGCGCCACCGGCCACCCGTCCTTCGTGATGTCCTCCTCCTTCGCCAACCAGACGCTGGCCCAGATCGAGATCTACTGCAACCCCGAGAAGTACCCGGTCGGCGTCTACACGCTCCCCAAAGAGCTCGACGAGAAGGTCGCCCGTCTCCAGTTGAAAAACCTGGGCGCCATGCTGACCGAACTGACCGACGCCCAGGCCGCCTACATCGGCGTTCCGAAGAACGGCCCGTACAAGTCGGCTCATTACCGGTACTAGGAACGTCCGGTATTTAAGTGAAAGGAAAGGGCGCCGGTTTCAATTCGGCGCCCTTTCTAATATCAAGGCTGAACCTCTTCCCCCCCCCGCTGACCCGAATCCCCCTCTTTCCTATCCATTTCGCTGTTAAGTTGTCACCATACCGCTGTAGTAAAGTTCACGCCATCGTTGATATTAGACGTAAATAATATTTGTTGCGGGGAGTCTCTGGACTTTTCTTCCTCCGTTGATTCACTCCAGCCTGGTCAAATTGCAATCGAATTTTTTAATCTGCAATTGTAACCCTTTGTTTAATTAATGATTTAATGGGGATGAACAACCAATAGGCCAACTATTGGGCTCAAGTGGCTTGTTTTTCATGTGATCACCGGGAATTTTCTCTGTTTATTCTGTATTGCATTTGGTTGTGTTTGTTGGTAGAAGCACCTACGTCTATGGCAGAGCGGTCAGAAGACCCGGCAACATCTCGAACAGGTAAAAGCTCCGTCCAGGCGTCAGCCTTTCGATCCGAACAATCTTCCCCATCGCGCGCGCAAGGCGCAGCGGCACGATCCGCGGATGAAGAAGGAGGATTTCCAGAAGGATCTGAAAAAGAACAAGCACGCCTGGCGGCACGCAAAGCGTGTGATGGTCGCCGCCACGCGGGCGTAGGAGGGCGCAGGGGGACGTTGTTAAGCAAGTTAAGTAACTCAACTTTCGCAGTTCGCGAAATAGTGTAAGTTGCTGTAATTAAAAATAGAATAGCGTCGCAATCTGTATTAAAATGGCTTTGCTCCCCAGCAAAAACATCTTAACAGAGAAAGGACGCTATGAGCCCGAGGGAGGGCGCAGGGGGACGTTGTTAAGCAAGTTAAGTAAAAAGAACGAGAGGGCTTTGGTCGGAAGCACAGCAGTTCTTTGATGTAACGAAAGGTGGCGGAGAAGGGCCTGATTTATTCGTAGCGCCAC
>NZ_BLXW01000029.1:0-61333 GCF_054784495.1 Geomonas sp. Red276
GCCTGACTGGAACTGGAAACGATTCTTCACGGCAGCCTCCTCGGATGGAATGTGCCGTGATTATATGAACCACCTACGACGTAATATGTCGCGCTTGTCTTCCAGCGGAAGATTGGCGCTAATCAGGTAGGGGAAAGGGTGGCCGGAGGCCGGGTGAGGGCGATTCTGCCTTTCCCCCCGCATGCTGCCTTAGCCACTCAAGCACCTGCGGGAAATGGTCCCGCACCGCGTCGGGATGCGTAAGCATGTCGATGTGCCCATAGTCATGCAGGTAGCCGTTTTCTTTGGCGAGGATCGTGTAGCAGGAGGGCTGCCGCCCCGCCGACTCCATGAACCTCCGGACATCCTCCGGGTGCCCCAGCGCGCGGTCATTCTTCCCAGCCAGATACCAGGCCGGGGGAAGCTTCACCTTCCCGATCGCAGTGCCGTAGTCGAAGCCGTCGTCGGAGTCCACCCAGGCGTCCTTACGTACCCACTCCGAACTCTGCCAGTGAGACTTCCTCGTCTCGCTCTCCGATCCGATCCCGAGCCGCCGGGCCGGGAGATATCCCGCAACCGCCGTCACCAGGTGGCAAATCCCGTTCCAGATCAGGTCGACCTTCACCAGGCGCTCCAGGTTCCGGGCCCTCACCGTTCTCTTGCTCCCGAAGTAGACCAGGGAGTTCACCGTTTCCAGGTACCTCGGGAAGCGGGCCAGTACCGAGGAGAGGATGATTCCTCCCCAGGAGTGCGCCACCCACTGCTGGGGAACCGGGCCGCGCAGCTTCACGATCGCCTCGACCAGGGCCGGGATATCCTCGACGATGGCCTCGGTCTGGCCGAACCGGGAACCGCGCCCGATGGCGGGGGCGCTTTCACCACGCCCCCGGAGATCGGCGACGTAGACGTCGAAACCGTGAGAGGCCAGGTAGGGGGCGAGCCCCTTGCCGGAGTCGGAGTAGAAGATCCGGCCGCTCTCGATGGCGCCGTGCAGCATGAACACCACCGGTCCCCGCGGGTTACCGCACAACCTCAAGAGGTGGAGGGTGTCCCCGGTGGGAAGCGGTATCTTCAGCGGCTGGCGGACCATGAGCCTCTCGCCTCCATTAGCGGCCGAGCATCCCGGCCTTGAGATCCTCGTCGGCGGGCTTGTTCCCGAGGTAGATGGCGAGGACCGCCGGCCCGAGCTGAGGCGACGACACGCTCCCCATCATCTTGCCGTTGTGCTTCACCGTCACCTTCCCGCTGGCGGAGAGGTAGATGTCCACGGTGTCGCCGCGCACGAAGTCGTCGGTGAAGAGGGCCAGGAAGCGCTTGACCTCGACGGAGTTGGCAATGGCCGGCGAGTTGTTCGCGAATCCCTCGCGGAAGGCTTCGATGATCTTTTCCTTGTCCACTTTGTGGTACAAGAAGTTCATCCGGATCAGCTTGTCGCCCGGATCGCGGAGGGCTTCGGCGGCGGTGTTGAGCTTTTTGGTGGCATAGAGGGAGCCGATGTAGACCTTGACGAAGAACTTCTTCCGGATGCCGCTGCCGTTGAGATTGAGCTGGTGATGGTCGACGTTGACGGTCGGCTCGATGGCGACACCGGCGATTTCCTTGGCAGGTGCGGTGCCGGCTAACAATAGGGTAATAAGCAGGGCAAGCAGTATTCTCATCGTGATTTCTCCTTGTGGTTTGCGGTCATCTGTAAAACCTCCCTCACCCGGCCTTCGGCCACCCTCTCCCCTGAAGGGGCGAGGGGATCACTCGCACGCTTCTCCCCCTCTCTCCATCTCCCCTTCTTTGCCTGCACTCCCTCTCCTTCAAGGAAAGGGCGGGGGTGAGGATGGGGTTAGAGGGTGCGACCGGCGGCGAAGCCGGTGTGGATGGCGTCGAAGACCATGGCGGGGTTCTTTGCGTCGCCGACCACTTCGTACCGGATTCCCTTTTCCTCCAACACCTCCACCAGCAGGGCGTGGCGGCGGGTGCCGACGGCCAGTACGACGGTATCGGCGGGGATCTCCTCGACGGCTCCGTCGATTTCGATCTTGACGCAATCGGCGGTGATCTCCACCACGCGCGCCTTCATCCTGCTCTTCACGCCGAACCTCTCCACGTCCTGCATCATCCCCCAGCGGGTGCTCTTGCCGAAGTTGGTTCCCATCTCGTCCAGCATCTCGATGACGTTGACCTCCTTGCTCCCGCGGGTGGCGAGGGCGTAGAGGGATTCCGGGGTCTCCGCACCATGCACGAGGAGGAACTTCAAGGCGTCGCCGGAGAGGGTCCCCTGCTCCGCCAGCATCAGTGCGGTCTCTATGCCGACTGCACCGCCACCGATGACCACCACCCGCTTGCCGGGTACCCTCCTCCCCTTCAGGATATCCCAAGCCTGCGTCACATGGGGAAGCGATGCGCCCGGTATGGGGGGACGCACCGGCTCACCTCCGGAGGCAAGCACCACCGCGTCGGGAGCCTCGGCATCAAGCAGGGCGCTATCGACCTCGGAGCCGAGCCGGACCGTCACGCCGGAGAGCGCCACCTGGTGGTCCAGGTCGCGGGCAAGCTCAAGGAATTCGTCCCGTCCGGGAGGTGCCCCGGCCAGAAGGAGCTGACCGCCCAGCCTGCCGCTTCGCTCGTGGAGGGTGACCTGGTGCCCCCGCTCGGCGGCGGTAAGGGCGGCGGTCATCCCGGCCGCGCCTCCGCCGATCACCATGATCTTGCGAGGGTTTTCCGCGGGGGCCACCGGGCGGGTCTTCTCGTACCCGGCCCTCGGGTTGCAGAGGCACTCCACCGCCCGCAGCTTGAAGAGGTTGTCGAAGCATCCCTGTCCGCAGGCGACACAGTGGACGATCTCCTCCTCGCGGCCCTGGCGGGCCTTTTCGGGGAAGTAGGGATCGGCGATCAGGGCGCGGCCGATGGCCACCATGTCGCAGCACCCCTCGTCGAGAAGCTCCCGGGCCACGGCAGGATCGTTGATGCGATGGCTGGCGATGACGGGGATATCGACCCGCTCCTTGACGCCGCGGGCCAGGTAGGCGAAGACGCCGCGCGGCACCTCGGAGACGATCTGGGGGACCTGCGCCTCGTGCCAGCCGACGTTGATGCAGAGGGCGTCGACCCCGGCCCCGGCCAGACGCGTGGCGTACTCGACCAGCTCGTCACGGCTGGAGCCGTCTTTCATGAACTCGTTGCCGTTCATCCTCACCAGGAGCGGGAAATCCTCCCCCACCGCGTTACGGACCGCCCCCACTACCTCCAGGCCGAAGCGGATGCGGTTGTCGAATGAGCCGCCATAGGCATCGGTCCGCTTGTTGGTCAGGGGGGAGAGGAATTCGCTGATCAGGTAGCCGGTTCCGGAGAGGATCTCGACCGCATCGAAGCCCGCCTCCTTCACCCGCCGGGCCGCCTGGGCGAAGCTCTCCACGATGGCGGCGATTTCGTCGATCTCCAACGCCTTCGGGGTCTCGCGGGTCAGCCGGGAAGCGATGGCGGAAGGGGCAACCGGCTGCCTCCCCCCCATCAGCATGGAGTGGTTGTAGCGGCCGGCGTGGTTCAGCTGCACCGAGGAGCGGGCTCCGTTCTCCTTGATGGCGGAGGCGAGCCTGGAGAGCCCGGGGAGGTAGACGTCGCGGTGGGCGCCGATGTTGCCGGGGTTGCCGGAGTGCTCGTCCACGGTGGCGTAGCCGACGGTGATGAGCCCGGCCCCGCCGCGGGCGCGTTCCGCGTAGAAGTCGACCAGCCGGTCCCCAACCGCGTAGTTGGCTGCCATGTTGAGGTGCATGGCCGGCATGAAGATCCGGTTCTTCACCTCGAGGCGGTTGATGGTGATCGGTTGAAAAAGTGGGTCGTGCATGTGTTTCTCCCTTTGGCTACCCGGCGGCCACCGCCGAAAACGGCTCGGCCACGCGGTCGAAGAGCCCGATCCGCTCAAGCGACGACTTGAGCATTTCCGGCTGCTCAAGGAAATCCAGCATGAAGACGATCTCGGAGGCCTTGAGGTAGAAGAGGAAAGGATCGACGGCTTTGCCCTTGAAGAGCGATTCCACGATCCCGGCCACCGAAGAGCCGCGGTAATGGCGAATCCTGGTCGCGCGTTCGAGGAGCGTCGTCACGTAGAAGAGGATGGCCTCGTCGACGCCGTCCACCGAGTCGCGGTGCCCCGGCATGATGGTTTTTCCCCGCAAACGGGTGAGCTTCAGGAGCGATTCGCAGTAGGCGTCGTAGTTGCGGAAGCGGCCGTCGAAGGTGTCGAGGTCGATATCCAAAAGGGGCGCCTGGAAGATGTTGCGCAGCAGGAGGTCTCCCGTCACGGCGCAGCCACCGGCCAGGTATACCAGGTCGCTTTGGGAATGGCCGGGGGCGGCGAACCACTCGATGCCGAGCTCTCCCAGCTCCGGGGAATCCTCCACGATCCGGTATCCCCTCGGGCGGTCCGGGAAGACCTTATTCCTCTGGTAGGACTCCTTCAGCCCCACCACGAACCGCTTGGAGAAGCCGCAGTCGAGCAGGAGCCTGGTGATGCCGGCGATGCGCTCCTCGTGCCGCTCGAGCTTGATGGCGTCCTTGCGGGGGAGGTAAACGTCGGCGGTGCTGTTGTCGATTATGAAGTTGACCAGGCCGTAGTGATCGACGTGGCAGTGGCTGATGAAAAGGTACTTGAGGCGGCTCAGATCGACGCACGAGCAGAGGGCGAGCTCCCCTTCACGGGTGGGGGGACCGGTGTCGAAAAGGGCGAGACCACCTTCGGTTTCGGCGGTGTAGAAGTGGACTTCCCCGACCAGGTAGGGTGTGGTTACCGTGTGCTGTCGCATAGGGTTGGAACTCCACGCTGAGGGCGGCGGCCAGCGCCGCCGCCCCGGTACGTCTATCATCATCCCCTCTCCCCCCGGGAGAGGGTGGCCGGAGGCTTCACTCAATCTACCCTCTCCCGGAGGGCGAGGGGATAGGGATTTGCTGACCCTCTTCCCCTGAAGGGGCGAAGGATATTGCTTGTCTGCTAGAACACGTGCTTCTCCGCCTCGATGGCGGCGGAGGCCAGCTGGCGCTTGGCCTGGAGGAGCCCGCTCGCGTCGTACTTGGTGAAGCGGCGGATGCCGGCCAAAAGCATGGTCAGGTTGTCGCCGGACTCGATGTAGTAGGCGGCCCGCTTGGCGGCGGTGGCGGCCTTCTCGGAGGCGTTGAAGGCGAAGATCTTCACCGCCGACTCGACCGACTGCCTCTTGGCCTCGCTCACGGTGGCCAGCATCTTCTCGGCGCGCAAGACGGTGCTTTCGATGGCGAAGATCCCGATGGCCACGTCGGCCACCGCCATGAGGATCTCCTGCTCGTCCTTGATGTTGTTCATGAACTTCTGGACGCCGGAACCGGCCAGCACCAGGAAGGCCTGCTTGAGACCGGCCACCAGCGCCTTCTCGGCGGCAAACGGCACGTCCTCGAGCTCCTCGAAGGAGGGGGACATGAGCGATTCAAACGCCTTCATCGCTTCCTTCTGGAGCGGAATCTCGCCCTTCATGGCGCGCTTTAAGATGATGCCCGGGATCAGCAGGCGGTTGATCTCGTTGGTCCCTTCCCAGATGCGGTTGATCCGCTCGTCACGGTAGAAACTCTCGGCCGGGTACTCGGCGATGAAGCCGTAGCCGCCGTGGATCTGGACCACCTGGTCGACCACGTCGGCCAAGACCTCGGAGCAGAAGACCTTGGCGATGGCGCATTCGATGGAGTACTCCTCGATCCCCTCCTGGTACGCCTCGTAGTAGTTGTCGGTCCCCTTCGGGATGGTGGCCAGGCGGTCGTCGATCAGGCCGGCGAGACGGTAGACGACGGACTCGGAGGCGAAGGTGGCGGCGCTCTGGTCGGCGATCTTCTCCTGGATGGCGCCGAAGTTGGAGATGGGTACGCCGAAGGCCTTTCTCTCGTTGGCGTAACGGATACCTTCGGTGATGGCCCGCTTGGCGGCGCCGGTGACACCGGCACCGAGCTTGAAGCGGCCGACGTTCAGGACGTTGAAGGCGATCTTGTGCCCCTTGCCGATCTCGCCCAGGAGGTTCTCCACGGGGACCTTGGCGTCTTCCAGGATGATCTGGGTGGTGGAGGAGCCGCGGACACCCATCTTGTGCTCCTCGGCACCGACCGAGAGCCCCTCGGTGTCGCGCTCGACCAGGAAGCCGGTGAAGTGCTCCTTGTCGATCTTGGCGAAGACGGTGTAGAGGTTGGCGATACCGCCGTTGGTGATGAACTGCTTGGTCCCGTTCAGGATGTAGTGCTTGCCGTCCTCGGAGAGCCGGGCGGTCGCCGCGGCGCCCAGGGCGTCGGAGCCGGAGCCCGGCTCGGTCAGGCAGTAGGCGGCCACCCATTCACCGGAGATGATCTTCCCGAGGTACTTCTCCTTCTGCGCCGGGGTGCCGTAGTAGACGAGCGGCAGGGTGCCGATCCCGGTGTGGGCCGAGTAGGTAACCGAGAAGGAGCCGGCCGGGGCCAGCTTTTCGGCGGCCAGCATGCTGGTGGCCTTGTCGAGCTCGAGACCGCCGTACTCCTCGGGGGCGTCGATCATGAGAAGCCCGAGCTCGCCGCACTTCTTCATCAGCTCCACGTTGAGCGGGAGGTCCTTCTCCTCGAGCCTTTCGCGGTGCGGGAGCACCTCATTGAGAACGAACTGCTCGGTGGTCTCGCCGATCTGGCGCTGTTCGTCGGTGAAGTCCTCGGGGGTGAAGATGTCGTCCTTGCGGGCCTGGGAGATCAGGTATTCCGCGCCTTTGAATAACCTTGCCATGATGTCACCTCGTAAAGATTGGTTAGGATCCCTTCCCCCCGGAGTAAGGTTCCCTCCCCTTCAAGGAGAGGGTCAGGGTGAGGATGGGGTAGATTCCGCGTCTGCCTACCCCCATCCTCCACCTGTCCTCCCCCTTGAAGGGGGAGGAACGTGCATTGGGGGAGTAGTGAAGCTGCTAGACTCGCTCGAAGATCCCGGCGGCGCCCATGCCGCCGCCGATGCACATGGAGACGATCCCGTAGCGGGTCTTGCTCCGCTGCATCTCGTGGAGGATGCTGGCGGTGAGCTTGGCGCCGGTGCAGCCGAGCGGGTGTCCGAGCGCGATGGCGCCGCCGTTGACGTTGACCCTGGCCGGGTCGATGCCGAGTTCCCTCACGCAGGCGAGCGACTGGGCGGCGAACGCCTCGTTGAGCTCGAAGAGGCCGATCTCATCCAGAGAAAGCCCGGCCAGCTTCAGCGCGGCGGGAATGGCCGCCACCGGGCCGATCCCCATGACCTCCGGGGCCACCCCTTTCACCGCGAAGGCGACGAAACGGCCCAGGGGCTTCTTGTCGAGGCGCTTGATGAACTCCTCGGAGACCACCATCACCGCGGCGGCGCCGTCGGTCATCTGCGAGGAGTTCCCCGCGGTCACCGAACCGTTGGCCTTGAAGGCGGGCTTCAACTTGGCGAGCCCGGCGGCGGTGGTGTCGCCGCGGACGCCGTCGTCGATCTCCACCGTCTCGCTCTTTTTCTGCATCTTCCCCTTCAAAAGCGCGTAGCTTTCGGCCTGCACCGGGACGATCTCGTCCTTGAACTTACCCGCCGCGATGGCGGCGGCCGCCTTGGCGTGGCTTTGGGCGGCGAAGGCGTCCTGATCCTCGCGGCTGATCTCGTAGCGGTCGGCCACCAGCTCCGCGGTGATCCCCATGGAGGCGAAGGACTCCGGCCATGAGGCCATCAGCCCCGGGTTGGCGCTGTACTTGGAGCCCCCCATCGGGATCATGGTCATGCTCTCGGCGCCGCCGGCGATGATGCAGTCCGCGAAGCCGGCCATGATGCGCTCGGCGGCGCTGGCGATGGTCTGCAGCCCCGAGGAGCAGAAGCGATTGACGGTCTGGGCGGGGACCTCGACCGGCACCCCGGCTTTAAGAGCCGCCACGCGGGCGAAGTTCATCCCCTGCTCCCCTTCCGGGAACGCGCACCCCATGATGACGTCCTCGACCAGCAGGGGATCGACCCCGGTCCTCTCCAAAAGCCCCCTGATGGCCGCAGCCGCCAGGTCATCGGGGCGGACATCCTTCAGTTTCCCTTTCTTAGCCCGGCAAGCGGGAGTGCGGTAAGCCGCTAAAATATATGCCTTTCTCATCGTAATCCTCCGTAGGTCGCGTTGAGATTCGAAACGCGACATTCCCTTGTTGACGCAGGTTGTTGTAAAGCTCGTCGCGTTTCGTTCCTCAACGCGACCTACCGTTCTATGTTCTACGTTAACTGCGATAGCGGACTCTATCGGTGCCCTACCTTCCATATTCTCATTCAAGGTGTACCGTTTTTTGGCAAATTGCTTCACAACCTAGAACGTAGAACCTAGAACGTAGAACTTGTTTAGTTCCTAAGCGGCTTCCCTTTCTTCAGCATGTGCTGGATGCGCTCCAGGGTCTTCTTCTGGCCGCAGAGCTTCAGGAACCCTTCGCGCTCCAGGTCGAGCAGGTACTGCTCGGTGATCAGGGTGCCGGACGGGACGTCGCCGCCGGTGATGACGTCGGCGATGGTGCCGGCCAGGAACTGGTCGTACTCGGAGATGAAGCCACCCTGCTGCATGTTCCAGAGCTGCGACTTGATGGAGGCGGCCACCCCGCGCCCCGGCGCCTTCAGGTTCACGAGCGGGCGACCCGGGCGGTAGTTGGCGGCCAGCGAGATTGCCTTGAGTTTCGCGTCGTGGATCCTGCGGTCGACGTTCATGGTGATGGCGTCGCCCTGGCGGAGGAAGCCCATCGGGCCGAGCTCGGCCGCCGACATGGATACCTTGGCCATGGCGATGTTCATGAAATTCTTGAAGATGAACGGCGTCGCGTCGATGTCGTTCTCCTCGGCGAGCTTGATGGCACGGATCGCCATCTCCTTGGTCCCGCCGCCCCCCGGCAGGAGCCCCACCCCGATCTCCACGAGCCCCATGTAGGTCTCGGCGTAGGGGATGATGGCGTCGGCATGGAGGCAGGTCTCGCAGCCGCCACCCATGACCAGGTTGTGGGGAGCCGCCACCACCGGGATCTTGGAGTACTTGATGGCCATCATCGCCTTCTGGAAGTTGTTGATGGTCATGTTGATCTCGTCGTAGGCCCCTTCCGCGATGGCCATCACCAACAGCATGAGGTTCGCACCCGCCGAGAAGATGGTCCCTTCATTGGCGATCACGAGACCGACGCCGTCCTGCTCGGCCCGCTTGATCCCCTTGTGCACCATGGAGAGGATCTCGCCGCCGATGGCGTTCATCTTGGTGTGGAATTCGAGGCAGAAGACGCCGTCGCCCAGATCGAGCACCGAGGCGCCGGAGTTCTTCTCCACGACGCCGCCGTTCTTGCGGATGATGGAGAGGCTCACCTGCCCCGGGGCGACCGGCACCTCGCGGTACTGATTCCCGGTCACGCAGAAGTACTGACGCTTGCCGTTTTCGAAGCGGTAGAAGCGCTCGATGTTCTTCAGTGCCGCCGGGACGGCCACCCCGTCCTTCTCGGCGCGGTTCACGAAGTAGGAGACCCCGATGGCGTCCAGCATCTCGAAGGGGCCGAGCTCCCAGTTGAAGCCCCACTTCATGCCGTTGTCGATGTTGACCACGTCGTCGGCGATCTCGGGGATCCGGTTGAAGGTGTAGATCAGGGTGTCGCGCAGGTTCTTCCAGGCGAACTCGCCCGCCTTGTCCTTGGACTCGATGAGCGCCTTCAGCCTTTGGCCCGGATCGTCGATCCCCTTGGCCGCCTCCACCGAGGCGAACTTGGGACGGGTGGCGGGCTTGTACTCGCCGGTTGTGTAGTCGTAGTAGAAGAACTCCTGCCCCTTCTCCCCCTTGACCTTCTTGAAGAAACCCTGCCTGCTCTTGTTCCCCAAGAGCCCCTTGCCGACCATCTCCCCCACGAAGGAGGGGAAGTTGAAGATCTCACGCTCCTCGTCGCCCGGGAGAAGCTGGTAGGAGTTGTCGGCCACGTGCTTCAAGGTGTCGATGCCGACCAGGTCGGCGGTCCGGAAGGCGGCCGACTTCGGCCTGGCGGTGGCCGGCCCGGCGATGGCGTCGACCTCCTCCACCGTCATCCCCATGGAGACCATGTTCCTGACGCAGTTGCAGATGGCGTAGACGCCGATCCGGTTGGCGATGAAGTTCGGGGTGTCCTTGGCGGTCACGATCCCCTTGCCGAGCCGGGTGGAGAGGAAGTTCCCCATCGCTTCCGCGATCTCGGGATCGGTGTAGCGGCAGGAGACGATCTCCATCAGGCGCATGTAGCGCGGCGGATTGAAGAAGTGGGTCACCAGGAAGTTCTTCCTGACCTCGTCCGGGAGGCACTCGGCCATTTCGTTCACGGAGAGGCCGCTCGTGTTGGTGGAGAGGATGGCGCCGGGCTTGAGGTTCGGGGCCACCTTCTCGGTGAAGAGCTTCTTCTTGATGGCCATGTTCTCGATGACCACCTCGACCACCCAGTCGCACTCCTTGAGGCGCCCCATGTCGTCGTCGAAGTTCCCGACCTCGATGTAGTCTGCGTAGCCGGGAAGGAAGAAGGCGGCCGGCTTCATCTTCATGAGGCCGGCGAGCCCGTCCGCGGCGATGCGGTTTCTCACCGCGGCGTCGTTAAGGCCTAGCCCCGCCTTCGCTTCGGCTTCGTTGGGCTCCCTCGGCACGATATCCAAAAGCAGTACCTGGATCCCTGCATTGGCCAGGTGGGCGGCGATGGTGGCGCCCATCACCCCGGCCCCCAGCACGGCCACCTTGTTGATCTGATTCATGGCAATCCTCCTGTCAGTTATGACCAATCCTGTTCTCATTCGCCCTGGTCGGCGTAGAGATCCTCAATTTTGTGTTTGTACTTCTCGTAGATCACCTTGCGCCGCAGCTTCAGAGTGGCGGTCAATTCGCCCCCGTCGATCGAGAAGTCCCGCGGCAAAAGGACGAATTTCTTTATGCTTTCGTAGCGGGCGAGCCTTCCGTTGATCTCGGCGAGCCGCTGTTCGAAGAGCTTGTGGACGGCGGAGTGCATCACCAGGTCGTCCAGGTCCACGTAGTCGATATGTTTGGACTTGGCGAACTCCAGCACCCTTTCCATGTTGGGGACCACCAGCGCCACCAGGTAAGGCTTCCTGTCGCCGTAGACGAAGGCCGAGGAGACGTACTTGTCGAGCTTCAGCTCGTTCTCGATCGGCTGGGGGGCGATGTTCTTCCCTCCCGCGGTGATGATGAGCTCCTTCTTGCGGTCGGTGATGTAGAGGAAGCCGTCATCCAGGTGCCCGATGTCGCCGGTCTTGAACCAGCCGTCCTCCACCGCGGTGGCGGTCGCCTCCTGGTCGTTGTAGTAGCCGACCATTATCTGCGGCCCGCGCACCAGGATCTCCCCGTCCTCGGCGATTCTCACCTCGGTGTCCCGCAGCGGGACCCCCACCGAACCGAAGCGGACGTGGCTGAAGTTGTTGAAGGAGATGGCCGGACTGGTCTCGGTCAGGCCGTACCCTTCGAAGATGGGAATCCCGATGATCCAGAAGAATTCGTTGATGGTCTTGTCGAGCGGCGCCCCGCCGCAGCAGCAGAGCTTCATCCGGCCGCCGAACCGGGACCTGATCTTGCTGAAGATGAGCCGGTCGGCCAGCCCGTACTTGAAGGCGAGGAGGGCTGAAGGCTCTTTCTTGACGAACTTCGCCTCGACGTACTGTTTGCCGACCTCGATCCCCCAGTGAAAGAGGGTCCTTTTCACGACCGGCATCTGGTGCACGTTCTCGAAGATACGGTGGTAGATCTTCTCGAAGAGCCTCGGCACGCTCACCATGACGGTCGGGTTCACCTCCATCATGTTCTCCGGGATCTTCTCGATGCTGTCGGCGAAGACCATGAGGGCGCCGTTCCTGATGGCGGTGTAGTAGCCGGCGGAGCGCTCCAGGACGTGGCTTAAGGGGAGAAAGCTCAACAGGACGTCGTTGCCCCCCACCGCGCCGCTTTGCTCGGTCAGGTACTGGGTGTTGGTCAGGATGTTCCGGTGGGAGAGCATGACCCCCTTGGGTACCCCGGTGGTGCCGGAGGTGTAGATGAGGGTCAGGATGTCGTCCGGCCCCAGGCAGTCGATCCCGCACTCGAGCTCGCGCCTCTCTTCGTCGGTGATGGGATGGTCGACCTCGGAGAGCTGGTAGAAGGTGCAGACCGGCAGCGCGCTGTCGCCCAGGAAGCGCTCGAAGGAAACCACCAGCTCCACACCGGGTATCGACTCCCTCACCTTGAGAAGCTTGTAGTACTGGAAGCGGCTGGAGACGAAGACGATGCGGGCGCCGCAGTGGTTGAGCATGTACTCGATCTGTTCCGGCGTGTTGGTCGGGTAGATCGGCACGGTGATCGCGCCGGCGGCCAGGATCCCCATGTCGGCGATCACCCAGCCGGCCCGGTTCTCGGAAAGGATGGCGACCCGGTCCCCGGCGCGTACGTTCATCTTCTTCAGGCCGCGGGCGGCCATCAGCGCGCGGTCGTAGTACTCGGCATAGCTCAGGGTGACGAATCTCCCCTGCTTCCGGTACTTGAGCGCGAGCTGCCCGTCGAACCTGGCGGCGTTTCGACGAAGCATGTCGGGAATCGATTTGAAGGATATATCCATCGCTTGCCTCCTTCGGCGTGACTTAGCTTGAGCGAACAGTATATGACCTTAACGCTCATGTCAAGTATAATTCTTTTCTATTTTTTCGATCATGCCAAAACGGGTCCAAAATTAAAGGCCGTAAATCTTCCAGGCTTCTTTCCGCGAGCTCCCCTGCCCTCCCTCATCGGCATTTGTTTTCCTCTCCTCCATATAAATAGTAGGCGATGAACCGCCGACCGCAGGTTCCGACTTGCCAAATCGGGTAAAGCGTTTATATTTTCACGAAATTACGAAATACCAGCCTGATCCGGGGCGTGGCCGGTGAAGGGACGCGGCAAAGCGGATAATATTTTTCCCGGCGTGGATTTTTTATTCTTGACATAAACGTCAAGGTGATTTAAACACGATTACCAAAATAACGTTTTATTGTTAGAGTAAACATCCCTCGAAACAGCCATCCACTCCCCCTGCCCGTTAGCGGTGAGGAGGAGGGCGAAGGCGGGGGAAAAGCTCCGGTAACCAAGCGTAGAAGCGATGAAATTGCAGGGATCGGCATCGGAAGGATGCAGGCAGCAGCGGCCCGGCAGCGGGCCGCGAAAGGAGAGGAACATGGGAAAGAAGCTCGTATGTTGCGCCGTCGGGGCGACCATGCTCGCGACGGCGGGGATGGCCCAGGCCGCGGGGCTGAAGATCAATGAGCAGGGAGCCAAGGCGATGGGTATGGCCAACGCCTTCGTCGCCCAGGCGGACGATCCGACGGCCCTCTACTACAACCCCGCCGGGATCGCCTACCTCAAGGGGGCCCAGGTGAACATGGGTTCCCTGCTGATCTCGGTGCCGGAGACCAAGTTCAGCGGGACCACCGCCCTCTCCGGCTCCACCCCGGTGGAAGAGGAGGCCAAGAAAGACCTCTTTATCGCCCCAAGCCTCTATGCCACCTACAGCCTCGAACGGGTACCTCTCACCTTCGGCCTCGGGATCAATTCCATCTATCCCTTGGCCAAAAGCTGGGACGACTCGAGCGCCTTCAGAAACCAGGTCCAGAACATCGCGGTCAAGCCGGTCAACTTCCAGCCGACCGTCGCCTACCTATTTGAGGACTGGAACCTGGCGGTAGCCGCCGGCCTCGACGTCACCCACGCCATCGTCACCCTGTCCCGCTCGGTGTACGTCCCCGACCCGACCAACCCCGGCACCCCGGCCGAACTCGGGATCATGGGGCTCGACGGCACCGCGACCGACTTCGGCTACAACTTCGGCCTCATGTGGAAGCCGATCAAGGAGCTCTCCTTCGGCGCCTCCTACCGCAGCGAGGTCACCCTCCACGTCGACGGGGCCTCCAACTTCCTTGCCACCACCCAGGCCGGCGCCGCCGCCATCGGCCAGACGGCGAACTTCAACTCCTACAACTCGAGGATCCGCGCCACCTCGAAATTCACCTCGGACATCACGCTGCCGGACGACCTGAACCTCGGCGTGGCCTGGCACCCCAACGACAGCTGGGTGGTCGAATTCGACGCCGACCGCACCGGCTGGAGCTCGATCGACAAGCTCCTCTTCTCCTTCAACAACACCCAGTTCAACAACTTCAACGACCAGCCGATCGAGACCAAGTGGAAGGATGCCTGGTGCTACCGGCTGGGCGGCCAGTACTCCTACAACAAGAACGTGGACTTGAGGGCCGGCTACGCCTACGACACCAATCCGATTCCCTCCTCCTCGCTGGGGCCGATGCTCCCCGATGCCGACCGTCACAACGTCTCCATCGGTATGGGGCTTCATAACGACTACGCCACCCTGGACCTCGCCTACATGTGGGTTCACTGGCTCAATCGCACGGTCGCCAACCAGGATGCCGCCAGCTTGACCGGCGAGAACGGGACCTTCAAGAGCGACGCGCATCTCTTCGGCGCCAGCGTCACCATCAAATTCTAGGTGAGCCGGGCGACGAGCCCCCTCCCCTGCTATGAGTGAGGTACGACCATGAAACTCGTGACACGTTTTCTTGTAATTCTCGGGTTCCTGTTGGCGATAGCGTGCAGCAGCGAAGACCATCAGCAGTCCGGCGCCCTCAGCACCAACCAGGCGCTGTTCGATCCCACCACCAGCACCGTTCCGCTCCCCAACGTCCTGGCGACCGCGATGGCGGCCAATCCGCTGACGAGCTACACCAATCCCCTGACCGGGGCGACCGGCGCGCGTCCGGCCAATACCCCGATGAATCCGTTGGAGGCCCTGGCCTATGTGAACCTCAAGGAGGTCGGCGGCACCAACGCGGTATCGGGCCTCAACGCACCGATCTACATCCGTTTCGGCCAGCCTCTCGATGCCGCCTCGGTGACCGCTGCCACCATCAAGGTCTTCCAGGTGACCGGCGACAGCGCGAGCCCGCTCGCCACCGAGAACAACCCGCTCACCTTCACCGACGTCTCGGGGATGTTCACCTACCAGTACGCGGCGGGCAGTACCGAGGTCTTCCTGTTCCCAAACTTCCCGCTGCAGCCGGCCGCCCGCTACCTCTACGTGGTCACCAGCGGGGTGAAGGATGCGGCGACCGGCAAGCCGGTGATGAGCTCCACCTATTTCGATGCGCTGAAATCCACCATTCCGCTGGTCGGCCCGCTCGCGGCCCTGGAGCCGATCCGCGCCAATGCCATGAGCGGCACCAACATCCAGCTCTCCGGCTATGCCAAGGTGATGAACGACCTGATCACCGCCTCGGCCACCACCGGCATCGCGAACCGTGCCGACATCGCCCTCATGGGACGCTTCATAACGACCGCAGCAGGGTACGTGGCACCGGACGCAACGCAACCGGCCACCGTGATGCCGGTGGAGAGCGCCCTGCGCGCCTTCGCGGCCGGGACCAACCTCCCCGGGGGGCTTCCCGGCAAGACCTGGGTCAACGGGGTCACCAACACTCAGACCATCCCGGCTGCCACCTACTGGACCGGCGCCGGCGCTCCCGGCACCCCGCCGGCAGGCCTCGCGAGCGTCACCATCGGCAGCATCAACAGCGCCGATCTCTCGATGGATCCCGTGGTGGTCGCCGCCAACTCCGGCACCATGGATCTGACCGGCGTGACCGGCGCCGACAACCCGGCGGCCGGCGTGGTGCAGCCGTACCGTAGCGGGGCGAATCTCGTCGGCTACTACCATGTTCCACGCACCATTCCGTTCATCTACCTGGCCCCCGCCGCCCCTAACGGGAAGCTGGTCATCTTCCAGCACGGGATCACCGGGCAGAAGGAGCAGGTGCTGACGGTGGCCCAGACCCTGACCGGGGCGGGCTACGCGGTGGTCGCCATCGACCTTCCGCTGCACGGGGCGCTGGCGGTACCCGGGCACAGCAACCCCGCCCTCTGGGGGCAGGACTTCATGGCGGTGGGAGCGCCGCTGGCCACCCGTTCCAACATCCAGCAGGCCGCCTTCAACCTGGACCGTCTCGAAATCTCACTCCGGACCGGCGCCCTGGTGGCGGCAGGGGTCGCCGCCGCACCGCCGACCGAGATCAGCTACGTCGGCCTGAGCCTCGGCTCCATCGTGGGGACCTACTACCTGGCCGGGAACACCACCCTTTCCACCTCGGTTCCCCCGTACACCCAGGCGACCCTCAACAACGACATGAAAGGGTTCCTGAGCGTCCCGGGCGGCCGGTTGGCCTACCTCATCAAAGAGAGCCCGGCCTTCTCCGGCAGCATCAATGCGGGGCTTGCCAGCGTGGGAATCAACGTCGGCACCCCGACCTACAATCAATTCTTCCTGCTGACCCAGACCGTCGTCGATCCGGCCGACCCGGCCAGCGTCACCACTCCCTTGGCCAGCGGGCTCCCCTCGCGGCTGTCGGGGAGGGTCGTGATGCAGGAGGCTGTAGGTGACCAGGTGATTCCCAACAACAGCACGCGCTACCTGGGTAACGCCCTCGGTGGCAGGGGAGTCCTCGGCGCCGCCGGTGCGACGGTAGCTCCCGGCTTCGACCAGCTGGCCTACCTGTCGGGGAGGGTGCCGGCCCCGTTCATGTACACCATCGCGGGCGGGCAGGTGGTACCGAAGAAGCAGGCGGCCCGGGCGGTGACGGCGGCCGGGAGCACCCCCTCCGAAGGGTACTTCCAGTTCGACCAGACCGGCATCGGCCATGGATTCCTGATCGACAACAGCACGCCTGCCAACACCGCGCTGGCCCAGCTTCAGATGGCGCACTACCTGCTGGAGGGTGCCGTGGTCGATCCCACCACCGCAGGCGGAGTATCCGCCGGGGCGACCATCCCGGTAGCGGCCCGGGAGATAGCGTTCCCGAGAACGATCAAGATACTGGCACATTGAGAACCACCAAGCGGCGGGGCTTCGGCCCCGCCGCAACGAGGGAAACGATGAGGAAAATAGTCACCACCGCACGGCATAACGTGATTTCCCTTCGCATCAGCGACCAGGAGTTGTCGATGCTGAAGAACCTGAGAGAGGAGAGCAACCAGAGCACCTCCGAATTTCTGCGCAACGCGCTTTCACTCTTTCTCAAGGGTACCGACGGCCGGGGGGAAAGGGTCACAGAGAGAACCAACTAAATAGGAAAGGAGAGCCGCATGTCAGACATATTCAACAACCTCGAGCAGAGCTACCAGAAGGAAGTATTCACCGTCCCGACCGTCTTTTATTTCTCCATCGACGAGGACGTGAAGAAGACCCTCACCCTCAACGCCGAGGGGTGCACCGTAGCCGAAGGCAAGCCGGCCGGCGAGGCCGACTGCGTCTGCAAGACCAGCAAGGAGATGCTGGATAAAATCTGGTTCCAGGGGTACCGTCCCGGGATCATGGATTTCATGGGCGGCAAGATAAAGTCCAACGCCCCGCAACTGCTGCAGCAGTTCCTGCAGGCCTTCGGCAAATAGCCAAGGAGACACGGAGAAAGGTGGAGAAAGGCTCGGCACAGAGAGCCTGGGAGAGTCGGAGAAGACTGAGATACCGGGACACCGAGAAGATCGGGGTCTCGGTTTTTACTTGTAGGAACAAGGATTTTCTAGGTTCGGATTTTCCCCCGAAAAATTTTTTCTCCAAGTTTTTCCTATTTCTCCTTAGCATTGCTTTTCTCCGAAGTTCTCAGAAGTTCTCCGTGACATAGGTTCTCTCCGAAGTTCACAGACTCTCTCCGTGGCACCCCTTTTCTGCTTCATTAATTTTCCTATGCGCCGATATATGAGATATCCGGCGCTCCACTGTGTAAGCGAGGAAAAGTCATGAAGCATCTTCGTCCCTTCGCTGTCCTATCCGACCATCACCCGAAAGTGCGTCCCCTGTCTCCCTCCCAAGGAATGCTCCCCCTTTTCCGCTACGGGGTCATCTGCGCCCTCTTCTGGAGCCTCATCGTCGGTACCTTCGACCTCTGGAGCATGCGCGAGCTCCACGGCCACCTAAACGATCTCGCCCTCCAAAAGGCCCGCACCGCCTTCGCCACCAAACTCCTCGCCCACCGCTCCTCCCCTCCCCTCCCTGGAAAAGCGGTGGCAACCACTCCCCCCCCGGAAGAGACGGATGTCGTCACCCACCTGACCTCCCTGGGTGGAACAGCTCCCCATGCCCCGGACCAATGGGAAGCGGCCGCCCTCAGGCGCTTCGCCCAAGGGGAAACCGAGGCGAGCGACCGCATCGAACTGAACGGCATCTCCTACCTGCGGCTGATCCGCCCTCTCCTCGAGGACGAAACCTGCCGCGGCTGCCACCGCGAAACAGCCACCGCCACAGCCAACGGCGACGTCCGCGGCGGCATCACCGTGCTCGTCCCCCTGCGGCAGCTGTTCTCCGCCGAAAACCACCACCGCCACGAGGTCCTCTTCTGGATCGGCTCCATCTGGCTGATCGGGCTCGCCATGATGGCCGCCGGCTTCTCCCACATGCGCCACGAGGAGCTGGCCCGGCTGGCCACCGAAAGCGCTCTGCGCGACAGCGAGGAGGAGTTCCGTTTGCTCGCCGAGAACGCCAACGACCTCATCTGGACCATGGACCTCGACGGCAAATTCACCTACGTGAGCCCCTCGGTCGAGCGCCAGCTTGGCTATTCCCGCGAGGAGGTGCTGGGCTTCACCTTCGACCAACTCCTCTCCCCGGCATCGCTCCCCTCCGTCCGCCCCAGGCTCAACGACGCCATCGCCGAGATTACCGCCGGCGAGCGGATCACCGGCACCCGCCTGGAAATCGAAAAGACCAGGAAAGACGGCTCGACCGCCTGGTTCGACGTCACCTTTACCGCCATCTACAACGACGCCGGCATCTTCCTCGGTTTCATGGGCGTCTCCCGCAACATCTCCGCCCGCAAACGTACCGAGGAGGCGCTCCGGATCAGCGAGGAGAAGTACCGCTCCATCTTCGAGTCGTTCCAGGACCTCTACTACCGCACCGACATGAACGGCCTCATCACCGAGATCACCCCCTCGATCCTCCCCATGGGCGGCTATACGCAGGAAGAGGTGCTCGGCAAGGCTGTCACGACCTTCTATGCCGACGCCGGCGACCGGCTGGAGATGCTCAAGCGCCTGAAGGCGCAGGGGGAGTTGAACGACTACGAGACCAAGCTGAGGAGAAAGGATGGGCGGATAGTCGACGCGTCGCTCAACGCGCGCATTCTCTTCGACGCCGGGGGGCGGGCCATCGGGGTGGAGGGTATCCTGCGGGACATCTCGGAAAGGAAACTGGCGGAGGCGAGGCTGCGCGACCTGTCGCTCAAAGACGAGCTGACCGGACTCAATAACCGCCGCGGATTCGTCACCCTGGCGGAACAGCAGATGAAGACGGTCGAACGCAAGCGGCAGTTCGTGGCGCTCATCTACGCCGACATGGACGGGATGAAGTGGATCAACGACACCCTCGGTCACAAGGAAGGGGACCGCGCCCTGGCCGACATGGCCGGCATCATCCGGCGCTCCTTCAGGGAAAGCGATATCGTGGCGCGGCTCGGAGGGGACGAGTTCGTCGGGCTGGCGGTCCTCAGCGGAAAGGAGGACGGCGACTTGCTGCTGGCGAGGCTGGCCGACTGCCTCGATCTGCACAACCAGGAAGCGGGAAGGCCCTATCCGCTCTCCATCAGCTTCGGCATGGCCATCTACGACCCCGCGGTCCCCTGCTCACTCACGGACCTGATGGCCCGCGGCGACGAGATCATGTACGAGCAGAAGCAGCGCCGGAAATCATCCCGCAGCAGCAGGCCCTATGGCGCCACCTCCGCAGATGCAGTGGCCGCCGTGCCGTCCGCATCTGCAGCGCCCCCGGTGCCCTCTGCAGATGCAGTGGCCCCGGTTCCGTCCGGCCGCCGTCCGGTGACCACCGCCTCCCCCCGGCAAGGCTCCGGTCCCGACCAAGACGATATCTCCCCCTTCGATATTCTCAACGAGATTCCGAAGCCGTAACCCTCTTTGATTAACAACCGTTGAAACAATTTCGGCACTATGCTATGGTCGTCCACGATCAGCCGGTACAAGGGCGAGTTATTGATCGGAAGCTGACAGATTATGATGGCTGCTCGGGTGGCCAGAATAGGAAAGGCTGGTGGGAAAATGGAGATGATCGGAGTCACCGCTGCTTCAAAGCTCTTCGGAGTTGCCAGAAGAACGCTCTACAACCACATAGACAATCAGAAGCTTCCTGCAGAGAAGGTACCTTCCGGGTATCTCTTCAAGATGGATGATCTAATGAGACTCTATCGGCTACCGGTCGAACTCCACCAGGAACTGACATCGCAATTGCGAGATCGAATCGCGGAACTAGAATACGAAGTAGAACGCCGCGACGCCCTGCTAAAAGTTTTGCTGAAAGAGAAGTCCGAGGCGGCGAACCGTACTGCAAAGCGCTGAGCGACCACCTTCCGCGGGGACCAACTCTCCCTCTCCTTCAAGGAGAGGGGAGGGGTGAGGATAGGGTAAAGTAGCCGGAACGAGGGCCCCATCCTCACG
Organism: Geomonas sp. Red276; assembly: GCF_054784495.1. NCBI lineage: Bacteria > Pseudomonadati > Thermodesulfobacteriota > Desulfuromonadia > Geobacterales > Geobacteraceae > Geomonas > Geomonas sp. Red276. The sequence goes on from NZ_BLXW01000029.1 coordinate 20,466, forward strand.
GCGGAAGCTCATCGTTAATCGGCAAAAAAAGAGGCCAAGCCTACCGGAACGATCCGGATGAGCTTGGCCTCCAGTTTTTTCTGCTCTCCCGTCCATGCCGGGCGCTGTCCCGCCGACATCATTTCCCTCCCCCGGTACCGTAGGGTGGGCACCCCGTGCCCACCCGGTCCGAAGGAGGAATGAACGCTTACCCTCTCCTCAGCGCGTACGGCCAGGCGAGGATCCCGCCGTCCATGAACTTGGTGTCGGAGAACCCTGCCGCATCCAGGATCTTCTGCGCCTCGTACCCTCTCAGGCTGATCTTGCAGAAGGCCACGATCTCCTTGTCCTTGGGAAGTTCGGCCGCTTTTTCCCGCAGCATGCCGAGGGGGACCAGCTTCGCCCCCTCGATGCCGACCTCGGCGTGCTCGGCGGGGGAGCGGACGTCGAGGAGGATGAAGTCGTGGCCATCGTCGAGTTTGCGCTTCACCTCCTGCGCGGAGATGCCGCGGGCGTGGCCCGCCAGCTTGTTCTTCATGATGTCGGCCGCGACGATGAGGTTGTCCATGGCCGCGGCAAAGGGCGGGGCGTAGGCCAGGTCGAGCTGGGAGACCTGCTCGGCGGTGGCCCGGAAGGTGATGGCGGTCGCCGCGGCATCGAGGCGCTTGTCCACCGCCCCTTCGCCCGCAGCCTGGAGGCCGAGCACCCGGCCGGTCGCACGGTCGGCCACCATCTTCAGCACGATCGGCTTGGCGCCCGGGAAGAAGTGGGCGCGGTCGGGGGCCGGGGAGATGACGGTCTCGACGTCGTATCCGCAGGCGCGGGCTTCCGTCTCGGTCAGGCCGGTCTTCCCGGCGTTGATACGGAAGGCCCGGAGGATGCTGGTTCCGGCTACCCCCGCGAAGGTGGCTTCGCCGCCGGCCGCGTTGATCCCCGCCACGCGCCCCTGCTTGTTGGCCGTGCTCCCCAAGGGGATGTAGGAGGGCTTGCCGGAGACGATGTGGGTAGCCTCGCAGCAGTCGCCGCAGGCGTAGATATCGGGATCGTTGGTGCGCTGCATGGCGTCGACGGCTATGGCACCGGTTGCGCCGATGGTGATGCCGGCGTTTCTGGCCGCCTCGACGTTGGGGGTCACCCCCGGAGCGAGGATGACGAGGCTCGCCGGGATCTCCTTCCCGCCGACCAGGACCTTTTCCACCTTTTCGCTGCCGGCAAAGCCGGAAACGGCTGATCCGGTGAGAACGGTGATACCTTGCTGCCTGAGCTCCCGTTCCACCAGGAAGGCGATCTCGCGGTCCAGCACCCCCGGGAGGAGCTGGTCACGCATCTCGACCAGGGTGACCTCCATCCCCTTTTGCCGCAGGGCTTCCGCGGTCTCCAGACCGATGAGGCCCCCGCCAACGATGCAGGCCGTGGCGTCGGCGGAGGCGCTCTCCTTCACAGCCTCCGCCTGCTCCAGGCTTTTCACCGTGAAGATGTTGCCGAGGGTGACGTTATCGAGCCGCGGAACGATGGGGGAGCTTCCGGTGGCGATCACCAGCCGGTCGTAGCCCAGTTCGTACCGGTCCCCGGAGGCGAGGTCGTGGAGCTGCACGATCTTCTTCGCCCGGTCGATGCCGGTCAACTCGGTGCTCGTCCGGACTTCCACCCCTTTCACCTTCTTGAAGAAGTTCCCGTCGCGGATGACGCCGACCGGGGTGCTCATCAGTTCATCGAGATGGGCAACGGTGTCGGAGATGTAGTAGGGGATACCGCATGCACCGTAGGAGATGAAGCTCCCCCGGTCGATGACGATGACTTCGGCCTGCGGATTGACCCTCTTCGCCTTGGAGGCGGCCTTGGCCCCTGCCGCGTTAGCGCCGATAACGACAACTCTAAGCTTCATCACTTTCTCCTTTGTCTTGCCCTGACTACTGGCCTCGTCTCCACCCACTCCAGACCGGCACGCCGTTATCGTCACGCAGCTTCAGCAACTGGTCGCCCTTCGTCACCTGGGCGGCGATGATGGCCGGTTTGCCCGCAATGGTCACCCGCGAACCTTTCACTTCCACCTGGTCGCCCTTTTCGATCCTGGTGTCCTGCCGGTCGATGAACCAGGCTGGCCCCAGGTGAACGGAGACCGTCTCCTTGCCGGTGTCCACGTCGATATGGACACCCGCCCCCATCCCTCTCATGGGCGCGATCCGGTTCACGACGGTGACCTTGCCGGCAACGGTTTCCACGGTCGCAGGGTTGTACAGCCTGCCAAAGGCTCCCTGCATCCCCCAGCCACCGCTCCCTTGCCACCCCCGTCCCGGTCCTGCGTACGCAGTCGAAGCTACCAACATCAGCACTGCTGCGAAGAGTCCAACGATCCTGTACATATTGACCTCCTTTGCGCTGCTGGAATAGGGCCCGACCCGGGCACATTTTAGCATTATATATTCAAGATTCCATATGTCAACCATAAGAACAGTTCAGCGCGCCAGTTTAACGCTTGGCCGGCAGGGATAGCGGGTCCGACAGCCGAGTAGGGTGGGCACCCCCCGCCCACGCCGGTCCGTCAGGATGGTGGCAGAAAGAATGATCGGCCAAAGAAGTGGTGGGCAGAGGGCTGCCCACCCTACGAAGTACGCGGAGCCGCCGTTGCGGTGGCTCGACAAGACGTTATCCTTTCTCATAGTGTCTAACGGAAGGACTTCTCCTAATTTCCCGGCGCACCCTTTGCCACAAATGATTATAAGAGCGCGCCTAGCTGTACCGGCCAATCAGTCACAGGAGATCAACCATGGTGAAACGGCAGATGATTCGATCAGTAGGAGTAGTGGCAGCCGTTACCCTTCTTCTGTGCCTGCCGGCGACCAGTGACTGCAAAGAGCCGCGTCCTGACAGTTGCCTTGATTGTCACGGCAGCGCCGAGAGAATGGCCTCCTTCGGCTTCCCGCACTTCACGGTGACCGAGGCCGAGGTAGAAGAACAAAGCGGGATGTCTGCCGGCTGCTCCGATTGCCACCTGGGGGATCCCGCCAAGGCGGACCGCGAGGAGGCGCACCGGGGGATGGGACGGTGGCGTCTGGTCATGAAGAAGGGGCTGCGGGCGGAAACGGTAGCCCGCAAGTTCCCGCTGGAGAAAAGCGGAGACCCGGTGCTGCGCCTGAAGCCGATGATGGAAAAGGAAGGGCGCAAGGTGGTAGATCCGGCGGTGACCGCCCTCCTCGCCCAGGACAAGAGGAGCGACACCCTCTCCCAGGATTTCGACGTGATGGAAAAAACCTGCGGTAAATGCCACCACGAAGAGTTCGAGCAGTTCAAGCGAAGCCCCATGGGGAGAAACGCCAAACAGAGCCAGTACGGGAGCTGGGACGATCCCCGGCACGGCCCTCACAACTGCGGCGTCTGGTCGGCAGGCAACTACCGCGCCATCGCCGGCAACACCGCGGTCCCCTTCACCCGGGAGCTCAGCGATCTCAACCAGCGGACCTGCAACGGCTGCCACGTAGGGTGTCTCGACTGCCACTACCGCCCCGAAGCGGCCAGCGGCACTCCCGGCAAGGGGATGCACACCTTCGTGCGGATCCCGCCCCCCGACAGCTGCTATGGGGGAGGACGCGGCGCGCTCTGCCACGGCGGCCCGGAGGACCGGCGCCGCGGTGCCGGGTACTTCGGCGGCCCCTACTCCCATCCGGAGGGGATGCCCCCCGACCCGCACGCCAAGGCCAAGGTCGGGTGTCTCGACTGTCACCAGGGGAGCAGGGACGACAGGAGTCTCGAACACGCCACCTTCAAACGGCAGGCCCGGTGCGAGAAGTGCCATCCCGAGGCGGTGGCCACTCTCGGCGTCTCGCTGCACCGCAAGCTCTCCTGCGAGGCGTGCCACATCACCAACGTCGGCGGGTATCAGGCGACCTTCTGGGGGCCCGGCAAACTCGCCGGGTACGACACCCCCTATTTCAAGTACAAGGACTACTACGGGATCATGAAGGAGCCGATCCTCCTCAGGGACCAGCGCGGCCGCTGGATTCCGGTCAAGCCGTTCCCCATGGCGGTCCTCAACCAGAAGAGCTCCCGCCTGGAACCTGGCCTCCACTGGCGCTACCCGGCCGGCTTGCCCGACCTTCAGCGGACCGACGACGCCTGGGGATACGTCGGCCTGGTGGATGGGCTTCCCGAGGGGAACAAGGCGCTGCTCTGGATCCAGATGGACAAGCTCTCCCACAAGTACGGCAAAAGCCGCCCCTGCGCCTCCTGCCACACGAAGGAGGGGCAGCAGCTCCAGGAGATCGCCTGGGAGTTCAGCGACGCCGGAGCCTTCCCCTTCAACGGGAGGCACACCGTGGTCGCCAACCGGGACGGGCTATTCATCAAGGGGATCCGGGCCGACGAGAAGATCGACGTGGCCCAGGGATACCGGCTTTCCAGCCTGGCACCCTGGTTCTACCTGAAAGACGCCTGGGCCATCAAGGGGGACTTTTCCCTCCCGGTCATTGCCGGCTGGGAAGCCGCCGAAAAGCTGTACCTCAAGGGATCGGTAGTGGATAAAGGGCGCATCATCCATCGTTGAATCGGGTACCCCGTCCTCGCCCTGCAAACGCCCCTTGCTATCGTTATGCAGATTTGGTATAAGGCCTGAACGGCAGGACAAACGGGAGCAGAGATCATGCAGGGAACCAGGTTCGACGACATAACGGGGATCATCCTGGTGGGCGGAAAGAGCCGCCGCATGGGGAGGGACAAGGCCTTCCTGCGGGTCGGGGGAAAGACGCTCATCGACAGGACCATCGAGCTCTTTCAGGACTGTTTCACCCGGGTGCTGCTGGTAGGTGACCGGGCCGAGCGGTTCGATGAACACGGACTGCCGGTGGTGCCGGACATCTATCCCGGCAGCTCGCTGGGGGGGCTCTACACCGGGCTCGTCCATGCCGAGACCGAGTACATCTTCCTCGCCTCCTGCGATCTCCCCTTCCCCAACGGGGCCATCGTCCGCCATCTCTGCGCGGCGAGGGGGGGATACGACGCGGTGGTCCCCTGCCGCGAGCACGGCTACGAGCCCCTGTTCGCCCTCTATTCCAAGCGTTGCCTGGATCCCATCAAGGAACAGATCGCCACCGGCGATTACTGCGCATACACCTACTTTCCGAAGATCCGGCTCCTGAGCGTTCCGTACCTGGAGCTGGCGTCCCTCGACCCCGACCAAAATGCCTTCGTCAACGTCAACACTCCGGAGGAACTCCTGGAGATAGGAGGAGAATCATGACCACGGCAACCGCACCTCACGTCCGATCGAAAATCTGGCTGGAGGTGGAAGGCCAACCGGTTTTCGGCCAGGGGCGCGAAGAACTCCTGCGCCTGATCGGGAAGACCGGTTCGATGAACGCCGCCGCCAAGGAGATGGGGATACCGTACCGCAAGGCTTGGACCTACGTGGACGCGATGGAGAAGCGGCTCGGGTTCGCGCTGGTGGACAGGGTCAAGGGGGGATCGGGAGGTGGGGTATCGACCCTCACGCCGCAGGCGGTGGACCTCCTCGACAGGTTCGCCCAGCTCCAACAGGGGGTCCGCGAGATGATCGACGCCAAGTTCAGGGAGATCTTTCCGTAGCCAGAGGTAGGAGCCCCTCTCATTCACTAAAAAAACCATACGTCATCGAGGACACTCATGGTCACCATCGAAGAAGCGCAACGAAGCATACTGGCATCGATCTCCCTGCTGGAAACGGAACGGGTCTCGCTCTTCAGCGGGCTCAATCGCGTAACCACGGTGGACCACATCGCCCCCTGGGACATCCCCCCGGCGGACAATTCGGCCATGGACGGCTTCGCCTTCAGCTACGACACCATGGAAGGCGACCGGCTCCGGGTCACCGGCTTCCTCCCGGCCGGGGAGTATCGCTCCACTCCGGTCGCGCCGGGGGAGGCGATCAAGATCATGACCGGGGCGCCGGTTCCCCCCGGTTGCGACACCGTGGTTCCGGTCGAGGACGTCCGCGAGGACGGAGACCTGATCCACGTTGCGGCCGAAGCCAAGAAAGGCGCCCATGTCCGCAAGCGGGGCGAGGACATCACGGAGGGGGAAAAAGTCATCCCGGCGGGATCGCTGATCCGCCCGCAGGAGATCGGCATGCTCTCCGCCATGGGGACCTCGTCGCTCGCCGTCTACCGCCGCGCCCGGGTCGCCATCCTCTCCACCGGCGATGAGCTCCTCGAGCCGGGCTCCACCCCACTTCCGGGAAAGATCATCAACAGTAACAGCTACAGCCTGGGAGCCCAGGTGCTGGATGCGGGGGGCGAGCCGCTGATGCTCGGCATCGCGCCGGACACCCTGGAGGGGACCTGCGAGAAGATCAGGTCGGGGCTGAACGCCGACATGGTGGTCATCACCGGCGGGGTGTCGGTGGGGGACCGGGACTTCGTGAAACTCGCCATCGAGAAACTGGGGGGGGAGATCACCTTCTGGAAGGTCAACATGAAGCCGGGGAAACCGCTGGCCTTCGCCATGCTGGACGGCAAGCCGGTCTTCGCGCTCCCGGGGAACCCGGTCGCCGCCGTGGTCTCCTTCGAGCTCTTCGTGCGCCCCTCGATCCTGAAGGCCATGGGGCACGACAGGATCTTCCGCCCCCGCATCCAGGCCGAGCTGCTCGAGGCGACCTCCAACAAGGGAAAGCGTCCCCACCTGGTTCGCGGCATCGTCTCGGTGGAGGGAAACCGCTACCTCGTCTCGACCACCGGCAACCAGAGTTCCGGCCGTCTTTCCTCCCTCACCCAGGGGAACGGACTGATCCTCCTCCCCCCCGACGCGAAGCTCTCCGCCGGCGAAAAGGTGGACATCATGCTGCTGGACCGCGGGTTTGAAATGGGCAAAGAGGCAAGCCTGTAACGGGCTTGTCTCACCTCCCGAAAGTCGCCAGTACCCGCTCGGTCCCCATCACCGCGACCGGCCTCTTCTCGGGATCGAGCCACCGTAGAAGCCTCACCAGCTGCTCCTGGGGCATGGCGATGCACCCGGAAGTGGCGACCCCGGGGCCCGCCCAGGTGTGGAAGAAGATCGCGCTCCCCATCCCCTTCACCACCGGCCGGGTGTTGTACTCCACCACCAGCAGGTAGCGATACAGGTCGTTACGCAGCTTGAGCTTCTCGAAGGAGCGCGCCCTGGTCTCCCCTTTTTTGGCTGGCCGGTTGTAGTCGTCCGCGTTGACGTCATCCACCCAGACGTCCTCCCCGGTGACCTGCCGGTAGGACATCCTCGAGTCGATGGAAGGCTGATAGCCGAAGGTCCTCTCCAGCGAAAACACCCCGCTCGGGGTCCTCATATCCCCTTCCCTCTTCTTTCCCGGCTCCGCGAACCCGCCGCTGCCGATCACGGCCTCGATCGGCGGCACCGCCACCCGCCACGCCCCATCCCCCTTCTCCAGCCCGATGGCCAGGGCGTAGGAAGCGGGCTCCCCGCCACCGGTCACCAGCACCACCTGGCCCGATCCGGGAGCCACACGGTCCAAACGCCCCACGATCTCATCTACGGCCGCAGCACCTCTTGATCCAGGCACAGATCGACTGGTAATGGCGGCACACCCGGTGACGGTCACCAAGGTCAGCAGCAAGAGTATCTGAAGGATCTTTCTATTCTTCAATTTCCACCTCAACCGGCCGGGAGCTTCATGCCGATCTATTCTCTCGGCGACCGAATCCCTGCTAATCTGTAACTGCGGCAGACAAGCCACAATAGCAAATAATTGGCAATCCTACGACTTTTATGGCAAAAGGGTGAGGATGAGAGGAGGTACATAAACGGTGGGAACCTTAACCGAATTGCTGGATAGAGTCCCTTGTGTCTTGGGGGAGGGAGCCGTGATAGAGCGGCTGCGGCGCGCAGAGGGGATCGAGCTCGATCCCTTCGTCGTCAACTCGGCGTTCATCTATCGGGATGACACGAGGAGGGCGCTGGAGGAGATCTGCCGCGACTACCTGGACATCGGCTGCCAGTTCGGGCTGCCGCTCCTCATGTCCACCCCCACCTGGCGGGCGAGCCGCGAGCGGATCACCGCCGCCGGTCTCGAAGGGCGCGATCTCAATGGCGACAACGCCGCATTCCTGGACGGGTTACGTAACAGCTACGGCGGGTATGGCGAACAGGTGCTCATCTGCGGATTGATGAGTTGCAAGGGGGACGCCTACCATCCCTCCGAAGCGCTCACGGTGGACGAGGCGAGGAAGTACCATGCCTGGCAGGCGGAAAAGCTGGCGAAGACCCCGGTGGACTTCCTCCTCGCGGCGACGCTCCCCGCCTTGAGCGAGGCCACCGGACTGGCGATGGCCCTGGCCGCCACCGGAAAGCCGTACGTGGTCAGTTTCGTGGCCCGCCCCGCCGGAACGCTTTTGGACGGGACCCCGCTACGGGAGGCCGTCGCCGCCATCGACGCGGCGGTCGACCGCCAGCCGGATGGGTACATGATCAACTGCACCCACGCCTCCTTTGCCAGGGCCGCGCTGCTCGATGAGACCAACTCGTCGCCGGAGGTCCGACGCCGGATGATCGGCCTGCTCGCCAATACCGCGGCGCTCACTCCCGAAGAGCTCGACAACGCCGCGGAGCTTGTGGAGGAGGATCCGGAGTCCTTCGGCCGATCGGTGGCCGCCGTCGGCGCGGAATTGGGGCTTAAGATACTGGGAGGATGCTGCGGGACCGATGGCCGCCATCTGCGGGCCCTGGCCAAGCGGTTGCAGCCTGCCGGGCGGTAACGCCGCTACGGCCGTCGCCAAGCAGGCCGCGAACCATCAGAGGGGAAAGGAAGTTTGGGGGGCAGGGCCTAAGGCTTTGCCCCCTTTCTCTTTTCGAGGCAACGAAGCGCCTTGGCCACCTCGTCGATGTCCATCGGGTTCAGGTAGGGGGGGAAGTCCTGGCCGTGGTAGTCCTTGAAAATCCGGTACCGCGGGCAGGAGGGGAAGTCGCCGTGGCACAACTTCGACTTTATGTACTCCGCCGCCTTGGGGAGCTCCTTCATGCTGTCGTTGAAAAACTGGCAGCACTCCAAAAGTTCGCAGCTAACGGCATTGTCCGCTGACTCGCGGCGGCACGAGCGTATCTTGCGGACGGTGGTTTCGATGGTGCCGGCGCCGACCGATTCGCCGAAGCAACCGGCACCGGCATACGGGTCGTAATCCTTGATCTGGGCTATCAGCTCGGCAATCAGTGCGGTCTGGTCGCCGTAAACCTCCCTCCCGTCGGCAATGGCCAGGACGTCCGGCAGTAGCCAGGAAGGGAAATCCCCCTGCTCGCTCTGTTGGAGGGCGACGGCGCGCAGCTCGTCGAAGAGATCGGCGGTCATTTTCCCTCCCCGCCCGAGAGCCGCGCCTCCAGCATCGGCAGGATTTCGGAAGCATCCGGGACTCTCCCTTTCTCCTGGCGGCAGAAGACCCGCTCCTGGCCGATATACACATCGAAGGCGCCCCACTCCGCCTCTTTATCGAACTCGACGATGACATCCCATCCCGTCTGCTGGATTGCGCGGGCCAGACCGGCCGCCGCAGTCATCAGGTTTCAGGTCGGGCAATACTGGATCCTTACTTTCAGGGTCATTGCTGCTTCCTCCATTTGAATAACCTCGCCCAAAAGGAAGAGGGGAAATGGCCTTTTTTCTATACCCTCGCCCCCCTTGGGGGAGAGGGGAGATGGCCTTTCTTTCTATACCCTCGCCCCCATTGGGGGAGAGGGTGGCCGAAGGCCGGGTGAGGGCAGATTTTAAAACCTCCCTCACCCCCGCCCCTCTCCCCTAAAGGGGCGAGGGGAGATTGAACAGCCGCTTGAGCTCCCGGCGCTCCTCGGCGGTGAGCGGTATCGGCTGCATGCGCGCCTCGGGCGCGATCCGGCGCGGATTCTCCACCCACCTGAAAAGACGCTCCGCATTCCACCGCTCGCTCCCCCGGAAGGTCGGCGGATACCAGGGTGTCAGAAGCCCGGAGAGGTTGGGGCCGATCTCGCCGCTTCCCAAAAGCCCCAGGCGCGAGGTCAGCATCCGGTGGCAGGAGCCGCACTTCCGGCTGAAGACGTCCTGCGCCCTCCCCGCCCGGTCGGCGAAATGGACCGAGACCGGCGGCTCCTTGGCCGTCGTCGCCGCCCGGGCACTCCCGGCGTAGAGCGCGTTGACGAGCGGGTTGAGTTCGCGGTCGGTGAGCCTAAAATCAGGCATCCCCAGGGCCGGGGTACGGATGGCGGCCACCACGGCTGAGGCCTCGCGGCTTCTCATCACGGCGTCGAGCGGTGTGGCGAGGTGGTTTCCCCGCCCCCCGGAGACGTGGCAACGGCGGCAGGCGAAGCGTTCCATCAGCCGTTCCCCGCCCGCCAGGGCATCCCCCTTCCCCACCGTGTACCAGAGATACTTCCCGGGAATCAGCAGGTGATGGGCGACATTTTTCCGCAGGGCGGCGGGATTGCCCCGATGGCAGGAGGTGCAGCTCCCCCGCTCCCGGTAGTGGGGCTGGTGGCAGGAAAGACAGAGCTCCCTCCCCGCGGCCGCTTTCGCCAGGGTCGGCGCCAGGACCAACAGGAGGAGCGCTAGCCGGGAAAAGAGAGCGACCAATTCTCCCCCCTGAAGTAAAGGGCGACCACGGTGAGGAGGACGATGCCGGCAAAGACCGCCACGGTCGCCAGGTTGATCCAGCGAAGCTCCCGGGCAAACCACTGCGCCCGGTTGACCCGCAACTGCCCAGGTAGCCAGGGGAGAAACAGGAAGAAGAGCGCCCCGCCCAGCACCGGGTAGATCATCAGCCGGGAGTGGCTGACCAGCTCCTGGATCCAGAGGAGGAACCAGGCGGCCTTGACCGGATTGGGGGTGTGGGCCGGATCGGCCGCCTCCTGAAGGGGCGCCGGGATGAAGGCCGCCAAGACGGCCAGGAGCGCCACGCAGAGAAAGAGCGCGCGCCCGACCGGGCGGAAGAAGTGCGGCGAGCTTTTGACGAATCCCTTTTTCATAGGTACGGCAGCACCCCCTTGTTCTTCCTGACCCGGTAGAAATGGAGGAAGCAGAGAATCAGCAGGGTCAAGGGGATGAGCGCCACGTGCAGGGCGTAGAACCGCAAAAGGGAAAGCGGCTGCCCCACCCCGTCGGGCACCAGAACCTGCCGGATCACTCCGCCGAAGGGGACCGCCCCCAATAGCTCCATGCCGGTCTGGGTGGCCCAGTAGGCGAGCTGGTCGAAGGGGAGGAGATAGCCGGTGTACCCCTCGAAGACGCAGAGCCCGAGGAGCAGGGAGCCGATCACCCAGTTGAGCTGCCGGGGGCGCTGGTAGGCGCCGGTCAAGACCACCCGCAGGGTGTGTAAAAACAGCAGTACCAGCAAAAGGTGCGATGTGAGCCGGTGCAGGCTCCGCAGGTAGGCGCCGCCGAAGACCCGGGACTCCAGGAAGAGGATGGAGGGGAAGGCGCGCTCCGGGGTCGGCTGGTAGTACAAAAGAAGGAGCAGCCCGGTGGCGGCCATCAGCATGAGCGCGGTGAAGGCAAGCCCCCCCAGGCAGAAGGTGTAGCTGATACGCAGGTTGCGCTCGACGACCACCCGCGGAAACAGATGTTTGAGGAAATCGCGTATCACCCTTCCATCACCTCGATGTCGTCACCCCGCAGCTCCAGTTTCAAACGTTTCAAGGGCGCGGTGGCCGGCCCCTTCACCACCTTGCCGAAGCGGTCGAATTCGCTGCCGTGGCAGGGGCAGGAGAGCCGGTCGGCGGTCACGTTGACGGTGCACCCCAAGTGGGTGCAGACGAGGCTCAGGCCGTAGAAGTCGCCGGCCGAGCGGACCAGCGCCACCCGTTCCTCGCGAAAGACCAGCGCCCCCCGTTCGGGAACGTCCGACTTGCGGGCGCGCACCAGCACCTTCCCCTTCCCTGCCCCGGCCGGGACCAGGTAGCGCCAAAGGAGCGGAAGCCCGACCAGGAGGGCGATTATCTTGGCGAGGAACCGCCTGCGTTGCCGAGAAACTTCTTCCATTTTTCGACGTACATCCTTTTGTAGTCCGGCCCCTTGGCGTTCATCCGGCCGTAGCGTGCCGCGGGAAGGAAACTGCCGTTGACCATCCGCTGCCCGTCCTGACTCCAGAAGGACGCAAGCCCCATCCCGTCGCGGGTGAGGGAATAGATCCGGTCCTCGGGGGGCTCCAGGAGGAAGCGGCGCGGGTTGTCGTGGCACGCCTCGCACCCCGCCGTTCCCCGTTGCACGGTGTGGGGAAAAAAGGCCCGCCACTCCGCCGCCAGGAGAAGGTTCTCCCCGCCACCCTGGCGGGCGATGGCGACGTCGGTGTAGTAGGCGATGAACTCGGGGCGGATGGGCGAGATCCTCCCCCGGCTGTTGATCCCCAAGGGGGGAGCGTCCTGCTTCTTCAGGTAACTGCTCCGCAGGTACTCGGCGTTCGGCCCGGGCTTCAGGTCGAATCCCTCCTTGAGGGCGGGATCGCGGAAGCGGAGCATGAAGGTCCCGTACTCCTGGGCGCCCCAGGCGGAGTGGCAGGCGTAGCACTCCAGGCGCTCCATGTGGGCGGCGATCCGGTGCTCGAGGACCTTGGGAGAGGGGCGGTGACAGTCGCGGCAGCCGCGGGGGGCGCCTCCCGGCAGGAGGCTCCGCATCCCGTGGCAGGCTCCGCAGGTCATGCCGGCCCGGTAATGGACGTCGGGGATCATCTTGACGAAGGTCTCGCCGTTGACCGCGATTCCCCGCTGGTAGCGCATGTTGTCCTCGCGCGGCGCCCTCCCCGAGTAGTCCCACCCGGTGTAGTACCCCTTGTGGCAGAGCTGGCAGTCGGAGCTCTTGGGAAGCGAGATGGCGTGGGGGGCGCCGTGGCAATCGAGGCACCCGGTGAGATGGCAGGAGGTGCAGTTCTTCTCCCAGAACCGGCGATCCATCTTCCCCCAGCTCCGCTCGACGAACCTCCGCTCCCCGTCCCGTCTCCCCATGGCGGAGGCGAAGATCGCCTGGTAGCCCTGATGGCAGCCGACGCAGCCGGCGGCGCCGTTCGCCTTCGAGGCGGGGTCGCTGAAGCTTCCTCCCCGGCTGTGGCAGGCGGTGCAGGAAAGCGCCCGGTGGGGCGGCAACCTCTTCGCCGCGCCGGGGCCCGCCCACGCCGCGGCAGCCAGGCTAACGGCCAGAAAGCAGGCGACGGTGGATAGTATCGTCCAGCGCACGGTAGTTCAATCCTTTCCGGTAGATCGGGTCGTTTCCCTTCCCATGGCAGGGAAGGCAGAGGTTGACCGAGAGGGTCCTTTTCACCTCGGCCGTGTTCAAGGGGCGCCCGTTCTCCCGGGTGATGGCCGAGTAGGCCTTCACCCTCCCCCTCTCCATGAGGAGAAAGCCGTCGAGGGGCTTGTCGTCCGAGCGCTCGCAGATCATGGTGCCCCGGATGCTGTTCCCCTCCATCACGTGCTGGCCGAAGCCCAAGAAGGCGGGGTTCGCGTGGCACTCCGCGCAGCCGATCGCCTTCTTGCCGGTGTTGTGCGAATAGAAGGGGGCGAAACGGAGCTGCTGGCTCCCCTTGAAGCGCGAGACGTACTCGGTCCTGGAATTGGTCCCGTCCGGCTCGGTGACGGTGACGAAGGTCTGGCAGCCGGGGGTGACCGGCGAGATCCGCCCCCGCTGGTTCAGGGCCAGCGGGAAGGGATAGAGCATCCGGTAGTCCTCGCTCTCCCTGAAGACGCCCGGGCTCTCCTCGCCGGTTACCGGGTCCTCACCCTTCTCGCGCTTGTCGTAGGTGGTGTGGCACCCGAAGCACTGGATCGAGGTACGGGAGTGGCAACTGTAGCACTCGAGCCGCCGGTGGCCGGCGATCCGGTGCTCGGGGGTGCCGGTGATGAGCGGGCTTTTGTGCAGCTTGCCGCTCCGCTTTTCCTGCAGCCAGACCGATCCGTCGCGCACGAAGACGTTGGAGTAGCTCCGCCCCTTGGCGGTCAATACCATCCGCATCCCCATCACGGCGGGCCTGCGGTAGGAGCGCGACTCCCTGAGCGGCTCCTCGTTCTCGCGCACGATCGGGCGAAAGCGGGGGGGGGAGTCGCCGGAGCCGTGGCAGTCCTCGCAGGAGATCTCGGTCTGGCGGTACATGTTCCGGTAGGCGTAGCCGTCCCCCATGGTGTCGCGGGAGGTGTGGCAGTCGATGCACTCGAGCCCGGCGGCGAAGTGGACGTCGGGGGCGATGTGGGTGAGCGAGCGAAGACCGCTGGCCGCCACCGGCCCCGCCTCCCCGCGGGTAGTGGGGACCAGGCTGTTGTTGCCGTCGTAGAGCCCCTGGTAGAGGTAGCCGATGCGGCCGCTGCGGCTGTGGCAGCGCGTGCAGCTCTGCATCCCGGGAAGGGGTTCCATCTTGTGGCTCGCCGCGTGCCCCCCCTTGCCGCGCACGGTGAGGTCGCCCCCGAGGTACGTCCCCTCGTCGTTCCAGGAGAAGTGGCAGGCCGCGCACCCGGAGGCATGCACGGCGCCGTAGCTTTGTTTGTTGGAGCTCCCGATATGGCAGCGGGAGCAGAACTTCCGGTAGAGCTCGCCGGAGAGGTTGTCGAGATCGGCCACCGGGGCGGCCTCGAAGGCCTTCCCCTCCGGAGAGAAGAATTTTCCCCCGTCGGTGGCGTAGCGTTTCCCGTCCTCCCCCTCCCAGGTGAGCTGGATATTGCGGATCATGCCGGCGTTGGTCTGCATGATGGTCGACTTGACCCGTTCGAGCTGATAGCGGTGGCAGCGGCCGCAGCCGGCCTCCCAGCTCTCCGGGTCCGAAGGGTTATTCCCTCCCAAAAGGCCGCGGTGGGCGGTGCTTTTGTCGGCCGCGCCCCCCTCTCCGCCGTGGCAGGCAGTGCAGCCGTGGTGGCTTGCGGAGGCGGTCTCGATCCCCCGGTGGCACGACAGGCAGCCGGAATCGGCGGCGGGCCGGCACCCGGAAAAAAGGAGGGCGCCGATGGCGACCGCCAACAGCACCAGGTACGCCGCCTTGCGCTCGCCCCGCCAGGGGAGGTCGCGGCCAAACCCGGCGCAGCTTGAAATTGTGGGCCCCTCTTCCGACACGGTACTCCCGTTCCACTGCAAGCCCCACCCTCTCCGCAGAAAGCCGCGAGTGGGCGAGGCCCTCTTACCTCATCCCCTCGCCCCCTTGGGGGAGAGGGGATACTGACTTTCCTACCCTCCCATCGACGGGCGATGGGATACATAAAAAAGGGGGGCATGAGCCCATGCCCCCCGGAAAGCCGGCAGGATTAGCAGCCCGCAGCCTCTTTTTTCTTCTTGGCCGGAGCCTCTTCTTTCTTCTCTTTCTTAGCAGCCTTCTTCTTGGCAGCCTTCTTCTCTTTCTTCTCTTTCTTCTCTTTCTTCACTTCCTTCTTCTCGGCGGCCGGAGCGGTCTCCGTTTTCATCTCCTCTGCCATCACGACGGCTGCGAAGCTCAGGGTCATCAGTGCTGCCAGGACAACGGTTGCCAATCTTTTCATGCGTACTCTCCTTTTGTTGAAATAATGCCCGGTCTGGCCGGACAAGGCTAGGACAGGTGACTCAGCTGACCGGCATAGACGAAGGAGAAACGGATGATGAGTCCCCCCAGTAATACCAGCAGCGCGCTCAGATTCATCTTCATCAAGGCCACCGGAGTCAATTCCTCCCCGTGGTCTTCCTGGACCTCGAGAAACTTCAGTACCATGGCGACGGGAAGGATCACCACCAACAGTAACAATCCCAAACCATACCAGAAGTAATCGTGGTTGAAAGTAAAAAACGGCATGATCGACTCACGGTGTGCTCCGGAGGAAGTGTACTGCCCGTAGAAAAACAGGGGGAGGAGCACCATTTCCGCCAGGATGAGCCAGATGTCGACCTTGGTGAAGAAGAGCTTCACCTTCTTCTCCTTGGCGATCATGATCATGAAGGCCGCCCCGGCCGACATGGCCGAGGTGAGAAAGAGCACCGGCAAAATGGCGGAGTTCCAGAGCGGACGCGCCACGAAGGAGCTCAAGAGCACCCCGGTGTAGACGCCGATGAAGATCCCCATGCCGAAGTTGCAGGCCGCCAGTTGGAGGCGGTAGGCGTAGAGCCGCTCGGAGAGGTTGATCAGAAACGGCAGCACCAGTTTTGGCCGGTATTTCTCGGGGAGCATGGCCAGCGCATAGAGGATGCAGACCGGGTAGAAGACCAGAAGCCCCCACGAGCCCCAGGACATCGGGGAGAGGGGCTGCACGGTCAGGTAGAACCAGAAGACGTTCAACTTTCGCTCGAGGTCGAGAAAAATGAAGAACATCCCGATGCTCAGAATGAGGG
The DNA here is from genome assembly GCF_054784495.1 of Geomonas sp. Red276. Lineage (NCBI taxonomy): Bacteria > Pseudomonadati > Thermodesulfobacteriota > Desulfuromonadia > Geobacterales > Geobacteraceae > Geomonas > Geomonas sp. Red276. The sequence continues at coordinate 36,685 of NZ_BLXW01000029.1, forward strand.
GGACGAAGATCGGGGCGGTCACCGCGGCGATCTCCCCTTCGGCGAGTTTTCCACCCTTTCTCACGTGCAGGATGGAGGTCATGATCGCCAGGCCGGCGGAAAGTCCCCCCAGGAAAAGGTACAAGGACACCCGCCAGTCCCAGACGTGGAGATGGGGCGAGGTGATAGCGTTTGCTCCCGTGACGGTAAGTTCCATAACTAAGGCTCCTATTCCGGCTTGCCGAATTTCTTGATGTAGAAGACGCGCGGCTTGGTCCCCGCGCTGGCCAAAAGGACCTCGGAGTGGTTCTCACGCAGGGCGATGCTGACCGCGCTCTTGGGGTCCTCCAGGTCGCCGAAGATGCGGGACTTCCCGATGCAGGTCGCCACGCAGGCCGGCTCCTTCCCTTCCTTCACGCGGTGCTCGCAGAAGGTGCATTTGTCGGCGAAGCCCTTCTCCTCGTTGATGTAGCGGGCGTCGTACGGGCAGGCGGCCACGCACGACTTGCAGCCGACGCAGCGGTACTTCTTGAGGAGCACCATCCCGTTATCCTTGTTCTTGTAGGAGGCGCCGGTCGGGCAGTTGTAGACGCAGGGGGGATTGTCGCAGTGGTTGCAGAGCTCCGAGCGAAGCTCCATCCTCAGCTGCGGGAAGGTCCCCTCGGTCTTCTCCACCACGCGGGTCCTGAAGTCCCCAAGCGGCACCTCGTTTTCCTTCTTGCAGGCTACCACGCACGCCATGCACGCGACGCAGCGGCGTTGATCGATTACCATGGCGTACTTAGGCATCTAATCCCTCCTTCTTGATCCGGACGAAGTTCACCCTCATGCCGGTCGAACCGCAGATGGGATCGACCGAGAAGCGGGTGATGAGCCCCTGGTCGTCCGCCCCGCGGGCGAAGGCCCGGGAGAGCTCCTTGCTGTTGGTGCCGAAACCGTGCACGAGGTAGACGCAGTCCTCGCGGATACGCTCGGTCACCTTGGCCTTGACGGCGTTACTCTCCACACCATCCTGGTTGGTGAGCCGCACCTTGGCGCCGTGGCGGATGCCGAGCTCGGCGGCCTTCTTGGCGTTGATCCAGACCTCGTTCTCGGGGTAGAGCTCGCTGAGCTCCGGGTTGTTGGTGGTCCGGCTGAAGGTGTGGACGGGGCTTCGGCCGTAGATCAGGCGGAACTCGCCGGCCGAAGGCTGCGGGTGCTTGGTGTAGCGCGGCACCGCGTCGAACCCCTTCTCTTTCAATTCGCTGCTGGCGAGCTCGATCTTGCCGGACTTGGTCTTGAAGGTCGGCTGGTTGAGCGGGGTGATGTACGGATTGGCGGTGTTGGGAACCGTGATGCTCCCCTTTTGCTTGAGCTCGTTGTAGTTGATCCCCCAGGCGGCGCACTGGCTCTTGATCTTGTCCTCCAGGGTGTTCCAGGGGAAGTACTCGGCGAGCCCCAGGCGCTTGCCGAGCTCCTTGGCGATCCACCAACCCGGCTTGGACTCGAAGCGGGGCTCGACCACCGGCTGGCGCAGCGAGACGGTGAGCGATTTCCCCTTGCCGACCGCCAGGGCGTCGTGGCGCTCGAGGTAGGAGCATTCGGGGAGGATCACGTCGGCCATCATGGCGGTGTCGAACGGCATCACGTCCACCACCACGAGGAGGTCGAGCTTCTTGATCGCCTCGATGGTCTCCTTCTGGTTGGGGACCGCCTTCATGAGGTTGGTGCCGGTCACCATCCACCCCTTGATGGGATAGGGGTTGCCGGTGATGGTCGAGGTACGGATGACCTGGGTGACCCCCTCGCCGCCGGCGAAGGGATAGTTGCCGAGGTTCAGCGCGTCGCGGGCGGGAGTCGGGAACGGCTTGGACTCACCCTTCGGGAAGGAGGCGGTGGTGGCCAGGTAGAGCCCCCCTTCCCTTCCCCATGAGCCGAGCAGGGCGGCGAGGATGCCGATGGCGCGCGAGCGCTGGACGTCGTCGCCGTGCCAGGTGGCGTGGCGCCCCGGGTGAACGCAGACGGCGGGGGCGTTTTTGGCCATCAGCCGCGCGGTCTCGATGATCTTGCCGGCCGGGATGTCGGTCTCCGCGGCGGCCCAGTCGGGGGTGTACTCCTTGACCGCGGCGGCCAGCTCGCCGAAGCCGACCGCGTAGCTGTCGATGTACGCCTTGTCGTAGAGCCCCTCGGAGATGATCACGTTGATCCAGGCCAGGACCAGGGCGAGGTCGGTGGCCGGGCGGATCGGGAGCCAGGTGTGGGCCTTGCCGGCCGCCACCGAGAAGCGGGGGTCGACCACCACGAGCTTGGCGCCCCGGGCGATCCCGTCGCAGAAGTCCTGCACCTGGGAGTTGTGCATGTTCTCACCCAGGTGCGACCCCAGGAGCACCACCACCTTGCTGTTGGCCAGATCGACCCGCTCGGGGGAGCCGATCCCCTCGCCGTAGGTGAGCTCCAGCCCCACGTCGCGGGGGCCGCGGCACTGGGCGAAGGAGGGCATCCCGACGTTGGGGGAGCCGTAGGCCTGGATGAGCGGGAGGAAATGGTCGGTCGGGGTGCCGTGGGTGAAGAGCGCCATCGACTCGGGGCCGTACTTCTCTTTGATCTTGGTCATCTTCTCGGCGACCACGTTGAGCGCCTCGTCCCAGGAGGCCTTGCGGTACTTCCCTTCCCCGCGGGCCCCCACGTTGATGAGCGGGGTCTTCAGGCGGTTGGGGTCGTAGAGAAGGCCCGCCCCGCCGTTACCCCTGCCGCAGAGCTTGCCGCGGGAGCCGGCGTGGGCCAGGTTTCCTTCCAGCTTGACCACCCGGCCGTTGATGACCTTGGCCATCACGCCGCACTTCCAGAAGCAGATCTCGCAGAAGGTCGGGGTGTAGGTCGCCTTGAGCATCCCCTGCTCCTCGGCCCAGAGCAGGAAGCGGTCGGGGAGGGTGGCGGCCAGCGAAAGGCCGGCCGTGGTCCCTCCGGTAATCTTTAGAAACGATCTACGTGAAATTGATTTCGTCACGTCATGTCACCTCGTGGATCTCGGTACCGGCCGGGCGCCCGCTCAAAGGGGCGCCCGGCCGCTGATGTATGGATGGGCGGGGACAGGCGAAGAAACCGAATATAGCGAACACTGAATATATAGAACGCAGTCCGGCCTCTCCCCGTGCTCCTTCCTACTCCTTCTTGAAGGTGTAGGCGCCGTTTTTGTCGAACTCAACTTTGGCATTGAGGAAGCAGACCGACTGGTAGCCGAGCTTCTTAAGCAGGTGGTAGGCCATCTCGGCACGCACCCCGGTGGCGCAGTGGGTGACGATCTTCTTGTCCTTGGGGATCTCGGCCAGACGGCTGGCGATTTCCTGCTGCGGGACGTTCTTGGCCCCCTTGAACATCCCGGCCTTGGTCTCGTCGGCGTTGCGGACATCGATGATGACCACGTCGGCCGGGGTGGCGGCGAGGTAGCTCTTGAAGGTGTCGAGCGGGATCTCGCCGGTGCGCGGCTTGGCGACGTAGGTGGCCTTGGCGGCAAGCTTGCCGGAGGCGATCCGGTACCCCGCCTTCTTCCAGGCGCCGTAGCCGCCGGTCAGCACCCGGACGTTGGCGTACCCCGCCTTGGCGAGCGTCTTGGCGACCTTGGCGGCATCCTTGCCGGGGCCGGCGCCGTAGACCACCACCGCGGGATTCTTCTCCGCGTCGGGGAGCCCCTTGACGAGCCTGGCCGCGGCGGCGGCGGGGAAGGAAACGGCACCCGCGATGTGCCCCTTGGCGGCAGCCTTGGCGGCGCGCGCATCGAGGATGATGGCCGGGTTGTGCTGGTCGATCCAGGCCTCCTTGAGGCCGCGGGGGGAGAGGGCCAAGGCGTTGGCGGCGGACCAGCCGGCCACGCCGTCACGGTAGATCTTGACGCTCGTGTATCCCTCTTTCCTCGCCTTTTCGGCGGCGGCCAGGCTCTCGAAGCTGAAGGAATCGGCGCCGTAGAAGATTACTGCGGTCCCCTTGTCGGCCGGGAGCCCGGTCAGCGCGGGGGCGGCGGGGTCGAAGGGGGCGCTCACCGCGCCCGGCAGGGCACCGGCCAAAAAGGCGGCGGACGGACGGCAGTCCGCCAGCACGGTCCCCTTCTTGCCGGCCAGCTTGGCCACCTCGGCGGTGGAGATGAGCTGATCGGCGGGAACCTTCACCTCCGGCTTCTCGACCACCGAGACGGCGGTCTTCACCCCGCCCTGCTCGGTGTAGACCACCTTCAGCGCCTGCCCCTTCTTGGTCTTGTGGAGCCCGTCGCCGTCCATCTTCTTGCCGGCCGCGGTCAGGTACTTGATCTCGTCCTCGTCGAACTTCACGAGCTCCACGGAGCTGTCCCCGCGCAGCTGGAGGGTGGCCGACTTGAAGGCGACGCTGTCGAAGTAGCCGAAGAGGGTGTTCGGTTCGGCCTTATGGCAGCCGGTGCACCCCTTGACAAAGGGTGTCCCCTGGGACGGCAGACCGGCGCCGCTTGCGGCCGAAACGGTCAGTGCCGTCGCCAGTACCATGAGGGGAAACGTTATCTTGAACATCATTTTCTCCTTATCCCTGGACCGCCGTTAGCATCCTGCCGTCTTCTTGAAGATCTTGCTGCTGTTTTTGTCGGTCTGCTTGTCGAACTTGCAACGGATCTCGTCCCCTTCCACGATCCGCTTGTCCTTGAACTTGTCCAGGGTCAGGTCGTCGGTGACCAGGATGGTGACCGATTCGCCGGTCTTGGTGTCCTTGAGGACGGCGGTGGCGGATTTGCCGTCGGCGGCCAGGGTGATCTTGGAGAGGGTGCCGACCATCTTGACCTCTTCGGCGTGGGCAGTGAAGGAGAAGGCAAAGATGGAGAGGAGCAGGGCAGCGCAGATTACCAGCAGATTCCTTTTGTTCTTCATGTGACACTCCTTTTGCGACTTGCTTCGGTTGTGCGCCGGGCACCCAAAGTGCCCGGCGCGGGTTGCCTCTTGGATCTTAGAACTTGACGTCGAAGGTTGCGTAGATGTCGCGGGCGACGGAGAGCGGGGTCAGCATCAGCATGCTGGTCTGCTTCACGTCGGAGATCTTGATCGGGGCACCGACCCAGTTGTTGCTGCCGGTGTACTCGAAGTCGTAGTACTGCATGCCGAGCCTGAAGAAGGCCTTGGAGAGGTAGCTGGAAATCGGCTTCAGGTTGAGCTCCTGGATCAGGTAAGCCTCGTAGACGTTGCCGCGGGTACCGAGCTTGGAGGTCCACATGTCGTCGGCGGCCGGATCGAAGGGGATCCAGTTCTTGGAGCCGTGGTTGAACTCGAGGCCCACCTTGGTCTTGGTCGGCTCGTAGTCGTAGCGGGCGCCCAGGTAGACGGCCCAGCCGGTCTTGTCGTTGGGGGCCTCGGGGTTGAAGAAGTTACCGGTCAAAAGCCCCTGGAAGCCGGCGTTGGAGGAGACGTTGTTGTTCGGGTGGGTGATGCTCAGGCCGGCGTCGGCGAAGAAGTTGAGCTTGCCCGGGCCGATGTTCTTCAGCGTGCTCATGGCACCGGCGCCGTACCAGTCGATGTCGCCCAGTTCCACGGAGGGGGCGGTATCGCCGAAGGCGGTGTTCTTCATGGCCGGGAAGTCGAAGATGTTGAAGCCGCGGTTCCACTGCAGCCAGACCCTCAGGGGATCGGTGTCGACCGGGATGAGGGCTACGCCGAGCATGTCGGTGTCGCGCAGGCTGTTGCCGGTGTTCTCGAAGCCGGACTCGAAGCCGCGGCCGTAGCAGACCTTGGCGTAGGCGCCGGGGAGCGCCTCGATGTCGGGGGCGTACCCCAGGGTCATGCCGTCGAAGGCGTAGTCGACCAAAAGGGCCGGGGTGCCGCCGTTACCGGGACGCTCGTTGTTCAGGCGGACGTTGGAGGGGGCCCCTTCGGTGGAAGGACGGCGGCCGACCGAGAACCAGATCGGCTGGTCGGCGATGTTGGACCAGGTGGCGTAGGCGCGGTCGACGTTCAAGAGGCTGGACGAGGGAACGCGGCTCAGGGTGCCGTCGAAGACTCCGACGCGGTCGGCGAAGAAGGGGGTCGCCCCGTTGTTGGTGATGGAGCTTTCGTCCTGGGAGCCGAAGACCTTGTAGGCCAGCAGGCGGACGTTGACGGTGACGTTCTCGGTCGCCTTGGCGTGGAGGTTAAGGCCGAGGCGGTTGGTGTAGAGGGTGTCGTTGTTGGGCTTGTAGGCCGGGACGGCCACCGCGAAGTTCTGCAGGCCGCCGAGCATCGCCTGGTTGGTGGGATTGCCCAGGAACTGCTGGGCGCCGGTGAAGGTGGTGGTCCCCCTCATCTGGGTGACGAAGTTCTGGAAGGCCGCCACCTGCGGGCCGAAGCCGGCGGGGTTGTTGAGAAACCCGGCGTTCATCTGGGCCTCGGCGTTGGAGAAGGTGCCGTTGGCGTCGGTGTAGGCGACGGTCCGGCCCCACAGGGAGTCGATCCTGAAGCGGTAATCGCCCCCCACCTGCAGCCACTTGCTGAGCGACCGGTCCTCCAGCCGCTCCACCTTCCTGGTCAACTCGTCAACCTTGAGCTGAAGATTCTGATCGTCCGCCAACGCACAGGTTGGGGCAACCAGGGACATCAACAGCGCTCCCGACAGAAATCCTTTTTCAACTCTGTTCACTGTTCCCTCCTTGTTTTGTCTTGCTGCCACACATTTTCCGCTGCTGCCACCGCAATATGTTAAAACGTCACAATTTTACTCGGTTAATACTCCCGATGATCCAGAGCGGATCGCTATATTAATTAGAATAAATTGTGAATCAATCGTATAAACAATCTACCGAAATATTCCAATAATACGATGTAATGCGCCGAAAAAAAGGGAGGTTAAGCGTCATTCTTAATGAGATGCACATCCACCTCGCCTTTCATTTTGCCGTATCGGCATAAAAGTCGTGAACTTTACTAAAAAAACGTCTGTACCACATCTAGCAACTATCAAGCCAAGCCGCCGCTTTTCCCTGATTCCCGCCGTTTAGCTCGCGGGCGGCCAGGGCACTCTTGCCATATGGCGGGATGGCACGGTCATATCACGGAGAGTTTTTTCGGCTCGGGAATCGCCCCTCGGGGAGGAAGGGGATGACACAGGGAGGAATAGGAGAGGGAGAAACAGCCGGGGGAAACACGCACCATTTTAGTCAACTACTTAATGAATTTTCCGCTCATCGAGCCGGCGGGGTCACCTCTTCCTGAACATGCACTGCCCGCCCTCGCTGGAACGGCAGAGGAAGGCGATCACCGCGACCACCAGCCAGACCAGTATGGTTACTGCGACAAAGATCTTCACCTGAACCTCCCTCGGTACCGGCGTTTTCCCTCTCGTCGACTGGTGGGAAGGGCCGCCAGGAAACAGGCGCGGGCCCCCTTGGGTGCCCGCTTTCGTCGGCCTCTCCCGCTCCGGGGGGCCGGCCCCCTGACTGAACCGGTACGCGGCCCCAGTATATGTCTTTTTGAATATATTACAAGCAGAATTATTCCGGTAAGGTCAAGGGGAGTCGCCGGGAGTCCACAGAGTCCACAGAGTCCACAGAGTCCACAGAGTCCACAGAGTCCACAGAGTCCACAGAGTCCACAGAGTCCACAGAGTCCACAGAGTCCACAGAGTCCACAGAGTCCACAGAGTCCACAGAGTCCACAGAGTCCACAGAGCCCACGGGAGAAGGTTGCCGGAGGAGGGTGAGCCGGCCGCGAAGTTACCGCGGGCAGCCGTCGCCGGCCCCGTGCCCTTCCGGCATCAGCTTCACGAGGTTGCGTCCGGCCTGCTTCGCGCAGTAGAGCATCTGGTCGGCCAGGTTCACCAGCCGTTCCGGGAAGTACTCCCGGCTCGGGATGAGCGTGGCGCCGCCGATGCTGACCGTGATGACCCGCGCGGTCGGAGAGGCGGGGTGGGGAATGCCCAGGGCCTGGATGCCGCTTCTGATCCGTTCCGCGGTCACCTCCGCCCCGTCGTGGCCTGCGCCGTGGAGCACGCAGGCGAACTCCTCCCCGCCGAAGCGGGCGGCGAAGTCGGTCCCCCTGAGCGAATCGTGGATCGCGTGGGCGACCTGGCGCAGGCACTCGTCCCCTTCCAGGTGCCCAAGCGAATCGTTGTAGAGCTTGAAATGGTCGATGTCCATGAGAAGCAGGGTGAGCTCCCCCTTGGAGCGCTCCAGGCGGAGCCATTCGCGGTGGAGATGATCGTCGAAGGCGCGCCGGTTGGGGATCCCGGTCAGCCCGTCCAGAAGGGCAAGCTGCGCATACTTTTCCCGGAGCCGTTTGAGCTCCAGCTGGGTGGCGACCCGCAGGCGGACCACCTGGGGGTGGAACGGCTTGGTGATGTAATCGACCGCCCCCGCCGTGAGGCCGGCGATCTCGTGCTCCTGCTCGGAGAGGCCGGTGAGGAAGATGACCGGGATCTCCTTCAGGAGGGGATCCTCCTTGAGCTCCTCGCAGACCTCGAGCCCGCTCATGTCCGGCATCATGACGTCCAAAAGGATCAGGTCCGGCAGCAGCCGTTCGGCGAGCTCCAGCGCCTCGCGGCCGTCGGTGGCAAAGCTTATGTGGTAGTCGTTCTCCAGCGCCTCGGTCAGGATGGCGATGTTGACGGGCATGTCGTCCACCACCAGGATGGTGGGGCGGTCTCCGGGGCGATTTATCATGGTTCCTCCCTCGCTGCGCCGTCGTAGCGGATCTTGAGCTCCCGGGCCAGGCTTTCCAACTCTCCGAGGGCCTTCTTGAAATCAAGCGCATGCAGGCTTTGTTCGAGGGACTCGAGCCTCCTCCCCGCGGGAAGGAGCTCCTTGAGGGAGGCGAAGGTCCGGCGGGCCTCCATCCGGTTGAGGTTCAGCTGGCCTGCCAGCTCGCCGACCAGCCCCTCGACCCTCACCCGCGCCCCCTCTTCCCCGGAAAAGTCCCCCGCCCCTTCACCCGCCTCCTGCGGCAACAGGCGGACCGCGGCGGCCACCTCCTCCAGCGCGCGGGAGAGCGACCCGAGCAGCACCGCGCCCCCCTCCCCCGCCATCGTCCCCATGTCCAGCTCCTGCTCGATGGTCCGCGCCGCCTCGGCCACCCGCAGGGCGCCGATATTGCCGGCGGTCCCCTTCACGGCGTGGGCCAGGGAGCGGATCTCCTCGTCATCTCCATCCTCCACCATCTGCCGCATCCGCTCCACCGTGCTGACGTTTTGGCGGCTGAACATCTCGAGGAGCGAGGCGAGGAGGCGGGCGTTTCCCCCCAGGCGCTCGAGGGCGGAATGGATGTCGATGCCGGGGAGCTCGGGGGAGAGGATTCCCTTCCCCGGCAACTCCGGCACCTCCTGCGCCGCCCCCCCCTCCCCTGCCGTCCGCCGGCGGGGAGCCCACTTAAGGAGCAACGAGGTGAGCTCGCGGGGATCGATCGGCTTGGCCAGATGGTCGTTCATCCCCGCCGCCAGGGACTTGGCCCGTTCCTCGGCCAGGGCGTGGGCGGTCATGGCGATGATGGGAAGCTCGTCGGCGCCGGCGAACTCCCTGATCATCCTGGTTACCTGGTAGCCGTCCAGCCCCGGCATCTGGATGTCCATCAGCACGAGGTCGAACTGCCGCAAGCGGACCGCCTCGACCGCGGAGGCCCCGTCCCCGGCGATCTCCACCACGCCCCCCGCCATCTCCACGAGCTCCCGCGCCACCTGCTGGTTGATGACGTTGTCCTCCACGATGAGAACCCGGGTCCCCGGCAGGCTCCCCCGCCTCGCCCGCGGCAGCGGCCGCACCGGACGACGCTCGAGCGCCTGCTCGGGGAGGCCGAGGAGCCTGCCGAGCGTCTCGAAGAGGACCGATCCCTGCACCGGTTTGGTCAGGAAGGCGGCCTTGGGGAGCGCCGTCACCTCCCGCCTGAGATCCTCGTTGCCGAAGGCGGTGACCATGATGGCCGCGGCCGGCTGCGGCAGGGCCGCCTCCCCCCGTATCCTTCTCAAGACCTCCAGCCCGTCCATCTCCGGCATCCGCCAGTCCAGTATCACGAGGTCGTACGGCTCCTCCCCCGCGGCGGCGGCGCGGCCAAGCTCGGCGATCGCCTCTCCCCCCGAGCCGGCGGCGGTGACCCGGCAGGAGAAGGAGGAGAGGAGGTTGGCGAGGATCTTGCGGGAGACCTCGTTGTCGTCCACCACCAGGGCGCGCCTGCCGGAGAGCTCGCGGCGCTGCGCGGTTCCCGGCGCCGGACGCGCCTCGGCCACCCCGAGGGTGAGGGTGAAGGAGAAGGAGCTCCCGTTACCCGGCTCGCTCTCCACCTTTAGCTCGCTTCCCATAAGCGACAGCAGCCGGGTGACGATGGCGAGCCCGAGCCCGGTCCCCCCGTACTTCCTGGTGATGGAGCTGTCGGCCTGCGAGAAAGGCTCGCAGATCCGCGCCCGTTGCTCCTCGGTGAGGCCGATGCCGGTATCGCTCACCGAGAAGGCGAGGGGGATCTTTCCCCCCGCCACCTCTCCCGCCTGCCGCACGGAGATCACCACCTCCCCCTTTTCGGTGAACTTCACCGCGTTGGAGGCGAGGTTGCCGAGCACCTGGCCAAGCCGCAGGGGATCCCCAAAAAGCACCAGCTGCCGGTCGGCCGGCAGCGACAACAGCACCTCCACCCCCTTCTCCTCCGCACTTCTTCCGATCAGGGTCCCGACGTTGCCGATCACCTCGTCGAGCTCGAAGGGGATCTCCTCCAGGGTCAGCTTTCCGGCCTCCACCTTGGAGAAATCGAGGATGTCGTTGATGATCGCCAGGAGGGTCTCGGAGGAGCGGGAGATCTTGGTGAGGTAGTCGCGCTGCTGGGGGGTGAGCCTCGTCTGCAGGGCCAGGTAGGCCATCCCGGTGATGGCGTTCATCGGGGTGCGGATCTCGTGGCTCATGTTGGCCAGAAACTCGCTCTTGGCAAGGCTCGCCAGCTCGGCCGCCTCCTTCGCCTCCCGAAGCGCCTTCTCGGCGTTGATGCGGTCGACGATCTTCCAGACGGCGTCCATCAGGAGGGTGAGCTGCAGGATGTCGGTCTGCTCGTAATCGCTCTCCTTGTTGGCCACCGCCGCCACCCCCACGATCCGCTCGCCGGTGAGGACCGGGATGGTGAGGAAGCGGGTGAGGTGGACGTGCCCCTCCGGGTACCCCTTCTTGAGGGGATGGGATGCCTGGAAGTCGTTCATCATGATCGGGCGCCCCTGGCGGACCGCCTCTCCCCAGATGCCGGTCTCTTCCAGCCGGTAGCGGGTGGCGGGGTCCCTCACCCCGCACTCGTTCATCACCTCGTGGGACCAGCTGTTGAGGGTGAATTCGCGGCTCTCCTCGTCGTAGTAGTAGACGTAGCCGATCTTGCTGGCGGTCAAGGTGATCGCCTCGTTCAAAGCCTGGTCGAGGATCTCGCTCGGGTCGTCGCCGCGGTACTGGGAGATGGCCAAAAGGCTCTCCAGGCGGGTCTGGTTCTGCCGCAGCTGGATCTCGGCCTTCTTGATCTCGCTCACGTCGGAGATCAGCACGAAGAAGCCGCGCACCTCCCCCTCGGTGATGTCGGGGATGTAGTGGGCCCAGGTATGGCCGATCTCGCCGTTGGGTTTCACGAGCGCCCGCTCGAAGTGCACCGTCTCCCCCTTGAGGGCCGCCTCGACGTACGGCTCGTTCCTGCGGTAGAGCTCCTCCCCCAGGAGCTCCCTCAGGTGGATCCCCCGCATCTCGTGGGGGCTTTTGCCGAACCATTCGCGGTAGCCGATGTTGGCGAACCCGCAGTGCAGGTCGTCGGTCCAGTAGCCGACCATCCCCGGCACGTGGTCGGTCAGGGTCCTCAGGAAGCGCTCGCGGGCGATCAGCTTCTCCTCGGCCACCCGCCGCTCGGTGACGTCGCGGGCGGCGGCGTAGATCAGCTCGCCGTAGGGGTAGGCGCGCCATTCGATCCAGCGGTAGGAGCCGTCCTTGCAGCAGTAGCGGTTGATGAAGTTGAGGACCGGCCGGTTGAGCGAGAGGTCGGCCATGGCGTTCATGGTGATCACCCGGTCGTCGGGATGGACGAGCTCCATGAAATTGGTGGCCAAAAGCTCCTCGACGGGGTAGCCGAGCACGCTCTCCCAGTAGACGTTCAAGCGCCGGAAATTCCCGCTGAGATCGGCGATGCAGAGAAGGTCGAGGGAAAGGGTGAAGAAGCGGTCGAGCTCGGCGGATTTCTCCCTGAGGGCCTCCTCGTTCTTTTTCTGCTCGGTGACGTCCCGCAAGACCTCGATGGCCCCGGTCCGCTCCCCGGCCGAATTGTAGAGGGGCGCGCCGGAGACCCAGAAGTGGGCCCCCCTGCCGTGGTAGACCGCCGGGGTGAATGCCTCGGCGTAGAGGACCTCCCCCTTCTTGATGACGTTCTGGTAGCGGGAGGCGAGCTCGGCGTCGTCGATGTCGAGCAGGTCCAAAAGCTGCGGCCGGCGGTCGCCGTAGAAGGGGACGGTGTAGGCGTAGTCCCCCTGGCCGAGGATCTCCTCCTTGGGGATGCCGGTCACCTTTTCCATGGCGCGGTTCCAGGCGATCACCTTCATCTCCCGGTCGACCACGAAGGTGGCATCGGGAAGAAAATCGATGATCTCGGTGGTCTGCCGCTGGGAGTCGACCAGCGCCTGCGCCAGCTTTTTTCGGTCGGTGATGTCGTAGTTGCTGACCCGGCGGCCGTTCACCATCCCCTCCCGGTCGCTGACCCGGCGGCAGCCGTGGGAAATCCAGCGGACTTCGCCGTCCTTTCTGAAGATGCGAAACTCCACCGAGCACTCTTCGGCGCTGTCCACCACCGCCGCGTGGCGGGCCAGGGCATCCTGGTCGTCGGGGTGCACGATGGTGGTCAGCAGGCGGGGATCGGCGGCGAACTCCTCGGGGGTGTAGCCGGTGATCCTCTCGCAGGAGGGGGACATGTAGATCACCTCCCCGTCGTACCCCTGCCAATACTCCCAGCCGTAGGTGAAGTCCATCATGGTGCGGAACTTCGCCTCCTGCTCGGCCAGGGTCCGGTTGGCCTCGGCCTGGCGCTGCCAGCCGCGGAAGATGTAGAGGCAGACGACTGCGGTGAGGACGAGGAAGAAGAGCCCGCGCAGGGGGGCGTGTTCGGCCTGCTCGGTCAGCTCCACCGCCGCCAGCGGCAGGACCATCAGGGCCAAGAGCACCGCGGCCGTGCGGAGCCCGATCGGGAAGGAAAAGGATGTCGGGGTGGGTGATTGCTTCGGCACGAGGCCCTCACGTACTCTTTGTCGGGATACCGACACCAGGCATGGTCACCGCAAAAATTCCTTTACAGCGACCCGAAGGGCGGACCGCTGGCGCAGGGGTATCCCTCCGTCCGGGAAGCCGCACCAAGAGCCGATTGGCGGCTCACCGGAAGCGAAAACCGTGGAACAACCATGGAACAACGCATACTTACTACAAACATCGTTTGCAATTTAGAGACCGCCGTAATTAATGCTGATTTTCGCTGACAGGTCAGGCCAGGAAGCTGCATTGGCAGGGGCCACAGAAAGAACCATGGATAAAAAAATAACACTGTCTGAAAATTTTTCCACTGACTGTACCCGCTTATTTTCAGTCATCCCAGATTCAGTGAAAGTAAGTTTTTGTCACGCTCCAAATATATCACACCCTCTCAAGGGTGTCCTGAACATGACTGAACGCATTTTTTTGATGAAGAAGTATTGACATTCACCAAGGCGGTAGTTAGCTATAGCTAATCATGCGCGTCAAACACTAGATAATATCAGTCTGTCAGATGAACCGATGACGTCCGTCAGCCAATCTTCCCCAGGAGGTGGAGCATGAAAGGAGAGTCGGAGTATGCCAGGCAGAAGCTAGAGGGTGTTTCGCGAAGGGAGTTTCTGAAGTTCTGCTCGGTGATGGCGGTAGGGATGGGGCTTCCCCTGACGGCGGGGGCCCGGCTCGCCGAAGCCATCGCCACCATCAAGCGCCCGCCGGTCATCTGGCTCTCCTTCCAGGAGTGCACCGGCTGCGTAGAATCGCTTTTGCGGGCCAACCACCCCACCCTTGAACACCTCCTCCTGGATCTCATCTCGCTCGACTATTCCGAGACGCTGTCGGCGGCCGCCGGGCACCAGGCGGAGGCGGCCAAGGAGGCCTCGGTCAGGGCCAACCAGGGGAACTTCATCCTGGTGGTGGACGGGGCGGTGCCGACCAGGGACAACGGGATCTACTGCAAGATCGCCGGCAGGACCGCCCTCGAGATCCTCAACGAGACCGCCCCCCATGCCGCCGCCATCGTGGCCATGGGCTCCTGCGCATCCTGGGGGGGAGTGGCGGCCGCCGCACCCAACCCGACCAAGGCCAAGGGGATCCCGGAGATCCTCACCGGGAAGAAGGTGGTCACCATACCCGGCTGCCCGCCTAGCCCCTACAACCTCCTCTCCACCCTGGTCTACTACCTCACCTACCGGAAGCTCCCGGAGCTCGACGAGCGCGGCAGGCCGAAGTTCGCCTACACGCGCCTCATCCACGAGAACTGCGAGAGGCGCCCCCACTTCGACGCCGGGCGCTTCGCCACGCAGTTCGGCGACGAGATGCACCGCAAAGGGGGGTGCCTCTACAAGCTCGGCTGCAAGGGGCCCGAGACCCACTGCAACTGCCCCCAGGTCCAGTATGGCGACGTGGGGGCGGGCGCCTGGCCGGTCGGGACCGGGCATCCCTGCTTTGGCTGCGCAGAGCCGGGGGTAGGATTCACCACCCCCCTCCATTCGCTGGCCACCATCCGCGATTTCACCCCTCCCACCTTCTTCGGCGAGGCCTTCCCCGACAAGCCGGGAATCCCGGGGAACCTGAAGGCCATGGCCGCCGGCACCGCGGGGCTCGTGGCCGGTGCGGCCGGCGCGGCCATCCTGACCGGGCTCGGCAAGAACCGCGAGCATCCACCGAGCGACACCCCCTCCCAAGGACCCGACCGTGACGGCCGCAAGGAGGTGTAGCCATGAGCATCAGCAGACGGAATTTCCTGAAAGGGGTCGCGGGTAGCGGCGTCCTCCTGGCCGCCGGTGCGCCCGCCGCCCAGGCCCGCATGTCCAAGGAGCTCCCCCCCGAGGCGGTGGGCCTTCTCTACGACGCGACCCTTTGCATCGGCTGCAAGTCCTGCACGGTGAACTGCAAAAGGGCCAACAGCGTCCCGGGGGGCGCCCTCTACAAGGAGGGGCTGGTCCCGGCGGTCGCCGATTCCTTTCTCTGCACGAAGACGGAGAAGAACGAGCCGATGCGCCCCCCCTACGAGACGGCGGGGCTCAAGGGGAACGAGGGGATCTGGGACGCCACCCAGGATCTGACCGGCAGCACGCTGAGCGTCATCAAGGTCTACAAAAACGGCACCGGCGTGAAGAAGGACGCCGCGGTCAACGGGCACGCCTTCTTCAAGCAGCAGTGCCTCCACTGCATCACCCCCGCCTGCGTCTCGGTCTGCCCGGCCGGCGCCTTCCGCAAGGATCCCCAAAACGGCACCGTCTACTACGAGGCCTACCGCTGCATCGGCTGCCGCTACTGCCAGATCGGCTGCCCTTTCAACGTCCCGCGCTACGAGTGGGGAGCGGTCTGGCCCGAGGTGAGGAAGTGCCAGCTCTGCCGCCACCGCTACCAGGAGGGGAAGTACGCCGCATGCGCCGAGTCCTGCCCGACCGGGGCCACCATCTTCGGCAAGGTGAAGGATCTGCGCGAGGAGGCCAAGAAGCGCTTCGCCATGAAAGCGGGGACCATGTACGAGTACCCGATCCAGACCCTTAACTCCACGGCCACCAACCTGCGCCCTTCCACCGCGTACGCCGACCGGATCTACGGGCTCACCGAGGCGGGAGGGACCCAGAACCTGATGCTCTCCGGGATCTCCTTCGACCTCTTAGGCTTCAACAAGGACGTCCCCTCAACTCCCCTCCCCGACCTGACCTGGGCCTACATCGCTAAGATCCCCTGGGTCTTTCTCGGGGTCTTCCTCGGGGGGACCGCGCTCCATCAGATCACGAGCCGCATGAACCGTTCGGCCAAGGAGGGGCGCCATGATTGACTTCACGAGATACGCCGGCGCCAGGGTGGGGGGAACCATCAACCGGCTCCTGGACGACAGCCACAGCCGGCACCTCGGGATCAAGATGGACACCCCGTTCACCCGGCTGCTGGTCGCCCTGATCGTGGTCGCCATCGCGGTGGCCGTCTACCGGATCGCCTTCGGCCTCGGGGCCTCCACCAACATGACCGACTACTGGCCGTGGGGGCTCTGGATCTCCTTCGACGTCCTGGGCGGAGTGGCCATGGCCGCCGGGGGATTCATCATCGCCGCCATGGTCTACATCCTCAACATGAAGAAGTACAAGTGCATCGCCCGCGCCTCCATCCTCAACGCCTTCTTCGGCTACCTTCTGGCCGCCATGTCCATCTGCCTCGACATCGGGCGCTCCTTCGTCATCTGGCACCCGCTCGTCATGTGGCAGGTGAACTCGATCATGTTCATCGTCGCCATCCACGTGGTCCTCTACACGACGACGCTCGGCACCGAGTCGAGCCCCATGGTCTTCGAGAAGCTCGGGTGGAGCCGGGCCATGGGGCGGGTGAACCGCTGCATGGTGGGGATCGCCCTCTTCGGGGTGCTCCTTTCGCTTTTGCACCAGTCATCGCTGGGGGCCGTCTACCTGATCGCCCCGAGCAAGCTCTCGCCGCTTTGGTACGGGCACTACATCCCCTACATGTTCCTCGTCTCGGCCATCATGATGGGGCTCGCCATGGTCTGCTTCGAGACCATCCTGACCGGGAAGGTGTTCAACCACAACCCGCCCCGCGACGTTTTGGAGGGGCTTGCCCGCGGCGTGGTGGTAATGGGGTCGCTCTACCTGGTCATGAAGCTCATCCACCTCTTCACCGGCCCCGGGGTGGGATACCTCCTCGCCAGCGGGATGCTCGGCCTTTTGTACGTGCTGGAGGTCGGGGTGGGGGTGGTGATCCCGGTGGTACTGCTCATCAGGAAGAAGAGCCGCCGGAACCTCGACGCCATCTTCGTCGCCAGCATCCTGGTGGTGCTGGGAGTGCTCCTTAACCGGCTGAACGTCGGGGTCTTCGGGATGTCCAATTACGCCAACCGGATGGGAGCCGACTACTTCCCCTCGGCCATGGAGCTCCTGTTGACCATGGGGATGATCGCCTTCGCCATCTTGGGCTTCAAGCTCTGTGCGAAGTACCTGAACCTCTTCCCGGAGACGCACCACTAGCCCGCTATCGCCCCTCACCCTAAAGGGAAGATGGGCAGCCAAATCCCTTTCCCCTCTCCTTAAAGGGGAAAGGGGCAGTCAAATCCATATCCCCTCGCCCCTTTAGGGGAGAGGGGCAGGGGTGAGGGAGGTTCTAAGATTTTCCCTCACCCGGCCTCCGGCCACCCTCTCCCCCAAGGGGGCGAGGGTAAATGTCTTCAAGGGGACAGGGTGAGGATGGGGTTCGGGGGAGCCAGCAGCCGATCAGAAAAATTCATTACTGGAGGGACACCATGTCTACGAGAATAACGATCGACCCGGTCACCAGGATAGAAGGACATCTGAGGGTGGATTGCGAGATAAGCGGCGGCACGGTAACCGACGCCTGGGCCTCCGGCCAGATGTGGCGCGGCATCGAAGTCATCCTCAAGGGGCGCGACCCGCGCGAGGCGTGGCTCTTCACCCAAAGGATCTGCGGCGTCTGCACCACCGTGCACGCCATCGCCTCCGTGCGCGCGGTCGAAAACGCCCTCAACCTGGAGATCCCGCTCAACGCCCAGTACATCCGCAACATGCTGATCGCCGCCCACGCCATCCAGGACCACATCGTCCACTTCTACCACCTCTCCGCCCTCGACTGGGTGGACGTTACCTCGGCCTTGAAGGGGGATCCGAAAAAGGCGGCGGCGCTTGGCCAAGGCATCTCCAGCTGGCACCTGAACAGCGTCCAGGAGCTCGCCAAGGCCCAGGAAAAGCTGAAGGTGTTCGTGGCCAGCGGCCAGCTCGGCATCTTCGCCAACGGCTACTGGGGGCACCCGGCCATGAAGCTCACCCCCGAGGTGAACCTTCTGGCCTGCACCCATTACCTCCAGGCGCTCGAGGTGCAGCGGCGCGCCAACATGATCATCTCCATCCTCGGCTCCAAGACCCCGCACATCCAGAACCTGGCGGTCGGCGGCGTGGCCAACCCGATCAACACCGACAGCCCCTCCACCCTCTCCGTCGAGCGGCTTCTCTACGTGAAGAGCCTGATCGACGAGGTGGGCGATTTCGTCAACAACGTCTATCTCCCCGACGTCTGTGCCATCGGCGCCTTCTACAGCGACTGGACCGGCTACGGGGCGGGGATCAAGAACTACCTGAGCGTCCCCGAGTTCCCCATCGACTCCAAGGGAACCGTTTTCCAACTCCCGGGGGGATTCATCCCCAACGCGGCCCTCGGGCAATTCAAGCCGATCACGAGCTTCCACGACAAGTACTTCGCCGAGGGGGTCAACGAGAGCATCAAACACGCCTGGTACCAGGGAGATTGGGACCGGCACCCGTGGCAGGAGGAGACCGAGCCGCAGTACACCGACTTCCAGGATCACGGCAAGTACTCGTGGGTGAAGGCGCCGACCTTCCAGGGCGCTCCCGCCCAGGTGGGGCCTCTGGCCAACGTGCTGGCGCTCTACGCGGCCGGGCACGCGCCGACCAGGAAGCACGCCGAGAAGGCACTCTCCACCGTAAGCTCCCTGGCCGGGACCACGGTCGGCCTCGACGCCCTTCACTCCACCATCGGGCGCCACGCAGCCCGCGCCATCCGGGCGGCGGTTTTGCACGAGACCCTGGAGAAGCAGTGGACCCTTCTGATCGAGAACATCGGCAAGGATACCGCCACCTTCAACCGCCCCGAGTTCCCCAAAGGCGAGATCAGGGGAGTGGGGATGCACGAGGCCCCGCGCGGGGTGCTTTCCCACTGGGTGGTGATCGAAGACGGCAAGATCAAGAACTACCAGGCGGTGGTTCCTTCCACCTGGAACGCGAGCCCGAGAAACTCCAAGGACCAGCCGGGGCCGTACGAGGCATCCCTTAAGGGGACTCCGATCGCGCAGGCAGAAAAGCCCCTGGAGGTGCTGCGCACCGTGCACTCCTTCGACCCGTGCCTCGCGTGCGCGATTCACCTCGTGGACAAGGAGCACCCGGGCGCGATCACCGTCACCGCGCGCTAGGAGACGTCATGAACGTACTGGTCATGGGAATCGGCAACCTGCTCCTTCAGGACGAAGGAGCAGGAGTACGGGTGGTGGAGGAATTCGGAAGACGATTCCTCCCCATCCCCGGCGTTCACGTCTTGGACGGAGGGACCAGCGGCATCGAGCTCCTCTCCTACCTCTCGGGGAGAGATGCCTTGATCCTTCTGGACGTAGTGAGGGGAGGCCTCCCCGCGGGGGCGGTCTCCCGCTACGAAGGCGACGCAGTACCGGCCCTCTTCCAGCAAAAGATATCGCCGCACCAGCTCGGCATCTCCGACCTCTTAGCCACCGCGCGGCTGATGGGGGAGCTGCCCGCCAAAGTCGTCCTCTTCGGCATCGAGCCCTGTTCCATCGAGACGGGGGTGGAGCTCACCCCCAAGGTGGCTGAGAGCGTATCCCTGGTCGCCGAGCTCGTGGCTGCCGAGCTTCGCGACCTCGGAGTTGCCTCCCCTCCCCCCCTATCTAAAGCTTAACCAGCCTGCCACCAAGCAAATATTTCAGCCGCCGCCCCTGTCTATGCCTTTCACCTTTGACAACAGTGAAAGACCTCTATATAGTTCCACCTAATTTAAGTCAGAACCACCAGCCTCCATTCAGAAGACATGGTGCTCATAGGATCCTTGGTAGTTAAAACGGGAACACTGTGAGTATAGAGCATGGTGGTGTTGAGACTGGGATGGTCAAGCTGTCTTAGAACGAGCCGGATATCTCCGCGGTTTTCAGCCTGGAATCAGGTGGCGTTCTTGGCGTGAGTTGCAAGCAAAGCCCCACTCGGAGGGATGACCAGTTTTCTGGTGATCCCCCCAAATGGAACATTTCACCATACGGGTAGTTAGCCAATTCAGCAAGTTATGCCAACGCTGGTATCTCGCTTTTGTAACCACTCCACCCAGAGTGGGGTGATATCCACAATTTCCGGTGAATGACTCGTTGGCAAAAAGGAAGAAAGAGAGAAGATGAGCACCTTATCTGATTTGGACCCTTGGTCGCCGCTCCAATCTGCCTATCGGACTGAGCTCAAAATTCAAGGTAAAAAATTGCGATTTCAAAGTGCTCTGATCGACGGTGCACGTTTCGTTGCTTGTCTAACCTTCGCGTTCACTGAAACCGGAATGTATGTAAAGGTGATGAGGTTCTTGCCATTCGGCTTCCGGAGGCATGCGTTGTTTGTCCCGTGGAACGAGGTAGAGGTCAAGAAAACAGATTACTGGACAGCATACCCCTATGAAGTCCATATGACGCGCGCGTTACAAGTTGACTTCAGAGTTCGCGGACATCTAGGCAAAAGGATAACCGAATGCCAGCATGATTCAGTTCCGTAGGTCGCGTTGAGGAACGAAACGCGACACCCGGCGCTGCGCCAACTGTGGCAATGTCGCGTCTCACGCTGAAGCCGTTCAACGCGACCTACGTGCGGACAACTTTAGGCCTCCGTTGACACCGGCATGGGGGGCACCTTGACCAAGGTGACACAGAAGTGATACACTTTTGCAAGGAGGTAACTGCCATGCCCGCAAAAAACCCGAGGATAAATGTGGTGCTTGAGAGACCGCTGTACAATGCTGTCCAAGAGCTTGCCGAGGACGAGGGGATTTCCATGTCAATGCTGATGCGGGATCTGGTCAGGGAAGCCATGGAAATTCGCGAGGACAGGATGCTCGCCGCAATTGCAGCGGAACGTGAAGCAGAATTCGACTCCCGAAATGCCTTGGGACATGATGATGTCTGGTCCTAAAATCCCTTTCACAGTTTCCTACCATCCGGACGTGAAGGCGAGGGATATCCCGAACATCAACGTCGATATGCGAACCAGGATCAGGAAGGCGATCGAGACCCGTCTAATGATCGCTCCTCACGAGTACGGAGAGCCACTGCGGAAGAGCCTCAAGGGATACTGGAAGATGAGGGTCGGTGATTACCGCGTGGTGTTCAAGATCCTGGAAGAGCAAATCCTTGTCCTCGCCATATGCCATCGCAAAGACGTCTACTCTTCGACTGAGAAAAGAATCCATTCCTAATGTGGGACAAATCGTCCGAGGCATAAAGCGGGGACTGGCAACGCCGAACCACGGCCTTAGACGCGGACGGCTGACGCAGCCGGTCAAGGCCGGGCCCGTTAAAAGAACTGAGATGAGTGAGGGAGAAGTTGAAGGCCGCCGGAGGGCTGACATTAAAGGGAGTGGGTTACCTGGCTTCGGCGTGCAGCTTGAGACCAAGTGCCGCTACGATCTTGAGGATGGTATCGAAGCCAGGAATTCGCTCACCGGAAAGCGCCTTATAAAGAGTCTCACGGGAAAGACCTGTATCGATGGCAACTTGGGACATTCCTTTGGCACGCGCTATGTCACCAAGTGCTTTAGCAACAAAGGCGGCATCGCCATTAGACTCTTCCAGACACGCTTCAAGGTAGGCTGCCATTTCTTCCGGAGTGCGAAGATGCTCAGCGACATCATACCGACTTGTTTTGGTCTTGGACATTACCTGCTCCTGTAAATTATGCGGCGCGGTTGAGGGCATCCCAACCGATACAGGCGAGTTGCACCGTTTTTGGGATCGGCTTTGAGCCGGAACGGTAGTGTGCGATCATTCTCCGAGTCATTCCTAAAGCATCTGCTGCGGTAGACAACGAAAGCCCGTTTTTTTTCATCCACTCATCAAAGCCGGCAGGAGAAAGCAGGCCTGCTTGTTCACGACAGAGTTGGTAAAGGCGGTCAGCACCCATATCAAGGCCACCCGGCCAATCAAGACCATGCCCCCATTCTTCGATCACGACTTGAGAAAATATGGCAGAAGCTGCAAGCGGAGCTAAGGCGGTATGACGGCTGATCACATCCGATAGATCACAATCGTAATTTTCGCCTGTGCTCCAGCCAATCACAAGATGGTGAACGCCGGTCACCTGAACAGATTCAATCAAGGGAGCTTTGCTCATTGGTTTAACCTCCGATATTCGGCAAGCAGTTCTTCGCGGTGTGCGGCTATCCATTCAACAGCTGGAATCATGCGGCTCCTTGGTCGAACAGCGCCAGCTAGTACGGTAAGGCTTTCAAGTGCGACGGAAATCCGCGAACCATCGCGGAAGAGAATGTGCGCGTGAGGGACGGGATGCTCTTCACCCGCGTTGATGCGAATCTTCCAATCGCTCTCTCCGTGCGCTGTGGTCATGGCTCCCAATATAGTGTAACAATTACACCACGTCAACATGGAGATGTGGGAGGTGCAGGGTGATACCCCCTGGCAGCCATACAGTCCGGGGGGGCTTGATTGTTGAATATTAGAGGAACGGAGAGCCCGGGGAGGTCTTGTCTCTTGTATTTTTCAATAACAAAGGTCCTGCCCCCAAGGCGCTCCGACCTGGTAGCTAGGCACTGGATTGGTAACCGGCATGTGGTTGTGGATAGGTGAGGAGGGGATTAACTGCGTCGCCAAGGGTCGTGAATGGATAAGCCAGAAATGTGTTGAAAATCCTTGACGTTTCGTGTGGCCAAGGGATAACCGACCGAGAGTGCAATGGCTGCAATCTGCGCGTCTTCCGTCGTCATTGAAATTCCGCTCTGACGGCTTGCGGAGACTACTGAGGCATAAAGATCGGCACATTCGGCGTCAAAAGGGAGACAGCGATCCACGAATTCGTCGGAAAACATCCCCTCTGCTGCCGCCGCCAAGGCGTCTCTGCGCTTCCCAGGAGGCAGCAGCGATATCCCGAGCGCTATTTCGGATTGAACAATGGCGGTGATATAGAAGACATCAGCTTGCCGGTGCGCGAACCAATCCAGCACCGTTTCATCCGGCTTCTGCCGCATCAATTCCGAAATAACATTCGTATCGAGAATGATGTTTGCCAAGTTTGACTACTCCTCGAACTCCGGTGGTGTGCGAACCGCCTGCCGTGGTGGGATTGGCAAGGATTCCGTGGGGACAGATGCGAACCGCTCATGAATCGCTAGCCCAAGGTTTCTTTCCCCCTTCGCCGGGGCCAATGCCTGGGCAAGGATGTTCCGAACCTCGGCTTCCATAGAGCAGCCATGCTGAGCGGCACGAACACGTAATTGTGCCTTTAAGTCGCTGTCAAGATTGCGGATCGTGATCGATGCCATAATTGCGCCTCCTGTCTTGATGCCACCAGCCAACATTCTAACGGATGAATGCAACGATTGCAATGATTGCAATCAATACAGGAGACTCCATTTCAGAAGCGTTCCCCCTGGGAACTTCTCGTGGGAGGGCCAGCATGATAACCGTGGTAGCCATGTTCAGGGCGATAAATGTCGGTGGCAGGAATGTGTTGCCGATGAAGGGCCTGGTGGCGTTGCTGGAGGAGCTCGGGGCGTGCCGGGTCAGGACCTATATCCAAAGCGGGAACGCGGTCTTCGACCTGCCTGGGCAGCGGGATCGCACGGCTTTCCCCGGTCAACTGGCGGAAGCGATCGCCAGCGGGTACGGCTTCCAGCCGGCCATCATCCTGATGGGGCTCGACGACCTGGACCGCGCCATCAACGACAATCCCTTTCCCGACGCCGCTGACGAGACGAGCCGACTGCACTTCGGCTTTCTGGCCTCCCAACCGGACCATCCCGACCTCCAAAAACTCGAAACCCTCCGGGCGCCTAGCGAGCGGTTCCACCTCAGCCATGGCGTGTTCTACCTCGATGCGCCGGAAGGGGTTGGAAGGTCGAAGCTGGCGGCGGGCGCCGAGCGGCTGCTCGGGGTGGCAATGACCGACCGCAACTGGAAGACGGTACGCAAGATCAGGGAATTGGCGGATGCCTCTGAGACAACCGGATAAGACCGCAGTAGAAGGCAAGGGATGGTGATGGGACCTCCTTGACTGACGGGAGTCGGTGAAGGCTGGAGGGCACAGGGCGCTCCGCAGGTCACGCCGCGCTTTGTACGCCAGGGAGTCCAAGGCAAAGCGCATGGCGAAGTGAAGGGCGCTAAAGGGGTTGGCCTGGGAATACAATGCCGGCGCCACTTGCGACAAATCTCCGCGTCCTTTTCCCCGTTGGCGGAGGCCCGGCTTCCCGAAGAGGACCCACTTTAAGCAAAAGCAGACCTGCTTTTATTTAAAGCGGGTCGTAGTTAAGTAAATGATGACCGTGTTTAAGTAACTTCACGGGCCTCATTAGCTTTTCAAGGGCTCACCCCACGTGTCGTGGGTATTGTGGGCTAAAAAATGGGCAGCTATCGATAGTAGTAGCCCCTCCAGCAATCCAAAGAAGCCATGCGAATAGAAAATGCAAGGAGCAAAAAGGAAACCGGTGGCTATTTTTAGTTACCGAAGAGGTCGTTTTAGCAAAAGCGACCCTTACTTTATTTAAAGCGCCCCTTACTTTACTTAAAGCACCCCTTACTTTATTCCCCCCCCCCTCATATTAGAACCTGATTAGCGCCAATCTTCCGCTAGGCGTAACCACCGCTCTGGTCGGCTGCCAGTCCGGGCAGCGGCAGCAGCGAGGCGGGGAAGCATAGCAGCAAGATCGAAACGACGGTTAAAGCGGTACTGA
>NZ_BLXW01000030.1:0-60740 GCF_054784495.1 Geomonas sp. Red276
TCAGTACCGCTTTAACCGTCGTTTCGATCTTGCTGCTATGCTTCCCCGCCTCGCTGCTGCCGCTGCCCGGACTGGCAGCCGACCAGAGCGGTGGTTACGCCTAGCGGAAGATTGGCGCTAATCAGGAAAGGATTAGAGTTCGGATGAGGTTTTGCGCAAGCGAGAGGGGATTATCGAGGCAGAGGAGAAGAAGCTAGGCGAGCAAAGGAAAAATTTCGGCGGACCGGAGGTGGACCGGAGCGGGGACGAAAAAAGGCCCTTGGATGAGCCAAGGGCCTTTCTCGATAATGGTCGGAATGAGAGGATTCGAACCTCCGACCCCCTGCTCCCGAAGCAGGTGCGCTACCAGGCTGCGCTACATTCCGATTCGTTTCTCGGGAAGCTCTGTATTTAACCTTTTTCGATCTCGATGTCAACCGAAAAAATGAAGGGGACCCGGCCGGCGGGGCCTCGCGCGCGCGTTACTTAAATACGTAGGTGCCGCTGCCGCCGGTACCCCTCCCTTTCCGCCCGCCGGGCGTCGGGCGTCCTCCACCCTCGGCGGTGGGGCGGCCCCGCCTTCCGCCGCTAGTCCACCTTCACGTTGATGTAGAGGTTACCGCTTGCCCCCGCGTTGAGCGCCCCCCCCATGGTCCAGGTCACCGTCCCCTTGCCTCCTACCGCCGGGGCGGAGATGTTGCAGGTGGTGAGCGAAGCGGGGAGCGGGCCGCAGGAGGCCGACTGGAAGGAGGAGTAGGTCGGCACCACGTCGGTGAAGACCAGGTTGGTCAGGCTCATGGAGTTGTTGGGGTTCGTGTAGCTGATGGTGTACCCGACCGTCCCCCCGGGGTTCGAGTTGGCCGTGTTGGCGGTCTTCACCACCGTGATCGGCAGCTTGTTAACGGTCAGGGTCGGGATGGTGGCCGGTACCGCCCCCGTCGTCTGCCCGGCTCCCAGGTCCACCGTGACACCGGTGAGGGAGGCGCTTCCGTAGGCGATCGGGAAGGGCCCGGTCTGCTCGGCGCTGGTCACCGGCACGGTGATGGTGCAACTCCCCGGTAACAGCGTCGCCACGGTCGGCGAGACGGTGGAGGCCCCCACCGCGGGGACCCCGGTGACCCCGGCACAGGTTCCGCCATAGGCGGCGGCCGACACCGTGTAGCCGGCCGCCAGCGAGGTCGGGTTCTTCGCGAAGGTGTCGGTGAAGGTGGCGTCGGTAAGGGCAAAGGTGTTGGGATTGGTCAGCGTATAGGTGATGGTCGAGCTGTCGTAGAGGTCGATACTCGACGGGTTGAAGCTCTTGGCGAGGACGACCTGGTCCTGGGCGGTGACCGAGGCCGTGTTGCTGGTGGGGCCGATCAGGGTGGCCCCGGAGTAGACGCTTCCCGTCGTGTTGTAGTAGGTGCCGTTGTTGCTCATCTTGACCGGCACAGTGAAGGTGCAGGTCCCGCCGTTTCTGGCCAGGGTGCCGGCCACCAGGGTGAAGCCCCCATCGCCGACCGCCAGGGTTCCCCCCGACTGGTCCTTGAAGGAGCTCCCGGAGCCGCACGGGTTGGCGGCAGGGAGTGCCGCCAAGGTCATCCCGGCCGGGAAGGTGTCCACGAAGGTGACCGTGCCGTTACGGGAGGTGCCGCTGTTGTTGGTGAGGGTGAACTTGGCGTTTACCGTGGTGTTGGTCAGCACGTTCGCCGTGGCGAAGGATTTCACGGTATCGACGGTGGTCACCGACAGGGTGTCGGTCCAGCCGGGACCGGCCACCGGGGTCTGGTCGGTGGTGATCCCCCCCACCGTGTTGGTGTAGTTGGTGTTGTTGGTGGAGGCCCGTACGGTCACCGTGATGGTGCAGCTCGAGTTGGCCGGGATGGTGGTCCCGCTCCAGGTGATGGTGCCGGTCTGCGCGGTGCCGTTGGTGTTGGGATTGCCGCAGGGGATGGTGCCGGTGCAGGTGCCGGTCCCGGCGGGGGCTCCGGTCGCCGAGCAGGAGGCGATGTAGTTCTGCGGCGTGGTGGACCCCGCCGGAATGGACATGTTGGTCGGGAGCGGGTCCGAGAACTCCGCCCCGGTGAGCGGGGTCGGGTTGGGGTTGGTCAGGGTGAAGGTGATCACCGAGTTGCCGGTGCCGGTCAGGGCTCCCGGGTTGAAGCTCTTGGTGATGGTCGGAGCCTGCAGGGTGGTCAGATAAGCGGTGTTCGAGGGGGAGCCGGCCGGCAGGGTGAGCGTACCCGAGACGCTGGTGGCGCCGGAGGTGGCATTGGGGTATCCCGCCGCCGGGCTGATGGTGGTGCCGGTCACCCTGAAGGTCACCGTGCAGCTTCCCCCTGCCGGGATGCTGATTCCGGAAAAGCTCAGCGCCCCGGTCTGCCCGGCGGTGAACGAGTTGCCGCTCGCACCGGTGCAGGTCCCGCCGGCGGTCCCGGTGGCGGCGATCTGGAGGTTGGTGAGCGTATCGGTGAAGGCGACGCTGGAGAGCGCGTTCCCCGCGTTCGGGTTGGTGAGGGTGAGGGTGACCGTGGAATACTGCCCGGTGCCGATCTGGATGGAGCCGGGTGAGAAGGCGTTGGCGATCTGGGGCGGGTACAGCACGGTCAGGGTGGCGGTGTTGGAGCCCGACCCGGCCACCGGGGTCTCGTTGGCGGTCACTCCGCCCGCGGTATTGGGGAAGCTCCCGGCCGAGGGGGCGGTCACCGTCAGGGTGACGGTGCAGGTGGCCGGGGAGGCCGGGATGGTGAGCCCGGAGAAGGTGATGGTTCCGGTCTGGCCGGCGACGAAGTTGTTGCTCCCCGCACCGGTGCAGCTCCCACCGGCGGGGCCGGCGGCGCTCACCTGCATCCCGGTCAGGGTGTCGCTGAAGGAGGCCCCGGTGAGCGGGATGGCGCTCGGGTTGTCGAGGGTGAAGGTGATCAGGCTGGTCCCCCCCGGCACGATGGGGCTCGTGCCGAAACCCTTGGTGATGGCGGCGGGGGCCGCGACCACGAGCGAGGCCGAGTTGGAGGGGGAGCCGGTGTTGGCCTCGTTGCTCGCGACCCCGGAGGCGGTATTGGGGTAGCCGGTCGCGAGCGGGCTCGCGGTGGTGGAGGTCACGTTGACGGTCACCGTGCAGCCGGCCCCACCGGTGGGGATGGTGAGACCGGTGAAGTTCAGGGTGCCGGTCTGCCCGGCGGTGAAGGAGTTCCCCGAGGCACCGGCGCAGCTTCCCCCCGCGGCCCCCGCGGCGTAGACCTGCATCCCGGTCAGCGTGTCGGAGAAGGAGGCGCCGGTCAGGGGGATCGAGTTCGGGTTGGTGAGGGTGAAGGTTATGGTGGAGCTCTGCCCGGTCTCGATGGTGGAGGGGGAGAAGCTCTTGGCGATCGCCGCGGGGGCGATCACCGTGAGGTTCGCAGGCGACGAGACGGGGCCGGCCGGCAACAGCGCGGTCGAGACGCCGGAGCTGGTGGCGTTGCTCTGCACCCCGCCGGTGGAGCTCGTCACCGTGAGGGAGATGGTGCATCCGCTGGTCGGGATGTTGATGCCGGTGAAACTGAGCGCCGTCTGCCCCGCGGTGAGGGTGGGGGCCGAGGGGGTCCAGGTGCAGCTTCCCCCCACCGTCTGGTTGGCGCTCACCTGCATGTTGGCCAGGGTATCGGTGAAGGCGCCCGCGGTCTGGGCCACCCCGGTCGGGTTGGCGAGGGTGAAGGTCAGGGTGGAGCTCCCCCCGCTCTTGATGGTCTGCGGGGCGAAGGCCTCGCCCACCGTGATGACCCCTACTCCCAGGGCGGCCGACGAGCCGCTTCCCGCCGCGCCGGTCTCGGTGGAGGAGACCCCCGTCACCGTGTTGGGATAATACCCGGTGGTGGCGCTTTTGACCGGGAAAGAAATGGTGCAGGTCGTCCCGGCCGGGACCGTCCCTCCGCTCACGGTGAGGGTGGTGGCGTTGGCGGCGATGGTGGTGGGGGCAAATCCGCTGCAGCCGGTGCCGGTCACCGTGATGGCGCCGCCGGTGGCCACCAGCTGGCCGCCGTTGGGGGAGCCTCCCAAGAATCCGCTCGGGAAGCTGTCCGAGAACCCCACCGCGTGCAGGTCGTTGCCGGTGGCGTTGGGATTGGTGACCGCGAAGGAGAGGGTGGAATTGACCCCGGTGTTGACCGCCAGCGGAGAGAAGCTCTTGACGATGATCGGCTTGGCCAGCAGGGTGGCCGAGGCCGCCGTCAGGTTGGTCACGTTCAGGTTGTTCGCGAACGACTGGGCGGCGAACGTGTTGGTGTAGCTCGTGGCGGTGGTGAAGGTGACGTTGACCGTCATGGTGCAGGTAGTGCCGGCCGGGATGGCGCCCAGCGAGAGCCCGAGGCTCCCCCCCCCGGCGAGGGCGGTCAGGGTGCCGGAGCAGCCGGCCGCGAGCGAGGCGGCGGTGAAGGCGGCGCCCGGGGTGGTGCTGTTGCTGAGGCCGCTCGGGTAGCTGTCGGTGAAGGAGGCGTTACTGACCGCGGTCGAGTTGGGGTTGGTGATGGATATGCTCAGGACCGAGCTCCCTCCCGCCTCGATGGCGGCCGGGGTGAAGTTCTTGGTCACCGTCGCGGGCATCCAGACGGTGACGTCTTCCTGGGTGGAGGAGCCGGAGCTGTAGTTGCTTCCCGCCACCGTCCCCCCCTCCGCGTAGGTCCCGCCCGGGGTGACGGTCTGCCCTGCCGTGGTGCGGGTCGGGTCGTCGTAGGTGACGGTGGCCGAGTTCTGGTAGGTCGCCAGGTTGGTCCCCGCCGGGATGCTGACGGTGAAGGTGACCGACACCGAGCCCCCTCCGGGGATGCTGAACTTTCCCCACGACGGGGAGCTCGCGCCGGCGGCGGGGGTGCTGGTCGAGGTGCGGGTGGCCCCCCCGGCGAGCGTCACCGTGCCGGTCGATGCGTAGGTGAAGGGGGAGGGGGCACCCGGAAGGGTGTCGTTGATGGTCACCCCGGTGGCGGTGCCGTAGCCGGTCTGGTTGGTGACCGTGATGGTGTAGGTGGTGGTCCCGCCGCGGACCGCGTTGGCCTGCCCGGTGACCTTGGAGACGGTGAGCGAGGGGTAGCACATGGCGTCCACGCTGGCCCCCGGCATGGAGACCGGCGGGATGGTGTAGACCTGGAACCCGCCCGACGAGGAGGAAGAGCCGTAGGGTGGGGTGGAGGTGGGGCTCCCCGAGGAGAGGCCGCTTGCCCCCCCCGCCACGTTGACGGTCACCCCGGTGCTGGTGGTGAGCGCCACGAAGCCGCCGCTGCCGCCGCCGCCCGGGCCGTGCGGGCAGTTGGTGGCGGTGCAGACGCCGCAGCCGGCGGTGCCGGTGTTGTTGCCGCCGTTTCCCCCCGACGCGTTGATGGTGAGGGTTCCCACGTTGGAGTTGGAGGCGAAGATCAGCACGCTGCCGCCCCCCCCTCCTCCGCCGGCGGCGTCGTTGCAGACGATGCGCGGGGTATAGGAGGAGCTGGGGACGTTGCCGTTGGGGTCCCAGGCCCCGGGGGCGCCGTTGGCGTTGATGGTGGCGCTGCCGATGGCGGTGGCGGTCCTGATCAGCACGATGCCGCCGCCGGGAGCTCCCGAGGAGGTGAGTCCGGTGGGGAGCGGGCCGGTACCGTTGTTGGTGGTCCCTGCCCCGCCGCCGCCACCCATGGTGAGCCGCCCCGGGGCGAGCGGGACCGAGTAGCCGCCGATGCCTCCGGTCTGGGCGCCGGGAGGGGTGTTGGGTGTCCAGCCGTATCCACCCATCCCCCCGGAGCTGTAGGCCCCCCCGCCGCCACCGCCGGTATTCTCGTCGTTGTCGTTGAGGTTGCCGTCCGAGCCCCCGCCGCCCGCGTTTCCAGGGGCGCCGCGGCTGTAGCTCCCACCGGGATAACCGTCGGCGAAGTTGGAAAGGTAGGTGCTCCCCGAGTCGTAGCGGACTCCGTTCTCGGGGACGGCGGGGATGTAGAGAAAGCGCGGCGTACCGGCGATCCCTTCCCCCTTCCCGCCGTCGTAGCAGTTGGTGCACTGGCCGGAATACGGCACCGCTCCCACCGCAGGCGCGGGGGACGCGTAGACGTTGGGCGCCGCGTTGGGGGGGACGGTGGTGGTCGGCTGGGAGGCGTCCCCCATGGCGGTGAGCCCGGCCGCCCCGCGGAAGCCGCGGCCGCTTGCGTTCACCACCCTGCCGTTCCAGTTGAGCTGCCCGGCCACGTCGAAGGCGACCACGCCGCCGGTCGTTCCGTTCCAGGCGGCGGCGTTGACCTGCCCGGCCAGGGTGGCCGAGGAGTACTGGGGGACCCTGATCACCTGGTAGCGGCGCTGTCCGGAGACCGCGCTGGCGTCGGCTGAGCGGTAGCTGTTGACGAGCGGGGAGGTGATGGGGAGCGAGCCGAGGGTGACCGGCCCGGCGGCCACCACGTACTCGTAGAGCCCCGTCGAGTTGAGCGAGGTGTAGCCGGCCCCGCCGCCGCTGCCGCCGTAGGAGGCGTCGTTGGAGTAGCTGATGTCGGCGTCCTGCATCTGGATCACCAGGGCCAGGTCGCCTGCGGCGAAGGGCGTGGAGGCCCCCCCGCTGGAGGTGTCGATGCTTCCCACCGGGACCGCGGTCGATCCGGCGGGGACCGAAGTGTTGGAGCGGCCGGCGTAATAGGTATTGACGATCCCCGAGACGCTGGCCGGTCCGTCCTGCCCGGGCACCGAGCAGACCAGGGCCTTTGCGGTGCGGCAGGGGATGAGCGACAGCGCCGCTATATATATAAATAGCAGTAGCAGGGAACGGCTGGCCGAAACGGCGCTTCTCCCCGGGGGGAGAGGGGGGCCGGTCCGGCGGGGATTGCTTTCATTCATGGGGCGGTTGTTTCCTCCTGGCGCGGCCCGGGAGCTGGGCCGGCCCAAACGCAGCGGACCGCGGCGGCTACCGGTTGAGCCACTTGGCGGCGTCCTTCACCGAGCTCTGGTCGAACTTGAAGCGGAACTTGAGGTAGGGGCCCTGGGCTGTGTAGTCGGAGGCCGAGAAGTCCTTGTCGGTGAAGCCCATCAGGTTGTACCCCAGGGAGAGCCAGGCGTTCTGGACGATGTTGTAGCCGAGCGACACGCCGGTCGAGTAGTCGACCTGGCCCACCCCCCAGGAGTGGAGCACGCTCCCGCGGATCCCGAGGTCCCAGTCCTTGGCCAGATCGTAGCGCCCTTCGATTCCGAAGAGGTCGGTGTACCCGCTGTAGCGCACGCTGTCGATGGTCTCCAGCACGTACTTGGCGCCGTACTGCAGCGAGATCTCGCTCTTCAAGAGCCGCAGGTTGGCGTTCAGGTTGTTGACCAGCCGGCGGCTCTCCTGGCTGATGGAGCCCGGGGCGTCGGTGTTGGAGTAGATGACGTCGAGCCGGTCGAGGATGATCCAGCGGGTCTGCCGCGGGCGGTAGACGAGGCCGAGCCTCAGGTCGTCGTTGATGCTGGTCCCGCCGGTGATCGACTTGCTGTCGTAGAGCTGCAGCCTCGCCGACCATCCCCACCCCTCCTTGGGCTCCCCGATGAAGGAGGAGACGATCCCCCACTTGTCCTCCGAGGTGGAGGTGCGGTACTCGACCCGGTTCGAGGTGTTCCAGCTCTTCTCGGTGTAGTTGGTCCCCAGCGAAACGGCGGTGAAGTCCTCGCTGGAGCCGGAGGCGGCCGGGACGTTCGTGTTGAGCGTGTAGTTGCTGGACTTGGCCATGGTCTGGCTCCGGTCGAGGCTGCCGTCCACGCTCCACTTGTCGGTCACCTTCCAGGTCTGCTTGAGGCCGAAGAGGGCGAACATCCGCTGGCCGTTGTCGTTGGTGTCCCGCTCGAGGCTGCTGTTCAGCGACCCGCCGCTCCACGGCATCGACTTGAGGCCCACCCGGGTGTTGTTGGTGTTGGCCCCGTCGCCGCTGGTGAATTCCTGGTCGGCGGTCAGGGTGACCTTGTCGGTCAGCTTGAAGTCGGCGCCCACCACGGTCCTGGTCGGGAAGGTGGCGTTGGCGTTACCCCCGATCGACTGGTCGTGGTCGGCCCGCAGGGTGAGCCGCTTGTTGAGGGTGAGCCAGCTTCCGCCGACGTTCAACTGATCGGATTCTTTCGTGGTCCCGTCGCCCTGGGTGTCGTTGGCGTAGCGCGCCCCGACGTGGGCGGAGTAGGGGCCTTGCGTGTAGGTGTTCCTCTCCTCGACGATGTCCTGGTAGCCGCCGGTGGCGAGGTTGTACTGGCGGTAGGCCTGGCCGCCGACCGTGAAGCTGTCGGAGAGCTTGTAGTTCCCCTCGGCCCCGAACTTGCGGGTCCCGTTCTCGCTCCCGTTTTGCTGCCCGAGCCCGAAGCCGTTCTCCTCCTCCCTGAAGTAGGCCCTCCCCACGAAGTTCCTCGACTGCTGCTGCACCTCGGCCAGGAAGGCGTCGCCGTGGCGGTGGTCGCCCGCGTAGTCGGTGTCGGTGTGGGCGGCCTCGCCTTTCAGGGTGGTGCCGGTGGCGAGCCTCGCGGTGGCGTCCACCCCGTAGCTGTTGGCGGAGCCGGTGATCTGCCCCTCGTGGATGTAGGTGAAGCCGGTCTTGAGCTTGTTGTCCAGAAGCTTGGCCCCGACACGGCCGCCGTAGGTGAGCGCCTCGGTCCCCTGGTTGTTGACCTCGTACTCCGCCACGATGAAGATCGGGTTGAAGTTCTCGTCGCGGGAGGGGATCGGCTGCTTGAAGAAGATGGTCCCGGCGTCGTAGTCGATGGTGTAGTCGGTGTAGCGGGCCAAGTCCTGGCTGCTCACGATGATCTCGCTCCGGAAGCGGTCGCGGACCTGGATGGTGACCTTGTCCGAGTTGAGCACGATCGGTTTGCGGCTCAGGTGGTACAGGCCGGAGGTGCCGTCGCCCTGGATCTCGTCGCGGGCGTAGGCCTGGGCGGTGTTGGTCCCGAAGACGTTGGCCTCGAACTTCTTGCCCTGCCACTCCGCCTTGACCCCGTTGAGGCGCCGCGAGTAGCGGGAGAGCTCGGTCACCGTGAGGCCGGTGTCGAAGTCGCCGAACAGGGCGTAGAACTGCTCGCGCTCGATCTTCAGGTAGACCTTCCGGGCGCTGGCGGCGTCGAACTGCTGCTGCGAGGCGTCCCCGTAGAGGGTGTAGTAGGTCTCCGGGTTGATGGTCTGGAACAGGCTGTTGGAGGCCTGCGGGTTCTGCTTGGCGCTGTCGTAGGCCATGGTGAGGAGCCATTTCCCCTGGATGGTCCCCTTCCCGTAGAAGGCGATCCGCCCGTCTTCGTAGAGGTTGTTATCCTCGCCCGACGCCTTGAAGTTCTCCATGTGCCCGGTGACGGTGTTGTATCCCACCGTCTCCTCGCCCAGGCCGACCAGGATCCAGTCGCGCATCTTGGGCTGCACGTAGGTCTCCACCTCCACGGCGGTCTTGCCGGCCGCCAGCACGGCGCGGTACGGGCCGGAGGCGTTGACCGGCTGGAAGAGCGCCCACCCGTCGGAGTCGACCGTCACCTTGTCCCCCTTGTCGGCCGGATCCTTGAACATCGCCTCCTGGCGGTACGGCTTCAGGTTCCCCTCCTGCACGCTCAGCTGGGTGGCGGAGCGGAAGGGGGTCCCGGCGGCGTCGAAGAGCTCCAGCCGGACCTTGACCGGGCTCTTGCCGTCGGCCACGTTGCCGTCGGTGCCCACCACCCGGATGGTGGCGATGGCGCCCACCCGGGTCACCTTGGCGCTCTTTTCGAAGCGGACGTTGCCGAAGGTGTCGGTGCCGCGCAGCACGATGGTGTGCTGGCCGGGATCGCCGAAGTTGACCCCGATGTAGCTGTAGAGGGTCTTCTCGGTGGTGTTGTCCTTGAGGGTGAAGCCGATACGCTCGGCGCTGATCTCGCTGCCGTCCACCAGAAGGTGCGGGGTGAGCTGGGAGTCGAGCACCACCCTGACCGCGGAGATCGGGTCGGGGAGGAGGAAGCCGTCGGCGGGGGACATGATCCCCACCTCGGTCAGCCGCGGGGTCTTCACCGGCTCCTTGGGAGAATCCACGGCGGCTGCCGCCGCGAGGTAGCAGACCTCGGATTCGCTCTCCGAAGCGGGGACGCTCATCATGGCGCTTGATTCGGAGACAAGCGGCAGCGGATAGCCGCCTGCCGCGGCGGTGGCCGGGGTCGCCAGGTTGGCGGCCAGCAGCGGGAAGCCGGCGAGCCCCCTGGCGGCCGGGAAGCCGGGGAAGAGCGATCCGGAGACCGGGTATGCCGCGCCCGCGGTGGCGGCTCCGGCACTTCCCGCCGAGCCCGCCGCCGATCCTGCGGCGTCGGAGGTCTCGCTCTCCTCGCTCTCCGCGCCGGCCGGGGCAACGGCCGTCTTGGCCCCAGCACTCTTGGCTCTGGCCGCCTTGGCAGCGGGCGCGCCGCTCACCACCGCGGCCGCCGGCCCGCTGCGGGGAACCGCACTGGCCGAACCCTCCCCGGCGATTTTCCGGGAGGCGCGGTCGGCGTCCTTGGTGATCTTGGTGGAGACCCGCTCGACCACCTGCTCGGTGAGGATGGTCACCTCGACCCGGCGGTTGAGGGAGCGCCCTTCCGCGGTCTTGTTGCTCGCCACCGGGACGCTCTGCCCCTTTCCGGAGGCGGAGATCTGGGCCGGGGTCAGCCCGAGCTTCTCTTTTAGGTAGAGGGCGACGCTCCGGGCGCGCGCCTGGGAGAGGGCGATGTTGTCGCGGTACACCTTGCGGCTTCTCGGCGCGATCCTGGTCCAGTCGGTGTGGCCGACCACCAGCAGCTGCCGCACCCGCATGAGACCCTTGGCGGTGAAGTTCCTGATGGTCTCGGCGGTGGCGTCCAGGGTCTTCTTGTCCTCGGGGGAGAGGGTCGCCTCGAACACCTCGAAGGTCGGCCGCACCACCAGGCTCGGCAGCGACCCGGCCTCCTGCGCCTTGATCCTGACCAGCACGTTGTCCACCGAGACGGTGTGCTCGACCTTGCCGCTCTCACCGCTGTAGGCCACGGTGGCCCGGGTGATGAACTCGCCGGAGGGGGCCTCGGGGGTGAAGTCGGCGGCAAAGCGCAGGGCGACCCGCTCGCCCGCCCCCCCGTTCTCCAGCGGGAAGCTCAGCACGCGGCCGGTGACGGCCGGGTCGGGGATCTGCCTGCCGCCGCGGGTGGCGCTTCCGGCCCGGAAGCGGAGCCCGGCGGGGAGCTCGACCTCGAGGGCGCGGGTGCGGGCCGGGAGGCGGGAGAGCTCGACGGTCGGGGTGAGGATCACCCCTCCCTCCTCGAGCCGGCTTCTCAATTCGAGCGCGATGGCGTCGGGCGCGGAGTTCTCCACCACCGTGGCGGGGGCCTCCTCCGGCTGCGGATCGCTCCAGTCGTCCTTGGCGGCCTGCTCGACCTCAGGCTCCGGCTCGCCGCCTGCCTGCTCGGGAGCCCAGTCGTCCTTGGGCGGCTCCACCTCTTCGGCCTCCGCCTTGGCCGACGCCGCGGCCTCGGCGCTTCGCTTGAGCTCGGCGAGCCGCGCCTCGGTGATCTTCATGGCCGCTTCGTCCGCCTTCTTCTTCGCCGCCTCGGCCTTCTCGGTGGCCCGCTTTTGGTAGAGGGCCACGTCGTCCGGCCTCCCCACCCTGAAGTCCGCCCGCCACATGGTTCCCCCCTGGGCGTCCACGAACTGGGAGAAGGAGCGGCCGGCGAAGCGGCTGTTGTCGCTGCAGCTGTAGACCTGGTACCCCTCGGGGAGCGAGTCGAGGTCGAGCTGGATCACGTGGGTCCCCGGCTTCACCCCTTCGAAGTGGAACATCCCGCGCTTGTCGGTGTTCACGAAGGTGCCGTCTTCCAGGTAGATCCGGATCCCCTCCACCCCTTCGTCCCAGTCCAGGCCGCAGGGGCCGCGCTCGACCCTCCCCATGATCAGGCTCTTGCTGTTCATGAAGTCGGAGTGGACCATGACGGTCGCCTGGGCGGTGTTGGAGGCCGTGCCGTAGCTTCTCGCGGTGGCGGTGTTGATCGCCGCGCCGTCGTGGGCGCCGGCCGCCACCTCGACCACGTAGCGGATGCTGACGCTCGCCTTGGGGGCCAGGTCGGCCAGGGTGAAGACCATGGTCCGCCCGTCGGCGGAGAGGGCCGGGTCGGCCATCCGCACCCCGTTGCCGGTGGTGGAGCCCGGGCGGTAGCGGAACCCCGGGGGGAGGGTGTCGGTGATCGACAGGTTGATGGCGGTGGCCGCCTGGTCGTTGTTGGTGAGGTCGAGCTGGTACGGGACGAAGTCGCCGATGGCGGCCAGGGCCTTGCCGGTGCTCTTCACGAGCCAGAGCGAAGCGGGGAGCGGGTCGATCGGGATGTCGATGTGCATCGCCGGGCCCGGGTTCACCGTGAACGGCTCGAGCCTCACCGTCGGCTGGGCGGCGGTGACCGGTCCCCCGCCCCGCGAGCCGGTCGTCAGGGCGAACGGGCCGGTGGGAAGCTTCTGCAGGGTGGCGTCGGGAACCGTGGACGGGAGCGAGTACCCCGCGGGGACCTTGATCTGGAACCGGTAGCTCCCCGGCTTCACGAAGGGATAGCGGAACTGCCCCGGAGGGAAGTCGTAGGTCCTTTGGGGCTTTCCGGCCGGGGGGGTGTCCGTCGTGGTGCTGCCGGTCACGATGGTGGCCGGGAAGGTCGCCACGCCGTCGTCGCCGAATATCTTGTTGTTGGCCGGATCGTCGGCGGGCTGGCCGGTCGAGTCGTCGATCAGGGTGATGGAGACCCCGTCCACCGGCTTGCCGGTGATGCTGTTGAAGATGATCCCGTAGGGGTCGACGACGGCCACGCTGTTGACCGTCTCGGTGCCGTCGGTGCTGGTGTAGACCGCGGTGATCTTGCTCCCGTCGGTGACCGGGAGGTAGCCGGAGTAGGTGCCCGGGGCGGGGTTGACCTGGCAGGCGCTCCCCGAGGACTGGATGTAGCCGGTGAAGACCCCGGTGTCGGCGCCGGTCTCGCTCAGGCGGAGCACCTCCACGTCGCCGGTGGCCGGATCGGTCAGGGTGACCACCGCGCTGTCCGCCACCGCGGGGTCGAGGTTGCTCCCCTGGTCGGTCAGCCGGACGAAGATCGGCTCGCACTGGTGGAAGATGGTGGTCGGGGTGAGCGGCACCGGCTTGGTGAGATCGATCGGCGTGGTCGACCCGGCCGGCACCGGCGGCGGCATCATCGAGAAGGAGGCCTTCGAGTTGCCGGTGGTGCTGTACCAGGTCGGGGAGACCACCACCTGCTGCGCGGTGGAAAGAAGCGGTGCGTACTTGAGGAACTCGAGGACCGGGGTGTCCGAGACGGCCGTCTTCTGGACCGTCACCTGGCTCTCCGCCAACGGGATCGAGTTGCTCTGGATCTGGACCGTGTTGACGATATTCACCTGGGCCGACACGGGGGCGGCGTACAGGAGGGAAACGACCATCCAGAGCAGGGCCCCGACGAGCGGGAGCCCTGCCTGGAAGGTGCGTTTGCCGGGCGACCCGGCCGGACGCAGCTCCGCCGTGGACCGTGGTGCGGGCGCACCATGGCCTTCGTGGCGGCCGCGGAGGCTGTTAGTCAGGCTGCGGGTCATTCGTGTGACAGTCTCCGCCTAGTTCACTTTCACGCGGTAGACGATCATCACGAAGTTCTCGGTGCCGCTGTTTTTGGCGATGGTGCCGGTGGTGTTGACCCCGGCGCCGGTCCCGACGTTGACGGTCAGGGTGGTGGTGGCGCTGTTGGTGGCGGTGGTGTAGGCCTGGTTGGTGGCGGCGGAAGCCCCCAAGGCCAGGGCCGAGCCGGCGCCGTCGCCGGCCGGGGAGTAGAAGACGTCGGCGCCGGCGCCGCCGAAGGCCCCGTACTGAAGGGCGACGTAGTTGGTCGGGACGGCGTCGGAGAGGGCGGCCCCGGTGATGTCGTCGGTGCCCGAGTTGTTGCCGGCCCTGATCACGTACTCGAGGACGTCGCCCGATTTGGCGGTCACGCCGCTCGTGTAGTAGTTGGTGCTGGCGGCGCCGTTAATGGCGAAGGAGGTTGCCCCGGAGCCGGTGCTGTTGGAGCTTGCGGTGGTGACGTTGCGGACGTACTTGGTGATGTCGACCTTCGGCGAGCCGCTGGTCCAGGTGTCGAGCGCCCAGTTGCTGTTGGTGGTGCCGGAGACGCCGGAGGTGGTGACGCTCGCCTGGGCGTAGACGTTGATGACGGTGCCGAGCTGGGTGATGGTACCCGGCTTGACGGTGATGTTGTTGACGGTCTTCTGCTCGAATACCGGGGTGCCGACCGGGACCGGGGAGCCCAGCGGGGTGCCGTCGAAGGTGATGGTGTAGGTGCCGTCCGCATTGGGCGCGATGGCGGTCACGTTGCGGGTGTAGGTGGAGAAGGTGATCACCGAGCCGATGCCGATGCCGTTGACCTGGAGGGTGGAGCCCGAGCCGGTGATGTGGCCGGCGTCGGGGGCCGGAATCACCAGGGTGGTGGTGGTCGAGGCGTTGGAGGCCCCCACGGTGGTCACCGAGGCGCCGAGGGTGACGTCGAAGCCGAGGCCGGAGTTGCCGTCGGAGACCGAGGGGCTGGTGGTGTTGCTGTAGGCCTGGGGTCCGCTGGTCCCCATGGCGACGGTGACGTGGTAGCTGGCC
Source organism: Geomonas sp. Red276 (assembly GCF_054784495.1). Lineage (NCBI taxonomy): Bacteria > Pseudomonadati > Thermodesulfobacteriota > Desulfuromonadia > Geobacterales > Geobacteraceae > Geomonas > Geomonas sp. Red276. Next base: position 14,508 of record NZ_BLXW01000030.1, read on the forward strand.
GGGCCGTTGGCGTTGGAGGTGAGCACCAGGGAGTCGGTCAGCACCTGCGCGTCGGGGCCGGTGTAGGTGCCGGTGCCGTTGTTGAGCACCAGGGTCGGGGCGGCGGGTACCAGGTTGACGGCGACGGTGACCGAGGCGGTTTTGAAGCCGCCGTTGAAGGTAAGGGTTGCGGTGTTGACGATCTGGGTGTTGGCCGCGGTGGATGCCCAGGCGTTGCTGCCAAACGCCGTCACCAGCGCCAGGGCGAGCAGGGCTATCGAGGTCCTGATCTTGTTCATGTTGCTGTCTCCTTGTCACATCATTGAAGATACTGGGTCCCGCGACCGGGGCTGTTGCCCGGTCTTTTCCCCTGACGTCGCGGGGACCCGATTCATGGTCCGGCGGGATGACCGTCTCCCGCCATGGCGAAGCGGGGAGCGCCCGGTGCGGAGCGCTCCCCGCCGGGCTAGTTGACCTTCACCTGGTAGATGATCACGAAGGTCTCGCCGGCCTTGACCGTACCACCCGTGGAGGTGGAGTTGGTGTCGCCCAAGTAGAAGTTGAGCGGGCTCTTGGCCGCCACGCCGCCGGCGTCACCGCCCGCCACGTTGGGGCTTTCCACCGCCGAGGTCCCCATGTCGATGTTGATGGCGGTGCCGCCGTTCTTGGTCACCTGGGCGAAGATGCTGGATGAGGTCGGGGTGCCCGCGGTGCCGTAGGTGTTGCCGGCCACCAGGGTGGTGTAGGCGGGGACCGCGTCGGTTACCACCACCTTGTTGGCGTCGCCGCCGGCGTTGGTGACGGTGACCTGGTACTCGAGGGTGTCGCTGGGGTCCGCGTTGGCGGTGCCGAGGTTGCCGACGAAGGTGCCGCCCTTGGAGACGTTTCTCACCAGCTTGCTGATGGTCAGCTGGGGAGCGACCCAGGTGCCGTCGGTGCAGGTGATGGCGGCGCTCTGCGGGCCAGGGCCCTGGGTGGAGCCGGTCAGGGTGAAGTTGACGGTGGCGTCGGTGTTGGTCTGGGCCACGCTGGCGGTCACGCTCACCTGCACGAGGGCCAGCTCGGCGATCGGCACCGAGAAGTCGACCGCGTGGGTGTCGAAGTCGGGAGCGGCGTTAGCCCCTACGTTGATCCCGTCGATGGAGGTGGTGGGAAGGGCGGCCAGTTTCAGCTGCCCCTGGGTCTCGCCGGTGGTGGAGGCCACGGTCGAGTAGGCGCCGCCGGCGTTGTTGCCGTTGATGCTGGCGGCGGAGCCGCCGGCGACGTTGGAGACCAGGAAGGCCTGCTTCTTGCCGTCCAGGTAGGTCACCACCACGATCTTGTTGGGGGCGAAGGTGTTGGAGTCGAGCGAGCCGCCCGGGAAGAGGATGGTGTCGCTGCTCCCGGTGGCCACGCCGACGCCGATGCCGCTGGCGAAGACGTGGGTGCCGGTGTCCTGGGCGCCGTCGGTGCTCCCGTCGTACTTTAGGAACTGGAAGTGGGAGGTGACGTTGGTGGCCAGGGCCCCGTTGGTGTTGGTCCCGGAGGTGGCGGTCAGGCCGAAGTTGTAGGTGTCGGAGCCGTTGGCGTTGGCGACCATCGCGTAGAGGGTGGTGATGGTCCCGCCGGACGGGGTGTTGACGGGCGCCAGGCAGCTGAGCCCCCCGACGGAGCTGGTCGGGGCGGAGATGGCGTTGAGCCCGGCCTTGACCAGGTTCACGGTGACCTGGGTGGAGGCGTTGGCCGAGAAGGTGTTGTTGTTGCTCGCGTCCTTGTAGCTGACGGTGACCACGTTCAAGAGCTTGGTGTTGGCGGTGGTGCTGGCCGCCGCCTCCTGCGGCTGGCTGACCGCGAGGAGCGCGCCGAGCGCCAGGACGCCCGCGGCGGCGCGTCCGATGCTGCGGATGCTGAGGGTGTGCTGCATGGTGATTCTCCTTTTCATTGATGTCATTTCAAGGTCCTGCGTCGATTGCATGGTTGTTGGTTCATTCTCTGCCGGTCGTCCACGGTTCCTGTTCATCGGTCTATCTCCTTGTCTTTGGGTTAACGGTCACTGAGGTATGGGTAACGGTTACTTGACTTTCACCTGGAAGCTGACTTTCCCCTGGCTGCCGGCCGGGATCCGGTTGATCACCCAGCGGATGTTGGTGTACTCCTCCGGGGAGGCGACCCGCTTCTCGACGCCGCTGGCGGTCTTGGTCTGGTAGGTCAAAAGGGCCGGGCGGTTGTAGCTCTTGCCGCCGTCGATCGAGAAGCTCACCTCGCCGACCTCGCTGGCGCTCCCCGGGATGTAGACGGTCCCCTGCGGGATCGGGTCGCTGATCACCGCGGCGGTGGCGTCCTCGTTGCCGGCGTTGCGGTAGAGGACGATGTAGTGGATCACTTCGCCGGGGGTGAAGCTCTTGGCGAGCACCATCTTGGTGCTCTTGGTCCCGTCTTTGGCCACGGTGACCTTGGCCTTCTCGGCCCTGATCTTGATCTCGACCTTGGGTGCCGCGAACGCCGCGGTTGCCATCAGCACGACGGCCATGGCGAGCATAACTACCTTTGCCTGCTTCTTCATAAATCTCTCCTTTTCGATGGGTTCAGCTGAGCTGCAAGATTTCATTGCGGTTTCTTTGGGCTAGTTGATCTTCACCTGGTAGATGACGTAGCCGGTCTGCCCCGGGGTCAGGGTGCCTCCCCCGCCGGTGGGGAAGGTGTTGGAGCTGCCGGTACCGAAGTTGTAGTACATGGTGGTGGTGCTGCCGCTGGTCGTGGTCTTGCCGTAGGCGATGTTGGCCTGCCCGGTGCCGGTCGTCGAGAGGGAGACCTCGGTGCCGGTGGTGGCGGTCCCGATCTTGGCCATCGCGAAGACGTTGCCGGTCCCGGTGCCGTAGCTCGACCCGGTGACCAGCGTCGAGTAGGTCGGGGTCACGTCGGTCGCGTAGACCGCCTGCGAGTTGCCGGTGCCGTCGTCGCTAAGCACGGCCAGGTACTCCAGCACGTCGCCCGGGTTACCGGTGACCCCGGTCCCGTAGTAGGTGTTGGAGGTGGCGTTGAAGGTGACCGCCAGGCTGTTGCTCCCGGTCATCGCGGGGTGGGTGACGTTACGGACGTACTTGCTGATGGAGATCCTCCCCAGGTGCCCGTTGGTCTGGGCGATCGGGAAGTTGGCGGCTGTGGCGCCGGTCATGGTGGCGGTCAGCTGGGTGTACCAGGTCCCCACCGTGTTGGCGCTGGCGACCGGGATGGTCCCCTGGGTCACCGTCACGCTGACCGGCTTGGACTCCACGATCTGCCACCCGATGGTGGGGGTGAAGCTGACGGGGGAGGAGCCGTTGTTCTTGAGGGTGATGCTGCCGTTGGGGACCGCCGTGTTGGTGGAGGTGGCCGGGACGCTCGGGTCGCTCACCGCGGTGACGGTAAGCGGGCCGTAGAAGGTGGTGCCGTCGGAGACCCAGACGGTGTCGTTGACGGTCAGGCCGTTGATGGTGGCGGCGTCGGGGAGGGTGTGGGTGCCGCCGTTGTCGCCCGAGCCGGCGATGCCGCCGTCGGCGGGGACGGCGATGGTGATGGATGCCCCGACGGCGATGTTCTGGGCCACGCCGAGGATGGAGCCGTTGCCGTTGGGGTCGAAGGTGGTGGCCCCCAGGTAGACGCTTCCCGGGGCCGCGGTGGGGGAGGTCCCGGAGACCGAGATGTTGCTGGGCGCCACGCAGTTGTTGGCGGTCACCGTGCAGTCGGCGATCCCGAGGGCGATGTTCCCGGGACCGTTGGAGTTGGTCCTCACCGTGAAGGTGTAACCGGTGGTGGCGCCGGTGCCGTCGGTGGTGCCGGGGGTGGTGGCGATGGAGACGATGGTCGGGGTGGCGGCCACCGTGTTGACCGTCACGTCCACCGACGAGCTGACCGCCGGTTGGCCGTTCCCCTTGGCGTCGGCGTAGTTGACGGTGATGGTGTTCCTGACGATGGCGTTGCCGGCGGTGCCGGGAAGTGCCGCCTCGGCCTGGCCGGCGGCCAGCGCCGAGCCAACTACCAGGGCCGCGAGCGCCGCGACCCATCCCTTACCCGGGAGCTTCCATGACTGCTGCAGTTTCATTGATCTTCCTCCTTGTGACGTGAGCGGTTAACGGAACCGAATTCCTCATGCAAAAAACAAAAAAAAGCCCGACTTTCACAGGAGTCGGGCGTGTTGCTTCCTGGCCATTTCGCGGGGTGGCCAAGTGCCTAGCTCCTGATGCTCTTCGGTAACCCGGCTATCCACCCGTGTGGACCCGTGGCTTTGCGTCACCGGATTGCTCCGGCTTTGCCTTTATCGGAGTTAGGTATGTGGTCGTTATGCTTGGGTTTTATGTCACCCGCGGCAGCCGGGACACGGCTTGCGGGCTCTGTTTTTCCTCCTCGTCGGCGGCTGGCCTGTCCGAAGTCGATTTCTATCAGTTTCTAATGATATTTTGGTATCACTCGCCTGGACGATCATTTTTTGACGCAATTTCCGGCATTTGGCTGCTCACCGATCCGGCCATTTGGCGGAAGAGGGTAGGGTCAGCAATTGTGGCACAATAGCAAATCTGGCAGTAAATAAAAAGGAAATTTGCACTGAAATCACTGCTTAACTCACTAAAAAAATGAGCATCTGTCAAAAAAAGATCATTGTGCTCTCATTGGTGATTTGGGAATTTCCCTTTGAAGAGAGGTCACCAAACTGTGTCAGTGCACCTTTCGTACCTGATCCAATGACTGATTTTGACCCTGACTGAGTCTTTGACGAGATAGTGTAACTGCCTGAAAAACAAGAGGTGGCAGCTTGTTGGCCGTTTTGCGGGAGAGGGGTTGCGTTTTGACGGGAAAAGATGGGCGAAAGGGAAGGGGGACTGCGCGGGGGAGGTTAACTTGGGAGATACTGCAGTGGCCCCGCAGTATCTCCCAGAGATGGGGCTAGTTCACGTTGAGGAAGACCTTGAGGGCGGAGACTTCGGCGGCGGAGAGGTCCACCCCGTTATGCCCGGTGGCGTTGGTCGGGAAGAGCGGGGTGAGCTTCCCTCCCTTGAGGGCGAGGTCGGGTCCGCTTCCCTGGGTGGAGTCGAGCGAGCCGAGGGTATGGCAGCCCGCGCAGTTAGCGTTGTAGGTGGAGGCGGCGATGGCCGGCACCGGGGTCGGGGCCGGGAGGATGGCGCCGGCCCCCTCGCTGGTGAAGCTGAAGCTGGCGGCCACGCGGTAGACCGGCTTGGCCGGATCGCTGTCGTCCTCGACGCTGGCATCGAAGGAGCCGGTGATGGCCTGGCCGGGGGCGGTCCCCAGCGAGGTGAAGGTGATGGTGCCCCCCACCGTCTTCAAAAGGGTCGACTGGTGGCCGTTGAAGAAGTAGACCGCGCCCGGGAACTGGTAGGAGGAGGCCGCGGGGTCGAGCGCATAGGAGGTGCCGGTGGCGAGCTGGCCGGGAGCCGTCACGTCGATGCGGGCCACCGTCCGGAAGTTGGGATCGGTGACCCCGGTGGCCACCGCCGCCCTCAAAACGAGGCCGAGGTTGGAGCTGGTGGCGCAGACGAAGTTGGCGTTTTCCATGCCGTAGTTATCGGTGGTGAAGAGGAAGGAGCCGGTGGCTGCCGCGGCGCTCTGCGCCGGCTGGCTCCCCGCGTTGTTGACGGCTGCCGGAGCGTTCCCGCCTCCGCCTCCGCCCCCACAAGCGGCCAACATCAGTGCCAGGGCGACTATCGCCCCTTTGGCTCCCCGTTTTCCCCATCTATCTATCGAATTGGCTGTCGGCGTTTTCATGGCCTCGCCTCCTTTTGCTTCCCTGTTGCCCTTGCTGTTACACACGAAGTGCCAGAATGATTCCTTTCCGGATAAAAGGTGGAACTGTTTGAATGGGCGCAGGAAATCGGCGGACGGGGGCGCGGTTTTGAAAGTCAGGTTCAGAAAGGGTGTGTGCAAAGTTTGAACTTGGGGCAGGGGGGGGATGTTCAGCAAGCTGTCCGCGGGGTGAACGGCGCGGGGAAGGCCGGTGCCGGCGGGGAAGAAAAACGTTGTCAGTGCAGGGTGGAAGATGGTAAGAGTTGACGCTTAGAAATTTTCCGGGGTAGCTATGGCCTTCAGGGACTTACGCGGCTTTCTCGCCGCACTCGACGCCGCCGGTGAACTTCACCGGGTCGCGGCCGAGGTGGATCCCGAGCTGGAGATCGCCGCGGTCACCGACCGCCACTGCAAGGCGCCCGGCGGCGGGCGTGCCCTCCTCTTCGAGCGGGTTCGGGGGAGCGCGGTCCCGGTGGCCACCAACCTCTTCGGCTCCGCGGCCCGGATGGCCCTGGCCCTGGGAGTCGCCGATCTGGGCGAACTGACCGGCCGGTCGGCTCCCCTTTTTGCTTCCCCCGCCCTGGCCGTCCCTCCGGTGACCGTCCCGGCCGCTCCCTGCCGCGAGGTGGTGACCGAGCGGGGAGGGCTCAGCCGCTTCCCCTTTTTAAAGAGCTGGCCCGGCGAAGCGGGCCGCTTCATCACCCTGCCGCTGGTCTTCACCAGAGACCTCGCCACCGGGGAGGTGAACTGCGGCATGTACCGGGTGCGAATCTTCGACGACGCCACCGCCGGCCTCCGCTGCAAGCCCGGCTCCGGCGGCTTTGCCCATTACCGCGGCTACGCCGAGGCCGGGGTCCCCATGCCGGTGGCCATCGCGGTCGGTGCCGATCCGGTCCTCACCCTGGCCGCCTCGCTCCCCCTGCCGGATCCCCTCGACGAGCTCTCCTTCGCCGGCTACCTGCGGGGCGAACCGGTCGAGATTACCCCTTCGCTCTTCCCGGGGCTGAGCGTCCCGGCCCGGGCTGAGCTGGTCATCGAGGGGTACCTGGAGCCGGGTGCGTTCGCCTCGGAAGGTCCTTTCGGGAACCACACCGGGAGCTATCATCCGGGCGAACGGGTACCGCTTTTGCGGGTGGAGAGGATCACCCATCGCCGGGACCCGATCCTGCAGGCGACCGTGGTGGGAGCCCCTCCCATGGAGGACTGCTGGATGGCCAGGGCCGCCGAGCGGATCCTCCTTCCCCTGGTTACCCGGCTCTGTCCCGAGGTGGTCGACGTCCGGATGCCGATGGAGGGGATCTTCCACGGCTGCGCGCTGGTGGCCATCAGGAAGACCTTTCCGGGGCAGGGGCGCAAGGTGCTGGAATCGTTGCGTGAAGGGAGCTGGCTCAGGCGCGGGAAACTCCTCGTGGTGGTCGACGCCGGGAAGGGGGAGGCAACCCTCGCCGGGCTCTTCTGGCGGGCCCTGAACGGGGTCCGCTTCCCGGACGATCTCCTGGTCGATCAGGGGCTTTTGGGGGTGGACGCCACCCGCAAGCTCCCCGCCGAAGGTGGCGACGGGGCGGCCGAGCTTCTCGCCGATCCCGCGGTCGCCCGCTTGGTGGAGCGCCGCTGGCGCGAGTACGGTTTTTAGAAACGGAGGTAGATGCCGGGATGCACGGCAAGGCTGGAGTAGAGATGACCATGTTCGACCGGGTGCGGGTCTTCCTTGAGATGATCAAGTTCGCCCACACCATTTTTGCGCTTCCCTTCGCCTTCACCGGCGCGCTCTTGGCGGCCCGCGGGCTGCCGACCCTCTCCCAGGCGGGGTGGATCGTCCTGGCCATGGTAGGGGCGCGCACCGCCGCCATGGGGCTCAACCGGGTGATCGACGCCGAGATCGACGCGAAGAATCCCCGCACCGCCACCCGCGCCATCCCGGCGGGGCTCCTCGGGAAGGGGGCGGTGATGGTCTTCATCGCCCTCTCCATCCTCCTCATGCTGTTCGCCGCCCGCATGCTGAACCCGCTCTGCCTCTACCTCTCCCCGGTGGCGCTCGGTTTCCTCTTCCTCTACTCCTACTGCAAGCGTTTCACCTCGCTCGCCCACGTGGTGCTCGGCATCTGCCTCGCCGGCGCCCCCTTGGGGGCGTGGATCGCCATCCGCGGCGAGGCGCCGGTCCCGGCCTTCATGCTCGCCTTCGCGGTCCTCTTCTGGGTCGCCGGCTTCGACATCCTCTACGCGCTGCAGGATCTCGACTTCGACCGCAGGAGCGGGCTGCACTCCATCCCGGTCCGGCTCGGCGTGAACGGCTCGCTCTGGACCGCCCGCGTTTTCCACGTCCTCTCCTGCGTGCTGTTACTGGCCCTCTACCTCACCCTGCAGCTGGGTACCTTCTTCCTGCTGGGGTGCGTCACCACCTGCGCCATGCTCCTGTATGAGCACTGGCTCCTCAGGGGGGGGAACCTCGAGAAGCTGGACGCGGCCTTCTTCAGCATGAACGGCTACATCAGCGTCACCATCCTGGTCGCCACCCTGCTCGACACCCTGACCCGGGGCGCCGCATGACCCTGTCCCGTCACTTCGCCCTGGCCATAACCGGCGCCTCCGGTGCCGTGTACGGCGTGAGGCTCGCCGAGGAGCTCTTGCGGGGCGGCCACCGGGTGAGCCTCACGATAAGCGCCGCCGGCTTCGCGGTGCTCGGCGAGGAGTGCGGGCTTAGGTGGGAAGGGGAGCCGGAAAAGGTTCGCGCCGCGCTGGACACCCATTTCGAGGGGCTCCCCGGCCGGATCGGGTACCACCCGGTGGATGACCTCTTCTCCCCCATAGCCTCCGGCTCCGCGGCTCCCGACGCCATGATCGTCGCCCCCTGTTCGATGGGGACCCTCTCGCGGATCGCCTGCGGAAACTCGGCCAACCTCCTGGAGCGGGCGGCGGACGTCATGCTCAAGGAGGGACGCCCGCTGGTGCTGGTGCCGCGGGAGACGCCGTTAAACGCCATCCACCTGGAGAACATGCTGAAGCTCTCGCGGCTGGGGGTGCGGATGATCCCGGCCATGCCCGGCTTCTACCACCATCCCGCCACCGTGGAGGAGATGGTCGACTTCGTGGTCGGCAAGGTGCTGGACGCGATCGGGATCGAGCATCGGCTCTTCAAGAGGTGGGGAGGCGGGTAGGGGACTGGCTCCCAAGGTGCCTGTCCCCCTTGCGCTGCGCCTTCAAGATGAGGGGGCAGGGCGGAGTTCGTTTCGGCCCACCCGCGTGGGCACGGGGTTCCCACCCTACTCATAATCACCCCCCGTTTGGGGGACCAAGATCGGAATCGCATGAACTTTCAAGCCATAGCGGAAAAGGTCCTGGCCGGCGGCCGGATCGACGAGGCCGAGGCGCTTCGCCTCTTTCAGCACGAAGATCTCCTCGCCCTGGGGGAGCTCGCCCAGGCGGTCAACGAGCGGCGTAACGGCCGCCGGGTCTTCTTCAACGTCAACCGCCACATCAACCACACCAACATCTGCGTGAACCGCTGCCGGTTCTGCGCCTTCTTCCGGAGCGCCGACCAGCCGGGCGCCTACCTGATGACCCTCGACGAGATCCGCAGCCGGGCCGAGGAGGCGCTCGCCCAGGGGGCGACCGAGATCCACGTGGTGGGCGGGCTCCATCCCGACCTCCCGTTCTCCTTCTACCTGGAGATGATCGCCACCATCAAGGGGGTGTCGCCGGATCTCCACGTGAAGGCCTTCACCGCGGTGGAGATCGCCTACCTCGCCAAGCTGGCCGGCCTTCCGATCCCTGAGACCCTGGAGAAGCTCAAGGAGGCGGGGCTGGGATCGCTTCCCGGCGGGGGGGCCGAGATCTTCGCCCCCGAGGTGAGAGACCAGCTCTGCCCGGAGAAGATCTCCGGCGCCGAGTGGCTCTCCATCATGGAGATGGTGCACCGGGCGGGGCTCAAGTCCAACGCCACCATGCTCTACGGCCACCTCGAGAGCCTCGCCGACCGCGTCGACCACATGCGGCAGCTGCGCGAGCTGCAGGACAAAACCGGCGGCTTCCAGGTCTTCATCCCGCTCGCCTTCCAGCCCGAGCACAGCCAGTTGAAGCTCTCCGGCTCCGGGACCACGGGGGTGGACGACCTGAGGACGCTGGCGGTCGGGCGGATCTACCTCGACAACTTCGCCAACGTCAAGGCCTACTGGGTGATGCTCGGCGAGAAGATCGCCCAGGTCTCCCTCTCCTTCGGGGTGAACGACCTGGACGGCACCGTGGTGGAGGAGCGGATCGGCCACGAGGCGGGGGCGGACTCGCCGCAGGCGATGAGCCGCGACGCCATCGTCACCATGATCAAGAAGGCGGGGCGTATCCCGGTTGAGCGCGACACGTTGTACCGGGAGATCAGGTCGTACTGAGGAGCGGACAAGGTAATCCCTCTCCTTCCGGGAGAGGGGCCGGGGTGAGGGTGGTTCTAAAAACCTGCCCTCACCCGGCCTTCGGCCACCCTCTCCCGGGGGGAGAGGGGATGACCATACAAAGGGGGAGGGGTGAGGGGGATAAGGCTCCGGCCACCCTTCCCGATGTTCCAAGACAGAAAGGGTCGTACCCATGATCGATACCATCACCAAAAAAGTCACCGCGGGGGAGCCGATTACCCGCGAAGAGGCCCTCTGGTGCCTGACCGAAGGCGATCTCTTGGCGGTCGGCAGGCTCGCCGACTCCATCCGCCGCCGCAAGCACCCGGAGCGCCTGGTCTCCTTCGTCGTCGACCGCAACGTCAACTACACCAACGTCTGCGAGTCCAAGTGCAAGTTCTGCGCGTTCTACCGCAACCTGACCGACGACGACGCCTACCTCCTTCCCAACTCCGCGATCATCAAGAAGATCGAGGAACTGGTCGAGCAGGGGGGGACCCAGCTCCTCATGCAGGGGGGGCTTCATCCCGGCTTGGATATCGCCTACTTCGAACGGCTCTTCCGCGAAATCAAGAGCCGCTTCCCGAACCTGCAGAACCATTCGCTCTCCCCCGCCGAGATCACCCACGTCGCCGAACTGTCGGGGCTCACCATCGCCCAAGCCATCGCACGGCTCAAGGAGGCGGGGCTCGATTCGATCCCCGGCGGCGGCGCCGAGATCCTGGTGGACAGCGTACGGGCGGAGATCTCCCCCAAGAAGATCGGCTGGAAAGGGTGGGCGGCGGTCATGTCCGAGGCCGCCCGCCAGGGGCTCTCCACCACCGCCACCATGATGTTCGGCTCCAAGGAGAAGCCGGAGGACATCGTCGAGCACCTCTTCAGGGTGCGCGAGCTGCAGACCGCGGGGGGGAGCTTCACCGCCTTCATCCCCTGGACCTACCAGCCCGGCAACACCGAGCTCGGGGGGGCGACCGCCTCGGGGGTGGAGTACCTCAAGGTGCTGGCCCTCTCCCGGATCGTGCTCGACAACGTCCCCAACATCCAGGGGAGCTGGGTCACCCAGGGGGCCAAGATGGCCCAGGTGGCGCTTTTCTTCGGCGCCAACGACCTCGGCGGGACCATGCTCGAGGAGAACGTGGTGGCCGCGGCCGGTTGCTGCTTCCGGATGTCCCGCGAGGAGATGATTTCCCTCATCAGGGGAGCCGGCTTCACCCCGGTCCGGAGGACCACCCTCTACAAGGAGTTGGAGCGCTACTAGCGGCCGGATCGGGCCGCCGGCCATTTTCCGCCTCCCTTCACCTTTTGATCTCTTTACTTTGCCGACCCTAATTGGGTATAGTCGTCAAGTTTCGGCGTAACCGGCCAAGGCGGCCCAAAACCGTTTTCGCCACCCCAAGGAGTTGTCATGATCAAGCTGCGTAAAAACATCGAGGAGATGGCCGGGTACGTTCCCGGCTTCCAACCCGCCGACGCAGAGACCTATATCAAGCTGAACACCAACGAGAATCCGTACCCCCCGTCTCCCCGGGTGCTGGAGGCGATCGCCAAGGAGATGGGGGAGGGGCTTCGCCGCTACCCCGACGCCGCCAGCAAACTGGCCCGCGAGGAGGCGGGAAGGGTCTACGGCTTCGATCCCTCCTGGATCATCATGGCCAACGGATCCGACGAGGTCCTGAACAACCTGATCCGCGCCTTCGCCAACGAGGGGGAGGAGATCGCCTGCGTGCATCCCTCCTACTCCTACTACGGGACTCTGGCCGAGATCCAGGGGGCGAGGATGCGCTACTTCGGCCTTTCCCCGGAATTCGAGATCGTGGGGTTGCCGGAGAAATATGACTGCCGCCTCTTCTTCCTCACCAACCCCAACGCCCCCTTGGGCTTCACCTTCTCGCGGAGCTTCATCGAGGAGCTGGCCGGGCGGATCACCGGCGTCCTGGTGGTGGACGAGGCGTACGTCGACTTCGCCGAAGAGAATTCCCTCGACCTCGTGCGTACCCTCGATAACGTGGTGGTCACCCGCACCTTCTCGAAGAGCTACTCGCTCGCCGGGATGCGGCTCGGTCTCGCCATCGCCCGCCCCGAGGTGATCGCCGCGCTCAACAAGATCCGCGACCACTACAACATCGACCGGCTGGCCCACGTGGCCGCCGTCGCCGCGCTTGCCGACCAGGAGTACCTCAAGGGGTGCGTGGCCAAGATCAAGGAAACCCGCGCCTGGTTCACGGCGGAGCTCTTGAAAGCCGGCTACCACGTCATCCCCTCCAGCGGCAACTTCGTCTTCGCCTCCCCTCCCGACAGCGACGGAGCGAGGCTCTACCAGGGGCTTTACGACCGGAAGATCCTGGTGCGCCACTTCTCCGACCCGGTCTTAAAGCACGGGATGCGGATCACCATCGGGACCCGCGAAGAGATGGAACGGACGGTCCAGGCGATGACCGAGCTGGTGGCACGCTGAAAAAAAAGTAACAAGGGGCGGCCGAATAAATGAGCGGCCGCCCCTTGCGATGATTATGAAAATACTGTAATGTTCTTAGGCTCGCCCCGGAAACCGGGACGTTCACCGGGTAGCCCCGGAAACCTCAGCCCAGCATGCAAGTGCGGAAACGGACGGCAACTTTTGCAGACGAATAACAAGGGAATGAACAACTCCGCGGCGGCCAGCCTGGTCACCGATCAAAAGACTCTGGACCAACTGGTGGAGCGGCTTTCGCGGGAGACGGTACTTGCCTTCGACCTCGAGGCGGACTCCCTTCATCACTACACCGAGAAGGTCTGCCTGATCCAGGTCTCCTCGGCATCCGAGACAAGGCTGATCGACCCCCTCGCCCCGCTGGACGTGAGGGCGTTGGCCCCCATCTTCTCCAACCCCGCCATCAAGAAAATCTTCCACGGCGCCGATTACGACATGCGCTCCCTCTACCGGGACTTCGAGATCGAGGTGGTGAACCTGTTCGACACCATGATCGCCAGCCAGTTCCTCGGGGAGAGCGAGTTCGGCCTGGCCGCGCTCTTGAAGAAGCGGTTCGGCGTCGAGCTCGACAAGCGGTACCAGAAAGCCGACTGGAGCCGGCGTCCCCTCTCCCCGGAGATGATGGAGTACGCCATGAAGGACACCTCGCTGCTGATCGAGCTCTACCGCCAGCTCGAGGCGGAGCTCATCGCCAAGGGGAGGCTCTCCTGGGTCGAGGAGGAGTCCGAGCTGGTGGCCGGGGTCCGTTACGCCTCCCGCGACGGCGAGTTCATGTGCCTGCGCTTCAAGGGGGCCAACAAGATGAAGCCGCGCGAGCTGGCGGTCCTGGAGGAGCTCCTGAAGTTTAGGGACGAGAAGGCCCGTCTGGCCGATCTTCCCCCCTTCCGGATCTTAAGTAACGATCTCTTGCGCGAGCTGGCCGAGAAGCAGCCCCGCAACAACTTCGAGCTGGTCGGGATCCCGGCGCTGTCGTCGAAACTGATCGAGCGGCTGGGGCGCGGCCTGTTGCAGGCGGTCGCCACCGGGCTGGCGGTCCCGCAGGACAGGCTCCCCCAGGTCCAGGGGGGACGGCGGCCGATGCTCGACAAGCAGCAGGACGAGCGGGTCAAGAAGCTCAAGGTATGGCGGGAAACGAAGTCGGCCCAGCTCGGACTCGGGGTGGGGCTGGTGGCGAACAATGCGCTCTTGGAGGCGCTGGCCGATCCCTCCTCGCCGCAGCTCTCCCTCTTGAAGCGCTGGCAGAAAGAGGCCTTCGGCGACGAGCTCGCCTCGCTGATCTAGCGTACGCTTACCTACCAAACACAAAAGGCGGAACCTGTTTATGCTGGTTGCCGCCTTTTGTTTTTTAACCCCCGCCCCTTTAGGGGAGAGGGTGGCCGAAGGCCGGGTGAGGGAGGTTTTTCCCCTGCCGGAACCGCCCCCTCATCCTGACCCTCTCCCCCGATGGGGGCGAGGGGAGATCGAAAGGGGACAAGGGTGGCCGAAGGCCGGGTGAGGGAGACTTTTCGCCGGCGCCGCGACCGGGTTCAATCGGGATCGGGGGCCGGAAGCCGTGGATGATTTTGCAGCTGAAACTCTGAGGTATACGGAGGGAACTATGCCGAGCGGAGTCGTGCTGAAACTGCTGAAGACGGCGGCCACCAACATCCCGTGGAGGGCACTGGTTCAGAACGCGCCGGTGGTGGTGGAGCTGGTGGAACGGGTGCGGGAGCGGCTGGGGGCTGGGGCTTCCCACGGGCTCGCCGACGAGCTGGAGGCGATGCGGGAAGAGCAGCTGAAGCTGGCCGACGCGCTGCTGGAGAGCTCGGCGCGGGTGGCCGCGCTGGAAAAGGCCCTGGAGGTTCTCTCCGCCCGGCTCAAGCTGATGACCGCCCTGGGCGTCCTCGCGCTCATCGCCGCCGGTACCTCGCTGATCATCGTCCTCTCCCGCTGACGTCCACCCCCCTTTCCCCCTTCCTTGGAGGGAGGGGGCGAGGGGGGTGGGGGGGGGGGGGACGCATCCACTGAGGGAAACCCCGCCCCTTTCTACCCCATGTCCCCCCACTGGTACTGCAGGATTGCCAGCATGGCGAGCCCGGCGGTCTCGGTGCGGAGGATGCGCTTGCCGAGCGAGACCGGAACGAATCCGCACGACTTGGCGACGGCCACCTCCTCGGGACTCAACCCTCCCTCCGGACCGACGACCACCGCCACGCTGTCGGGAATTTCATGAACGGCTTCGAAGGCCTCCTTCAGCCGGTTTCCCTGCTCCTCCTCCCAGAGAATCAGTTTCACCGCCTGGTCCGCCCCCCGCAGCACCTCGCCGAGTTTCCCCTCGATCCGCACCGCCGGAACCGACGGCCGCCCCGATTGGCGGGCCGCTTCCTGGGCAATCTTCTGGAATCGCTCCAGTTTCGACGCCCCTCGCTCCCTGGTGAGTTTCACCACCGACCGCTCCCCTTCGAAAGCGACCACCTCGGCCACCCCGAGCTCGGTACACTTCTGCAAAATGAGCTCGAACTTGTCCCCCTTGGGGAGCCCCTGGTAGAGGGTAACTTTTATTGCATTATCCCCCTCATGAAAATGCTCCCGTGTGCCGATACGTATTATCAGCTCCTTGGCGGCGACCTCCTCGATGGCTCCGAAGAGCCGGGAACCGTCGTGGGAGGTGAGGGCGACCTCGTCGCCGGCCTTGAGCCTCAGCACCCGGGCCATGTGCCGGTAGAGTTCCCCGGTGACGGTGACCAGGTCGCCGTTTACCGCGTGGTCTCCCAGGAAGAAGGTGCGCACCTCAGGCCGCCTTCCTCATGGTGATGCAGCTCCATTCGGCATCATGAGTGATCTCGACGAGGGCGAGGCCGGGGAAGCCGTCGACGACCAGCTGCTCCTTCTCGGTCAGGATGCCGGAGAGGATCAGCCAGCCGCCGGGGGCGACCCGGGCGGTCAGTTGCGCGGAGAGCCGTACCAGCTCCTCGGCCAGGATGTTGGCCACCACCACGCCGAAGTCGCCGGGGATGCGGTCAAGCGGGGTGGTCGAGGCCTCCACCACGGTCACCTCGTTGAGCTCCAGGTTTTCCTCGGTCACCCGCACGGCCTCCGGGTCGATGTCGACCGCGACGATCTCGGTGGCTCCCATGAGAGCCCCGGCGATGGAGAGGACCCCCGAGCCGGTTCCGACGTCCAGAAGGCGCGCCGGGAGCCGGCCGGCCAGCGCGTCGAAGCAGATCCGTTCCATGGACTCGAGGCACATCCGGGTGGTCGGGTGGGCGCCGGTGCCGAACGCCATGCCGGGATCGATCTTGATCACCAGGTCGCCCGGTTGCTCCTGGTACTCCTCCCAGGTCGGCTTGATCACCATCCGCTGCCCGATCCTGACCGGCTTGAAATGCTCTTTCCAGTTGTTGGCCCAGTCCTCGTTGCGGACCACGTTGACCACCGGTGCCCGGTAGACGAAGCCGGCGAAGGAGGGGCCGTTGGTTCTCAGGTACTCCTCGACCCGGATGCGGACCTCTTCGAGGCCGGCGTCCGCGGGGAGGTACCCCTTGACGCTCTTAATGGGAGTATCCTCGACGGTGTCGAGGGAAAAGGTGTCCAGATGAAGGTTGTCGATGCCGACGCCGTTGCCGGTCAGTTCCACCAGGAAGTCCGCCAGGGAATCGACCATCTCGGCCGGTACCTCGCAGACGATTTCCGCCCAATCGGTTTGCATAAGTGCTCGTTGCTCCTAAAGGTTGATGAGGATTTGCAGCGGATCAAGGTACCAGAAAACCGAGTCGAGCGCCAATGAAAACCGTGAGCGGGGGGCACGCCGGGGGACACGAAAGGACCGGGAAAGATAAAATCAAACTTTGTTTTTCCTACAGAACATTTTCCAATTAAATTTTAGTTTTGCAGTATTGTTAAAAACATGGTATATATCTAATGAGTGACTGCGGCTGACGCCAAAGTTGCGCGGAATTGCTAGGTTTTTTGGGAAAAATTACCAATGAGACATGTATACCTCCTGTCGGACGCCACCGGTGAAACAGTTGAAAGGGTGGCCCGCGCCGCCCTTACCCAGTTCAAGGACGTGGACGTCCGCCTGCACAAGGTGGGGCAGATCAGGAACGAGGAGGACATCCTCCGCGCCCTGGACGAGGTAACAGCCGCGCCGGGGATCGTCTTCTACACCCTGGTCAACTCCGAGCTGGCCCAGTTCGTCAAGGACCAGGCGGAGGCCCGGCAGATCGAGGCGGTGGACCTGATCACCCCGCTCTTATTCAAGCTGGCCGACTTCCTGAAGATGCGTCCTCAGAAGCTTCCCGGCCTGCAGTACGAGATGAACTCCGACTACTACCGCCGGATGGAGGCGGTGGATTTCACGGTCAAGCAGGACGACGGCCAGGAGCCGCGCAACCTGCACAAGGCGGACATCGTGCTGGTCGGGGTTTCCCGATCGTCGAAGACACCGCTCTCCATGTACCTGGCCCACAAGGGGTACAAGGTGGCCAACGTCCCCATCGTTCCGGGGATCGACCCGCCGCCGGAACTGGAGAAAGTCGAGCCGGGGCGCGTGGTGGGACTGATCATCTCGACCCAGCGGCTGGTGGATATCAGGAGCGCGCGGCTCAGGAACCTCAGGCAGAGTCCCAAGGGGAGCTACGCGGCCTACGAGCAGGTGGAAGAGGAGCTGGCCCACTGCCGCCGCTTCTACCGCTCGCACCCCTCCTGGCTGGTCATTGACGTTACCAACAAATCCGTTGAGGAGTCGGCGGCAGAGATCCTCAGCAGGCTTCACGGTGAATTACGGCACGATTAGACAGCGTACATATTAACAGAGAGAGGAAAACACAATGAGAATCCTGGTGGTTGAAGACGAGAAGAAGGTGGCGAGCTTCATCAAGCGTGGTCTTGAAGAGGAGCAGTACGAGGTCCACACTGCGGCCGACGGGGAAGAGGGGCTGAAGCTCGCCCTCGAGAAACAGTTCGACCTGATCGTTTTGGACTGGATGCTCCCGAAAAAGGACGGTCTCTCCGTCTTGAAGGAGCTCAGGGAGAGGAAAAACGTCACCCCGATCCTGATGCTGACCGCCAAGGATTCCGTCGAAGACATCGTCGCCGGCCTGGACTCCGGCTCGGACGACTACCTCACCAAGCCGTTCGCCTTCGCCGAGCTTTTGGCCAGGGTCCGGGCCCTGATGAGAAGAAGCGAGCTCGACCGCGGCGCCGAGATCCGTTTCGCCGATCTCCGTCTCGACCCGGTCACCCACAAGGTCTGGAGAAAGGACAAGGAGATCGATCTGACCGCCAAGGAGTACGGCCTGCTCGAGTACTTCATGCGCAACCCGCACCAGGTGCTCACCCGTACCATGATCGCCGAGCACGTCTGGGATTACACCTTCGACAGCTTCACCAACATCATCGACGTCTACGTGAACTACCTGCGTAAGAAGATCGATCGCGAAGCCGACAAGAAGCTCATCCACACCGTCCGCGGCGTAGGCTACATCCTCAAAGAAGAGGAGTAATCGGAAACTCGCCCCCCTCCCCTTCAAGGGGAGGTCAGGCAACACCTCACGACGCCTCCGGCTCATCCCCGGAGGCGTCTTTTTTTGCCCACTCCTTCCCATCTCTCTCGATCCCCTGCAAGGGGAGGGTAGGAGGGAGGGCGGGGTGACGCCACAAACTCAGCCGTGACTGAGCCCCCCGCTTCGCCCCCACTCCCTTGACAAACAAAGGAGCCGGTATTAGCTTAACGCTACCAAAACCCAGGAGGTAGCCATGCGGGCAACGTTTCAGGCGATTCTTTTGACACTCACCCTGCTTTTCTCCTCACTCTCTGCCACGGGAGCATGGGGCTCGGCAGTGAGTCCCGACTTCGTGAAACTGGCCAAGCAACTCAAACCCACCGTCGTCAATATCAGCACCTCCAAAACCGTCACCGTACAGAAGCGGCACCTGTATGGGAACGACCCCTTCCAGGAATACTTCGAGAAGTTCTTCGATACACCCCGTCAGCATCCCCACAAGCAGCAGAATCTCGGCTCCGGTTTCATCATCAGCGATGACGGCTATATCCTTACCAACAACCATGTCGTTGCCGGCGCCAACGAGATCAAGGTCAAGCTCTCCGACGGCCGCGAATTCAAGGGAGAGATCAAGGGGCGCGATGAAAAGCTCGACCTCGCCCTCGTCAAGATCGACGCCAAGGGGCATCTTCCGGCGGCTCCCCTCGGCGACAGCGACAAGGCCGAAGTAGGCGAGTGGGTGATGGCCATCGGCAACCCCTTCGGCCTGGCCCAGACGGTGACCGCCGGGATCATCAGCGCCCAGGGGCGGGTGATCGGGAGCGGCCCCTACGACGACTTCATCCAGACCGACGCCTCCATCAACCCCGGAAACTCCGGCGGTCCCCTCTTCAATTCCAAGGGGGAAGTGATCGGCATCAACACCGCCATCCTCTCGGGGGGCCAGGGGATCGGCTTCGCCATCCCGGTCAACATGGCCAAGGCGATCATCGATCAGCTCAAGCAGAACGGCAAGGTGACCCGTGGCTGGCTCGGCGTTTCGGTACAGATGGTGACCGCCGACCTCGCGCAGTCCTTCGGGCTGGAGGGTGAGAAGGGGGCCTTGGTCTCCGAGGTCACCAAGGACAGCCCCGCCGACAAGGCCGGCCTGCAGGGAGGCGACATCATCCTGCAGTTCGACGGCCGGACCATCCACGAGATGAGCGAACTTCCCCGCATGGTGGCGGCCACCCCGGCCGGCAAGACCGTGAAGGTGGTCATCCTGCGTGACGGCAAGCAGAAGGAGGTCCCGGTAACCATCGAGAAGATGAAGGACGGCGACGAGGAGGACGTGGCCACCACCGGCGACAAGCTGGGGATCAAGGTGGCCGAGCTCACCCCGGAGCGGGCTCCTCAGAGCCGGGGGGAACGCGGCGTGCTGGTCGCCGAGGTGCAGCCGGACGGTCTGGCCGACCGGGCGGGGATCGTGGAGGGAGACGTGATCCGCGAGATCAACGGCCAGCGCATCACCAGCGTGAGCGACTACAGCAAGGCGATCGCCACCGTGAAGAAGGGGGGGTACCTGAAGGTGCTCCTCAAACGGGGGAACAGCTCGCTCTTCACCGCCATGAGGGTCGAATAGGGAAGGGAAGGTGAAGGCTGAAAGGAAAGGGGGCTCATCGCGGGCCCCCTTTCTTTTTTCCTTGCCGCAGGTGTCTATGGGCAGGGGTTGGTTATGTACCCTCGCCCCCTTGGGGGAGAGGGGGGGCGAAGGCCGGGTGTGGGAGAATTATGGCATTCTACCCTCGAAGGCATCCCTCACCTCCTGGCGCAGGGCCTGCTCATCGCCAAGGTGGCGGGGCGAGAAGTGGAAGGGGAAGACCCGGGCGGCACCCGCCTCGCGGGCGAGCGATCCCGCCTGGCGGCCGGTCAGGTGCGCCCGCTCGGCTGCCCGCGCGTGATCCGCGTCGAGAAAGACCGCCTCGATGAAGAAGTAATCGGCTCCCCAGGCAAGGCGCACAATCCGCTCCCGGTTTTGCGGCGTGTAGGCGGTGTCGGTGACATAGGCGATCCTCTCGCCCGGCACCACGGTCAGCACCCGCTCCTTGAGCTCCCGAAGGGTCATGAGCCGTTCGCCGCCGTCCCGGACCGGTACCGCGACGTTCGTCTCGTCGGGCTCCCCGGTCAGTACCGCCCGCTTCACGAGGGAGAGCCAGGGGCCGACCGGCGCGCCGAGCTCCTCCAGCTTGTTCTTCATGAAGTTCACGTGGAGCATCTCCTCGAAGGCAAAGGCGAGGCACGGTATGCTGTGCTCGAGAAACGCCACCCTCACCCGGAGATTCTCCTCCTCCATGACGGTCTCCCCGCTGCGGAAAAACGACTCTTCCCCCTCACGGGCGAAGGCGGTCCGGGAGGAAAAGGAGGCCCGCAGGGTGCTCCCGTCCGGGTGCAGCTCGGTCACCGTCACGGTGAAGGTGGTGGGGTAGCTCTGGATCAGGTTCCAGCTGTAGGAGCCGAGGCGGTTCTCGACCTGGCGCAGGATGCCGGGAGGGCCGTAGACCTGGAGGGCCTTGTCGCGCCCCAAGAGAACGCGCAGCAGGCGATCGAAGCCGATGAAATGGTCGATATGGGTGTGGGAGATGAAGACGTCGCTGATCCTCAGCAGTTTGCGGTGGGAGAGGGGGGCGATGTCACCCAGGTCGAAGAGGATGGCGCGGTGGGCGAACTGGAAATCGACGTAGAGCCCAGGATCGCCGAAGGGGGGATTGACCAGGGTAGGAAGGAAATGGGGAGTCATGATGCCTCCTCCTCGGTAGCTCTGGAGGTAGCGGTTGCGGTGGGAGAAGAGCCGGGAAAGCGGGGTGAGCCGGCCTCCGGCTTACGGTTTCCCCTCCCCGTGGAGCCTCTTGAGGAGCCACGCCATGTTTTTCCCGAGGGTCTCCATGGTGGCGACCCCCTCGGTATCCGCGTCGACCTCGCCGATCTCGCGGCCGAAGCCGATGTTCCAGTAGCTCGAGCCCGGGACGATCATCTGGCCGATCAGGAAGAAGTGGTTGATGCTGTCGAAGGCGTGGATGGCACCGGCGCGGCGCACCGCCACCACGGCGGCGCCCACCTTGCGCTGGAACATGAAGCCGTTGGCACGCGCCACCATGCCGGAGCGGTCGATGAGCGCCTTGGTCTCGCTGGTGATGTCGGCGAAGTAGGTCGGGGAGGCGATCAGGATACCGTCGGCGGCGTCCATCTTCTCGATGGCGTCGTTGACGAAGTCGCCCTTGACTGCACAGCGCCGGTCCTGGTTGCGGAAGCAGCTGTAGCAGGCGGTGCAGCCGCGGAACGGTTTTCCCGCCAGCTCGACCAGCTCGGTCTCGATCCCCTCGTTCTCCAGTTCGGCGAATACCCTCCTCAGGAGGATCGCGGTATTCCCGTTGCTCCGTCCGCTCCCGTTGAACCCGACTACCTTCATGCCCCGCTCCTTGAAACTGGTTCTATCTTCTACGTCGACCTTTGAACCGAACTTGATGCCGTGCTTTCTGCTCGACCCTTCACTCGGCCCCCCCTTCAAGGGGAGGGGAGGGGGAGGATGGTTGTCTTACGGCTCCTTCTTCTCCTCTTCCTCGTCCTTTCTCCCGTCCTCGGTCATCAGCGTCTTGGCCAGCACGAGGAGCAGGCCGAACATGAGAAGAAATACCACGTCCTGCAGCAAGTTCCAGTAGCCCGCGGTGGAGACCGGGGCGCCGGCATGGCTCAGGTAGTCGGAAATCCAGCGGGCCACCCCGGAGGCGAGCGAGGTGACCGCTACCCCCCAGCGCCCCAGCCGCCACCCGACGACCCCCACCGGCAGGGCGTAGAAGATCAGCAGGGAGTACTCGCCGGTCAGAAAGTCGAGGACCCCGATGCCGGCTACCGCCAAAAGCCCGGTGCTGAGGGTGGAAAAAACGGGAAGTGAGGTTGGGCCCTTCGTCATGAAACCTGCTCCACCGGAGGCGCCGAAAAGGCAACGAACCGGTCGCTATTACCTGCGAAACTTCATATATAGCGGTTAACCTGTCGCCGCACAACAAAAAAGGGAATCGGAGCGTTCCGATTCCCTTTTTATGTGTACTCTCTCCACCGTGCCGTGGGCCCGGGAGCCTCACAGCGAGTTCCCTGATAGGTGGGCTCCTGTAGATCGCTTCAGGCAATTCCCGCGCAATGGGGCAGCACACCACGATCACAGACAGTCGCCCGTTCAATGATTATTCCGCAGGGGCGTTAAAGGCCATACGGTCACGGCAGAGAGAGCGTCTAGTGGCTGTATTCTATCTTTGGCCAAGACAGAAATCAAGACGTTTTCTCTTATTTCTCGCGGGGTTTGACATAAATTTGATTGATTAAGAATGCTCTATGAGTAATACCCCGAAATGGCGGAAAACCAGGTTGCTTTTTCAGGTGATTAACGTACAATGCCGCGAACCACGGGTAAGCGGGAGGATGTATGCGTCTCAAGGATGATCAGGTCGCGCGTTTGGCTGAGAGAGTGCTGGGAGATCTCGAAAGGGGGGGGCTCATCACCGCAAAAGGGGAGCGGGGCGCGCTGCTCGCTGCCGCTCGGGCGGCCATCGCTGCCGACGTCAAGCAGGAGGAGACCCTGGAGCGGGACGCCGAGACGCTCCTGGAGCAGACCCTGAAGAGTATGGGGGGCGGCGCCGGCATCGACCGCCACAAGATGCTCAAGATGATCAAGGACCGACTGGCCAAGGAAAGAAAGATCGTCCTTTAGCCATACCCGCGGCTGCGGCCGCATCGCGAGGATGCCATGCACATCTCCGAAGACAGAATCTCCCATATCGCCCACAAGATCTTCGACAAGCTCTACCGCGACGACTTAGCCGATTTCCCCGACGAGCGGCGCGCCCTTGACTCCATCAAGGGTTCCATCGAAGCGTTCTTCTCCGCTGTGGGGCAGGTCGACCAGGTGGTCCGCGAAAAGCTCGCCTCCTACAGCCAGGCCAAGGTCCCCGGGAGCCGCGAGTGGGAGATCCTCTACCAGAAGTTCTACGCCGAGGAGCTCGCCAAAAGGAAGTGGTAACAGGGTGGTGGGTAGCCTCCCTTTTCTTTGGAGGCAGCGTCGGCGGCTGCGCGCGGCCTGGTCCAAAATCCCCCCTGTCCCCCCTTAGCAAAGGGGGACCTTGTTCCCGCCTGGCTGGTACTCTCCCCGGATGTCGGTTTGCCTTTGACTGGTCAAGGCTGTTCTGCCGTAACACGGTTCGTTGGTTTTTGCCGTATCCGCGTTCATCCGCCCAATCCGCGTCATCCGCGTTCCAATGCTTTTGAAGCGGTTCCTGTTTTTAAATCCTATCGATTTTATTGCCTTTTTGTCCCCGTCATTCCCCTCGAAATTAATTTTGCCATGGCCCCTTGATTTTTCACGGGACGCTGTTTATATTTACGGAGTTCTTAGCACTCACCACTGATGAGTGCTAAATTTTTTCTACTACGAGAGATCCCGAATCTCAATGGAAAGGAGACAAGTATGATTAGACCGCTGCAGGACCGCATCATCGTGAAGAGGGTTGAGGAGCAGACCATGACCGCCGGGGGGCTCTACATCCCGGAGACCGCCAAGGAGAAGCCGCAGCAGGGCGAGGTTGTCGCCGTCGGCAAAGGCAAGCGTGGCGAGGACGGCAAGGTTTACCCGCTCGACGTCCAGGTCGGCGACAAGGTGCTGTTCGGGAAATACGCGGGGAGCGACGTGAAGCTCGACGGCGAGGACTACCTGATCATGCGCGAGGACGACATCCTCGGCGTCATCGAGAAGTAGGTAAAGTCCGGGAGCGGGCACCCGCTCCGATCCACTCTTTCATACTTACCAATTACAGGAGGAATCTTCACATGGCAGCAAAGATCATCAAATTCGACCAGGATGCCCGCAACTGTATCCTTAAAGGGGTCAATACCCTCGCCGACGCCGTCAAAGTGACCCTCGGCCCCAAAGGCCGCAACGTCGTCATCGAGAAATCCTTCGGCGCTCCGCTCATCACCAAGGACGGCGTCACCGTCGCCAAGGAAATCGAGCTCGAGGACAAGTTCGAGAACATGGGCGCCCAGCTCGTGAAGGAAGTCGCCTCCAAGACCTCCGACGTCGCCGGTGACGGCACCACCACCGCTACCGTCTTGGCCCAGGCCATCTACCGTCAGGGCTCCAAGCTGGTCGCCGCCGGCCACAACCCGATGGAGATCAAACGCGGTCTCGATCAGGCCGTCGAGGCCCTGGTCGCCGAGCTGAAGTCCATCTCCAAGCCGATCAAGGACCACAAAGAGATCGCCCAGGTCGGCACCATCTCCGCCAACAACGACAAGACCATCGGCGACATCATCGCCCAGGCCATGGAGAAGGTCGGCAAGGAAGGGGTCATCACCGTCGAGGAAGCCAAGGCGATGGAGACCACCCTGGAGACCGTGGAAGGGATGCAGTTCGACCGCGGCTACCTCTCCCCGTACTTCGTCACCGATCCGGAGCGCATGGAAGCCAACATGGACAACGTCGCCATCCTGATCCACGACAAGAAGATCTCCAACATGAAGGACCTCCTCCCGATCCTCGAGCAGACCGCCAAGAGCGGCCGTCCGCTTTTGATCATCGCCGAGGACATCGAGGGCGAGGCGCTGGCCACCCTGGTGGTCAACAAACTCCGCGGCGTGCTGAACGTCTGCGCCGTCAAGGCCCCGGGCTTCGGCGACCGTCGTAAGGCCATGCTGGAAGACATCGCCATCCTGACCGGCGGCAAGGTGATCTCCGAGGAAGTCGGCTTCAAACTCGAGAACACCACCTACGACATGCTCGGCAGCGCCAAGAAGATCACCGTCGACAAGGACAACACCACCATCATCGACGGCAACGGCTCCGAGGCCGACATCGCCGGCCGCGTCAAGATGATCCGCGCCCAGATCGAAGAGACCACCTCCGACTACGACCGTGAGAAGCTGCAGGAGCGCCTGGCCAAGCTGGTCGGCGGCGTTGCCGTGATCAAGGTCGGTGCCGCCACCGAAGTCGAGATGAAAGAGAAGAAGGCCCGCGTGGAAGACGCCCTGCACGCCACCCGCGCCGCCGTCGACGAGGGGATCGTCCCGGGAGGCGGCGTCGCCTACCTGCGCGCCATGGTCGCCCTCGACAAGCTTGACCTCCCGACCGAGCAGCAGTTCGGCGTCAACGTGATCAAGCGCGCCATCGAGGAGCCGATCCGCCAGATCGCCCAGAACGCCGGCGTCGACGGCTCCATCGTGGTCGACAAGGTGAAAAACGGCAAGGGCGCCTTCGGCTACAACGCCGCTGACGACGTCTACGTCGACATGATCGAAGCCGGCATCATCGACCCGACCAAGGTTTCCCGTTCCGCGCTGCAAAACGCCGCCTCGGTCGCCGGTCTCATGATGACCACCGAAGCCATGATCGCCGACAAGCCGAAAGAGGAAGGCGCCATGCCGGCCATGCCGGGCGGCATGGGGGGCATGGGGGGCATGGGGGGCATGGGCGGCATGATGTAATCCGTCCCCACCGCGATGAAGTGAAAAGGGAGTCGTCCTTGGGGCCGGCTCCTTTTTTTATCCCTGTTCCCCGGTAAGCGGCAGAAACCGCTGGATCTTTTTTCGGGGCTGCCGAAGAGATGAGAGGGGAGGCTGCCTCCCGCACATGTGCCGCTTTACACCGAGTGCGCGGCGGCGTAGGCTTAATGAGGACGGGAGTCGGTAAGGGCATGAGGGAGCAGGGATTCGACAGCGGCCGCGTGACGGTGGCCACCGACCAGAAAGAGGTCGCCTCGGCGCAGGAGGTCATCCAGGCCATGGTCAAGGCGGCCAAGGGGATCCGCATCTACCTGCCCAACAACCCGGTCCTGATCCGCTTCATGCACGACCTCAACGCCCGCATGACGAAGCACCTCTCGCAGTTCGGCGACTTCCGCCTGGAGATCGAGCCGTTCGTCATGCGCTACCGCTGCCAGGTGGTCTACGACAACGCCGACCCCAAGGAGAGCCTCGCCTTCCGCATCCATTCCGACGGCATCCGGCTCCTCTCCTTCGCCTCCGGGCTCGAGGAGCGGGAGCTGCAGACCTTCCTCTCCATCGTCGCCTTCGAGCAGACGACCCAGGCCGACGACGACATCGTCACCCAGCTCTGGGAGCGGAACCTCCCCCACATCGGCTATCTTCTCGAGGAGGACCTGGTCGAGATGGCGATCGAGGGGGGGGCTCTCCCCGAGGGACCGCAGCAGGGGGCCATCTCCCGCGCGCTCGCCTACCTGAGGCAGGAGCCGGTCCCTCCCCCCCGTCCCATCCCGAAGACCTTCCTCGCTCTCACCCGCGACGACGCCGCCTGGCTCCGCAAGGCGCGCCAGCTCGAGGTGACCCGCGAACCGCTCGAGGACGTCTTCACCATCCTGTTCGCCGTCCTGGGCGCCAACCGGGACCCCGAGATCTTCGGCGACTTCCTCTCCATCTCCGGAAAGCTCCTCGGCAACCTCTTCCTCGGCGCCGAGATCGGGCGCGCCCTGAAGATGATCCGCTTCCTGGATCACCTGGCCGGCGACCCCAAGCTTCCCCCCCCCCTGGCCGACCAGGTCCGGGCGGTCATCGACGGCGTCCTCTCCGACACCACGGTGGCGGCGCTCCAGGAGGCGATCGATGCGGCCGACAGCACGGTGGGGTATGACGAGGTGCGGGACCTCCTGATGATGCTGGGGGTGCCGTCTTTGGGGGGGATCTGCGATCTCCTGGGGCGGGTGGAAAAGCTCAAGATACGCAAGCTGATCGTCGAGGTGCTGGTCGAGCTGGGACGGGCGCGCCCGGAGGTCTTCGCCCCCTACCTAAGCGACCCGCGCTGGTACCTGGTGAGAAACCTGGTGCTGGTCCTCTCGCTGGTCGGGACCCCCAAGGCGCTGGCGATGATCGTGGGACTGATCTCCAGCAAGGAGCCCCGGATCCGCCGCGAGGTGCTGGGGTTCCTCGAGCGCTCCCCCGACCCCAAGGCGAAGCACTACCTCCTCAAGTACCTGAGGGACGACTCGACCGCGCTGAGGATCCGTGCCCTCCAGATCATGGCCCGGGAGCGGCTCACCTTCGCCCTCAAGCCCGCCATCGCGCTCACCCAGAGCGACGACTTCAAGCTCCGTCCCCTCGACGAGAAGAAGGCGGTCTACGGGCTGATCGGCGAGCTGGGGAACGACTCCCTCCTTCCGATCTTCCGCGAGATGCTCCTCAAGAAGCGCTGGTTCCAGAAGGCCGCCCAGCGGGAGAACGCCCTCCTGGCGGTGGCGGGGCTTCGCAAGATGAGGAGCCCGGGGGCGCTGGAGCTATTGGAGGAGGGGAAGCACAGCCGCGATCCCGAGGTGCGGGAGCTGATCGCCGAGGCGCTCTCCTCCCTGTCGGGAAGCGACGAGAGCGATCCCCTGGAAGGGGAGGAGGTTTAGATGGCCCCCGAGATCTTCCGTGACGGCATGCACGCCGAGATGGTCAAGCTCGGCAAGGCCCTGGTGGCCCAGCTGTTCGTGCTCTTGAAGACGTCGGCCCACTACAGCGAGGGGCACGCGGCGGTGCAGCTCCCGGTGGCCAAGGTGCTGGAGGTGATCAGGGAGATCCAGCAGCGGGAGGAGGCGACCCTGCGGATGAAGGGGAGCCATCTCTACCTGGGCGACCACCGGCTGCGCCCCGATGCCGCCGGCTACGAGGCCTCGCGTTTCCTCGCCCACGAGCTGAAGAGCCGGCAGGTCGGGCGGGTCACCTTCACCCCCGAGGTGACCGCCGCCGATCTCCGCAGCTTCGTCTACGCCTTGAAGGAGGCCGACGAGACGACCACCGACCCCTATGGCCGGATGCTCGAGCGGATGCAGGCGAGGAGGATCGTCCAGCTCGAAGTGGAGATGCTGGTGGAGGGGATCGAGGCGGCCGACGTCGACGCCGACAAGCTGAGCGACGACCGGCTGAAGGCGAGGCTTCTCTACAAGAAGGCCATCACCGCCATGGAGAGCGTGATGGCCAGTACCGCGGCGGGGCAGCCGATCCGCTTCCGCGAGTGCAAGCGGGTGGTCCAGCACCTGATCGACCATCTCTACAGCCACGAATCGTGCCTTTTGGGGCTGACCGCCAACCGCTGCCACACCTCCTACGGCGAGATGCACGCGGCCAACGTCTGCCTGCTGGCGCTCGCCATGGGGAAGCGGCTGGGGCTTTCCAAGTTCCACCTCTGCGAGCTGGGGATGGCCGCGCTCTTCCACGACCTCGGCAAGGCCCACCTCCCCCCCTCCCTCCTCGACAAGGAGAGCGAACTCACCCCCGAGGAGCAGGCGGCCTTCGAGACCCACCCCCTCAAGGGGGTGAGCTCGCTGGCCATGCTGAAGGGGCTCGACAAGATGACCTCCCGGATCATCTCCGGGGTCTTCGAGCATCACCTGCTGGCCGATTTCTCCGGCTACCCCCGGCTTCCCTACGGCAGGATCACCCTCTTCGGGAGGATCGTCAGCCTGGCGGACACCTACGACACCCTGACCTCTTCGCGGGTGCACGGCAGGACGGCGGTCTCGCCGGACAAGGCGATCCGTTACCTCTTGAGCCGGGCCGGCAAGGAGTTCGACGCGCCGCTTTTGAAGGTGCTGGTGAGCTGCGTCGGTCTGCACGGGTTGGGGTCGCTGGTGCTTTTGGACAGCGGCGAGCTGGCGGTGGTGGTGGAGACCAACCCCGACCCGGTGGAGGCGGCCGAGCCGCGGGTGCGGGTCATCGCCGACGCCGCCGGACGGGAGACGGACGGGGAAGTCTTCGTCCCGGGGCGGGCGCTCCCGCCCCGGGCCATCGTGGCCACCGTGGACCCGAGCCTGCTCGGGGTCGAGGTGAACCGCTACCTGCTCTGACCTACATGACGTAATCCACGGTTAGAAGCGGCGCCACCGAGGTGCTGGTCGAGTCGTCGATGGCGATTCTCCCGGGGATCACCGTCCCGAGATCCTCCATGACCCGGATCTGGAAGTTCGCCAGCGCGAGCCTCTGGGCGGTCAGCATGAGATCGGTCACGTCGATCAGCACGTGATGGTTTAAGTCGCTCGGGAAGATGTTGACCGTTCTGACGTCGAGCGGGATCAGCAGGGCGCGGTCGTAGTCGTCGGTGGACAAGGGCGGCCCGAAGTTGACGAGCTCGATGCGGAGCGGGATGGAAGAGGCCTTCGAGTTGTAGTCGCGGATGGTGAGGTCGAGGGTGGCCCCCGTCACCGACGCCCGCAGCGGGATGGTGTCCAGCGGGAAGTCGAGGAAGGCCCGGTACTCGGAATCGCTGACCGGGTCGATGCCGGCCGGCACCGTGTTCAGCCCGTCCCGGACCACGAGCCCCACCGAACGGTTGCCGGCGGTGTTCTCCACCACGTAGCCGTCCACGTTGTCGTTACTGAGGATATCCTGCGTGATGAGGGGATGGTCGTTCCCGCCTCCTCCGCACCCCGCCAGCGTTACCGCCACCAGCAGCAAAAGAATTGTCCAAAGCTTCCCTCTCATAACTCCCTCCTCTTGAGCCTTGCTCGTTCGATAATGTTAGATAGTACCAAATAGCCACCCAAAGCAAAGATCTCCCCTCTCCTTGCGGAAACGATCCTCCCCGGTACAATTCAGTGACTCCCTTGAAATGCTTGCCCTTTCCCGACGCCACCCGCCTCCCCGGCCGGCCGCCCCCGGCCTGAGGAAAGCTTACTTGCCGTATTTTGCACAATACAGGGGTAAGGCGTATACTTGACCTAAACGCCTAAACCAATGAGAACCCGGAACCCTCGGGCCCAATAAATGGCACAAAAACGCTAGTGCGGAGGGAATCATGACTGCGCAGAAGAACCAGACGCTCCGTCAACACCTGGCCGCCGTCAAGGCGGGAGAGCGGGTCTTCGAGAACGCCTTCCAAGGGATCATCAGGATGATCCTGGAACCCGGATTCGAGAAGGTCACCGTCAACGGGAAGACCACCTACGACTTCAACATCTTCCGGACCGGCCGCAAGCACACCATCGGCATGTACGACGAGATCAACAGCTTCGTCTCGTTCGTGAAGGATGCCGCGGAGGGGGGCTCCAGCAAGGAGATGGCCTTCGTCCTCGTGGGAGAGCCGGGTAACGGCAAGACCTTCTTCGTCGAGTTCCTCTGCGGCAAGTACCGTAATTTCCTTTCCCGCGACCGCAACCGCAAGTACAGTTTCCGCTTTTTGAACGTCGACCAGATCGGGAGCTACGGTAGGATCCGGGAGATCGATTCCCAGACCTACGAGGACCCGATGATCCTGGCCATGAACCTCTTCGACGACCAGGAGGAGAACCGCAAGTTCCTCGCCGAGCAGGGGTTCACCGAGGAGGAGGTCGACAACCTCTACCGCAACTACCGCCCGCTGGGCGCCTGCAGCGGCTATATCTGGAACGACATCAGGAACTTCCACGAGTTCGACCTCGAGAAGATGCTCGACTCGGTGCTGGTGGTCCCGGTCCCGATGAGCGAGAGCCTCGGCACCTTGACCGGCAAGTACCCGGCCAAGGACAAGATCACCTCGTCGGCGGTCGACCTCCTGGGCGAGGAGTCGATCCAGCGCCTGCTCCATCTCACCGACACCAACAACCCGTACCGCTTCGACTTAAGGCGCGGCGCGCTGGCCCGGGTGGCTGGGGGCGGCATCCACTTCTCGGACGAGATCTTCAAGAACAAGAAGGACCTGGTCCAGGTCTACCTCGGGGTGATCCAGAACCGGGCCATCGAGATCGACGGCTACAAGTGGCCGATCGACTCCATGATCATCGCCACCAGCAACAACTCCGAGTTCAACCGTTTCCTCTCCGAGAAGGAGGAGGCGCCGATCGTCGACCGCTGCCGCATCTGCTACGTCTCCCACAACACCAACTACCGGATGCAGGAGGGGCTGACCGCCTACGCGATCGGCAGCGAGTCCAAGACCACCCTCACCAAGGAGACCCTGCACCAGGACCCGAACCTGAACTACGCGGCCTCGGTCGGCGTGGTCTTGACCAGGCTCCCGAGAAGCGAGAAGCTCACCCCGATCGAGACCATGAAGCTCGCCGCGGGCGAGGTGGCCGGCGAGAAGAGCATCAAGGCGCTCGCCGAGGTGATCGACACCCTCGGCCAGGAGCCCGACATCACCAAGCGTTTCGGCCAGCGGGGATTGGGGCACCGGAGCCTCGGCCGCAGCATCCAGATCCTCAAGGAGAGCTCGGAGACCAACGAGGGGCGCTGCATGGTCGCCTACGACGTCTTCAAGGCCCTGGAACGGGTGGTGCTCGACTACGTGGTGGAGACCAACGAGCGGGCCAAGTACCTCGAGGACCTGAAGACGGCCAAGAAGCTCTACCGCGAGCGGATCATGACCGAGATGTTCAACGCCTACATGGACGAGCCGTTCGCCATTAAGAAGGACGTTCAGAACTATGTCAACATGATCATCGGCATCGACGCCGAAAATCTCGGACCCGACCGGATGTGGAAGTACAAGGACCCCCAGTCGGGCGAGCTGAAGGCCCTGAAGATCGACGAGCGTTACGTGAAAAGCGTCGAGGAGCGGATCGGTTTGAAGACCGAGGAGCAGCGCTCCTCCTTCAGGACCTCGATCAGGAAGATCTACGGCCAGAAGATCTCGGTGGACCCCAACTACGACTTCATGGACAACCTGGAGCTCGTCAAGGCGGTCACCGACGTCCGGCTGAAATCGGACATCGCCGGGGCCGGGAGCCTGATCGGCGCCCTGGCCAACCGGACCAACGAGGAGAACCAGAAGCTCTACGACCGGATGATCGTGACCATGCTGAGCAAGCTCGGCTACTGCCGCACCTGCTCCCAGAAGACCATCGAGTATTTCTGCACCCAAGAGGACGAGAGCTAGCGAGCGGTCGACGCCATGAGAGATCCCGAACGATACCTCGAAGAACTGAAAGCCAGGGGGCTCGACCCGGAGCGCTACGAGCGCTTCAGAGACGAGCTTGCCCGGCGCCGCGCCGAGCTCACCTCCTCCGACCGCGGCGGCCCCTTCCCCGACTTCGCCAAGAGCCTCTACGCCTGGCACGACATGGCGGCGTTGGAGGGGCGCGAGCCGGTGCAGAATCCCTTCGGCCTGGAGATGAAGTCGCTGGACGACCTCCTGGAGCGGGACCGCCAGCGCGAGAAGGACGGCTTCCCGAGGAAGATCCGGGTAGGCCGCCTCATCAAGCCGGGTAAGGTCGGCGGCAAGGGTAAGGTCGTGGTGGTCCCCTCCACCGAGGAGGAGAAGTTCGTCCACGACCCCTCCGTGCGCCCTCCCGGTGAGGGCGGCGCCACCGGCGGCAGCGGCAAGGGGGAGGAAGGGGAGGTCATCGGCGAGCAGAAGGTCCGCGAGACCGGCGAGGAGCCGGGGCAGGGGCCGGGGCAGGGGGAGGGCGAGGCCCACGAGGTAGGCGCCTCCGCCTACGAGCTCGGCAAGGTGCTCACCGAGCAGTTCCAGCTCCCGAACCTCAAGGAGAAAGGAAAGAAGCGCTCCTTCACCCGCTACATCTACGATCTTACCGACCGAAACCGCGGCTCCGGCCAGGTGCTCGACAAGAAGGCGACGCTGAGAAAGATCATGGAGACCAACATCTCGCTCGGGAACATCACCGACCCTTCCGATCTCGACCCGACCCGTTTCCTGATCTCCCCCCGCGACAAGGTGTACCGGATCTTCTCCGAGGAGAAGGACTACGAGCCGCAGGCCATGGTCTTCTTCCTCAGGGACTACTCCGGGTCGATGGCCGGCAAGGTGACCGAGCTGGTGGCGACCCAGCACGTGATGATCTACTCCTGGCTCCTTTACCAGTACGCGGGGCAGGTGGAGTCGCGCTTCATCCTCCACGACACCGAGGCCAAGGAGGTCCCCGACTTCCACACCTACTACAACTCCCGGGTGGCCGGCGGGACCGAGGTGGCGAGCGCCTACAAGCTCGTGAACGAGATCGTCGAGAAGGAGAACCTGGCGGCGGATTACAACATCTACGTCTTCCACGGCACCGACGGCGACGACTGGGACACCGGCGGGGACAAGTCGATCCCCGAGCTCATCAAGATCCTCTCCTACGTAAGCCGCATGGGGGTCACCATCGCCGAGCACTCCGGGACCCAGTGGACCGAGGTGGCGCGCTACCTGGAGAACTCCGGGCTCCTGCGCGACAAACCGCACCTCTTGCGGATGGACGTGATGGCCGAGGACGCCGAGGAAGCGAGGGTGATCGAAGGGATCAAGCGGCTGATCAGCTAGCAGCGATGGCCCCCGAAGACGGGGAAACGGCGGGAAAAGGAGACCGGGCCGCGCAGAAAAAATCGGAATTCGCGTGTGATCACGAGAGGTTGCAGAAAAAATTCGAACGTTCGAATTATTAGAAACGGGATGTGACCGCGTATGGAACTTATCAACCAACATACCAAGGAGATCATGGAAGGGTGCAAGGTCCGGGCGCGGGCGGCGGGGCTCTCCTTCACCGACGAGAGCCTGGAGTACATCGTCACCAACCGGGACCTGATCGAGCTCTCCCCCAAGGTGATGATCCCGACCCTCTACGACTACTGGGTCCACGACGTGGAGGTCTTGCGCGGGCGCGGCGAGTACGAGCTCTACCCGCATAACCCCTACGAGACCGTCATCAACACCCGGCCGCCGATCTCCTTCTACAACGACAACAACCCCGACTGGCTGAACGTGATGATCTTCTACCACGTGCTGGGCCACATCGACTTCTTCCAGAACAACCTCTACTTCCGCCATACCTGGGAGTACGACTTCACCGGGCAGGCTCTGTCGGACAAGCGGGTGATCGCCAAACTGCGAGCCGAGAAGGGACGCTGGGTGGATTACATCCTCGAGTTCGCCCGTTCCCTCGACAACCTGGTCGGCTACCACGCCGAGCTCTCACCCCTCTTCGCCTCCCCGGACCGCGCCTGCTCCAGCCGCCTCAACTACTACTTCGACGTCTTTCTCCAGGTGGAGAAGAAGGTCGCCGTCAGCGAGTACCTGAAGGAGATCACCCGTTACAACGAGAACATCGACGCCTTCGGCGACGACGGGGAGCGGGTCTTCTTCATCGAGGTGACCAGGAAGTATCCGGAGATGGAGGCCCACTACCAGAAACAGCTGACGGTGAAGCGGGTCGAGCGCTACGACCTCCTGAAGTTTTTGATCGAGAACTCCGAGTTCCTCGCCAAGGACGACAACGTCTGGATGCGCTCGGTGCTCGAGGTGGTCAGGAAGACCTCCATCTTCTTCCAGCCCCAGATCCGCACCAAGATCATGAACGAGGGGTGGGCGAGCTACTGGCACGAGAAGCTCTTCCTCGAGGACGACCGCATCAAGGGGCACGAGGTCGATTTCGCCCGCGTGCATGCCGGCGTCACCTCCATGCCGCGGGTTGGGATGAACCCCTACGCCCTCGGCATGAGGCTCATGTACCAATTGAAGGAGACCGCCGACAAGGGGAGAACCGGGTACGACTTCCATCGGCTGACCAATGCCGAGATGAGGAAGAAGTATGACAGCGAGGCGGGGAAGGGGGACGAGTTCCTCTTCCGGGTCCGCTCCAACTACTGCGATTACCTTTTCATAAAAGACTTCGTCGACCAGGATTTCACCGACCGCTTCGACCTCTTCGTGACCGGCAAACGGCTCGATCCCCAGCGGATGGTCTGGCAGTACTACGTGAAGAGCAGGGACGCCCGGCAGTACCGGGACATGGTGCTCGCCTCGCTCTACCACCCGCCGTTCATCGAGATCGCCCCCGAGCGGGGCGAGCACGGTTCCCTCTACCTCGTCCACCACTTCGAGGGGAAACAGCTGGTCCAGGACTACATCGCCAACACCATGGTGGGGATCGAGTACCTCTGGGGGGCCCCGGTCCAGCTGGAGACCAGCGAGGCGGTGGTGGAGGCCCCGCGCGGCAACCGCGACGGGGGCGAAGAGCCCGAGATAACCTGGCAGCGGGTGGTCTACACCATGAAGGACAAGGTACTGGAAAGGAAAGCGCTGTGACAGGCGGGAAAACTATGCCGGAACTCGATACCGTACTGAAACAACTGGGCCGTACCATCGTGGAACGGGAGAAGTCGATGACCTTCTCGTTCCAGGAGTACATGCAGCTCGTGTCGCAGCAGCCGGAGATGATGATGCGCAACATCTTCCAGCTGTTTCACGATATGATCAAAAACTATGTCTCGGAAGGGGTGGACGAGTACCCGGACGACCCCGAGTCGATCAACTTCGTCAACTACGACACGAGGCGGCTGTTCGTCGAGAACTCCGACCGTCCCTTCTTCGCCGACCGCCTGTTCGCCAACCGCTTCATGAGCCACGTGGCGGCCATGAAGACCGGGGCGCGGCAGAACAAGATCTACATCTTCGAGGGGCCGCCGGGCTCCGGGAAGAGCACCTTCCTGAACAACCTCCTGATGAAGTTCGAGGAGTACGCGAACACCGAGGCCGGCCGCTGCTACGAGGTGGTCTGGCATCTCGACCGTTACGTGCTCGGGCGCTTCAAGGAGCACCAGGTCGCCTCCTTCATGGAGAGGCTCTCCCATCTGCTCGACGAGTACGAGCTCGATCCCTCCGACCTCTCCGAGGCCAAGGCGGCGCTTTTGCGCGGCTCCGACGTGGTGGAGGTCCCCTGCCCCTCCCACGACCACCCGCTGTTGATGATCGACAAGTCGCAGCGGCGCGCCTTTTTCGACGACCTCCTCGAGAACGACGCGTTCAAATGGCGCCTGTTCACCGACAAGGAGTACGACTGGGTCTTCAGGGATTCCCCCTGCACCATCTGCACCTCGCTCTTCCAGGCGCTCTGTGCGAGGCTCGAGGACCCCGCCGACCTCTTCAAGATGATCCAGGTCCGCCCCTACCGGTTCAACCGGCGGCTGGGGGAGGGGATCACCGTCTACAACCCGGGCGACCGCTCGACCAAGGTGAACATCCACTCGAACGAGCTCTTGCAGCGGAAGATCGATCTCCTCCTTGGGGACTCCAACGAGGTGAAGTACATCTTCTCCAACTTCGCCAAGACCAACAACGGGATCTACGCGCTGATGGACGTGAAGTCCCACAACGCCGAGAGGCTTTTGGAGCTCCACAACATCATCTCCGAGGGGATCCACAAGGTCGAGGAGGTCGAGGAGAACGTCCGCTCGCTCTTCATCGCCCTCATGAATCCCGAGGACGAGCGGAGCATCGAAGGGGTCCAGTCCTTCACCGACCGCATCGAGTTCATCAACATCCCCTACGTCATGGACCTGAACACCGAGGTGGAGATCTACCGGAACATCTTCGGCAAGCACATCGACGAGAGCTTTTTGCCGCGGGTGTTGCACAACTTCGCCCGGGTCATCATCTCGACCAGGATGAACATCAAGTCCGATGCGCTCCTGGAATGGGTCGGGGACCCTGAGAAGTACCGCCTCTACTGCGACGAGCACCTGCAGATCCTCAAGATGGAGATCTACACCGGGCACATCCCCGACTGGCTCACGGAAGACGACCGCAAAAGGCTCAACGCCAAGCGGCGCAAAAAAATCATCGCCGAAAGTGAGCACGAGGGGGACCACGGCTTCTCCGGGAGGGAGTCGATCAAGATCTTCTCCGACTTCTACTCCGCCTACGCGAGAAAGGACAAGATGATCACCATGTCCCACCTCTCCACCTTCTTCACGCGCTGGCACAAGGAGCTGAAGGAGGCCATCCCGGAGGGGTTCATGGAGTCGCTCATCCACAACTACGACTACCTGGTGCTGCAGGAGGTGAAGGAGGCGCTGTACTACTACAACGAGGCCCAGATCGAGCGCGACATCCTGAACTACATGTTCGCGGTGAACTTCGAGCCGGGCGCGGTGCAGATCTGCACCTTCACCGGCGACAAGCTCGAGGTCACCGAGGAGCTCCTCTCCGGCATCGAGGGGAGGCTTCTGGGGGCGGCCAAGGCCGAGACCCAGTCCCGGCTCACCTTCCGCCAGGAGGTCCAGCACGAGTACACCGGCAAGACGCTGACCCAGGAGATCATGGTGGAAGGGAAGCCGCCGCAGGAGACCCAGCTCTTCCAGTCGCTGCACGACCGCTACGTCTACAACCTGAAGGAGAAGGTGCTGGAGCCGTTCCTGGAGAACTCCAACTTCCGGCGGGCGATCAAGGACTACGACACCGAGGCCTTCAAGACCTACGACAAGCGGATCCGGGACGACGTGACCTTCCTGATCAACAACCTGAGCTCGGAGAAGTTCAAGTACACCAAGCAGGCCGCCAAGGAGATCTGCGTCTACGTGATCGACAACGACCTCGCCCGCAAGTTCCACGTTTAGGCCACCCTGTTCGGTTTTCCCCCGCCAATCAGGGCACTATCCCCTCGCCCCTTCAGGGGAGAGGGGCAGGGGCCTTCCGGCCACCCTCATAAGAAGTCTCAGCCTGCCGCCCTGCCGCCCCATCCCTCTAATTTTTCTATCTCCATTCCCCGACTCATGCTAACCTACCGCGCCAAACGATCCGCCTTATTTCGTCTGCTCTTCCTCGTCGCCCGTTTATACTGCGAAGTTCTCCCCCAGTACCCCTCCCCTCAAGGGGTACTGGGGGAGGATGGAAGCCGAGGCCAGCTGACGATTGGCGACTCGTAGGGTGGGCACCCCGTGCCCACGCGGTTTTCCGAAAGACTACAAAACGACCAAGCCGGACCAAGGTACCCTCCGCTGCAAGGGGAGGGACAGGGTGAGGATGGGGCCAAACCGAGCTGACGTTTGGGGCCGGGAGAAGTTGACGGGGCACGGCAACGGGTGAGGATAGGGTAGGGCTAAAACGAGGAGGTAGAGGATGAGAGAGACCATCTGCGAAGAGATCCGCCGCTTTGTCCGCGACGATGCCGGCAACCGCTTTCCCGACGGCGCCCCCTATTTCGACGCACCCCTGGTCGGCTTCTCTGCCGCCGCCGATCCCCTCTTCGCCGAGTACAAGTCGGTCATCGGCGACTTCCACCTGACCCCGACTGAACTCGCCGACCGGCTGGAGGAGGGGGGAGGTTGGGAGCCGAAGACGGTGATCACCTGGGTGCTCCCGATCACCGCCGCCACCCGCGAGACCAACCGCCGCGAAGATCGCTTCCCCTCGCGCGCCTGGGCCCAGACCCGCAACTTCGGCGAGGCCTTCAACGGCGCCCTCCGCAGGCACCTGGTCGCCTTCCTTACCGCCCGTGGATGCCGCGCCTTCGCCCCCCAGTTTCATCCCGCCTGGAAAGAGTACGTCGACACCCCGGTCGGCGTCGCCTCCTCCTGGTCCGAGCGCCACGCCGCCTACGCCGCGGGCTTGGGCACCTTCAGCTTGAACGATGCCGTCATCACCCCCCGCGGCATCGCCCATCGACTGGGAAGCGTCATCACCGACCTCGAGCTCGAACCGACGCTCAGGACCTATCCCAACCACACCGATAACTGTCTCTACTACCGCAACGGCAGCTGCGGCGCCTGCATCGCCCGCTGTCCCGTCGGCGCCCTCAGCAAAGACGGCCACGACAAGACCGTCTGCCGCCAGTACGTCTACGGCGCCGCCCCCGACGCCGTCGCCCGAGCATACGGCGTCACCGCCACCGGCTGCGGCCTCTGCCAGACCAAAGTCCCCTGCGAAAGCCGCATCCCGTAGAGTCAATTCGCGCCTTCTCAATCTCTCCCTCCCCCTACCAGGGGAGGGCTGGGGTGAGGATGATGCACGGTTCTCGTGGAGTCAGAGGCGGCCGGGAATTACTCCTTCGCCACCTCGACTAGTAATTCGGGATGTCGGTCCAAGAGGCGGAGAAGTTTCATAGTGGATGTGCTGGGCTCTATCTCCCCCCGCTCATAACGGGAAAAGGCGTTGACCCCGCCGCCGAAAATCCTCGCCGCGTCTTTTTGTGTCAGCCCCAGTTTCTTACGTATCCTTCTAAGCTCCTTACTTTCGCGCTCCCGCGCACGGCGTACCAACTCGTCGCCCGCAGCAGCAAACCGGATATGATCAGCCTCGTCGAACCAGCCATCGTGGCAGGACGGGCAAACCCAACCGGAGAGGCCGGTGAGTGTGACGGACTCGCCGCTATGGGTGAGGGTCTCGGTACGGTTCTCTTCGCGTACCATCCCCTTAAACCCGCAGCTTGTACACTGTATCGATTCCCTCATAGCTGGCTTCAATCTCCCGTTTATTTCTCTTTAAATTGAATTACCGGGACCTTCCGATGCGGATTGGAAACCTTGATGTATGCTACCGTGCCGTGGGGCGTCAGAGCATGATAGACATCCTGCCATTCCGTGTGGTCGTGATAGGCCGTCATCGACTTGTATAAATTGCTCCCGCTCATGGAGCGCACCACCTCTACCATTTCGTCAACCGTTAGCCCCATCCGCCTGCCGTTTTCGATCGCTTTTCCGAGTGAAAGCCGTGGCGCGGCGGTTGGCGACGACCAACTTGACTTCGGCTAAATCGTACTGTGGCGTGCGCTTTTCTATCTGCCAATATTAACCATATTGGTTATCGTATCAATAGGTAGCCCTGGGGATATCTTTTAACTTTGAGCGTGTTGACCGGGCATCGATCGCCAGCGGCAACTTAAGGGTTGAGTTGTGGGCGACAAGGAATTACACTCCCGCTTCGTTAATCTCTCATCTCTCCCGTGAATACTTTCTGTCCAGCCTGTTTCCGCCTTTCATCTTGAATGGATTGGGAGCGGCTGCGTGAAGAGGTTGCCATGAACTGTCTCATCCGCATGTTTCGTTTTGCTCTTCCCTTCATCACTCTTCTTGCCCTGACCGCCTGTGCAGGTGTCACGCCTGCCCAGCGGCTGACCGCGGAAATGCCGCGGCAGGAGGCGTTCCGGACGGAGGTGAAGCAGGAGCTTTCCACCGTCAACGTCGGGGTGGAGATGTCCGCCGCCGAGTTGAGCGCTACCCTCAACCGAGTCGTACCCCACGACTTCTACCGGGGCAACACCTCCACCGACCTTCCCTTCGCCGTGACCCGCAGAGGTCCCATCTCGGTTGCCTTCGCCGACAACCGCTGCCAAGTCACCATCCCGGTCGGGATCTCGCTCGGCTATGGGATCATCCAGACGCCGGCCCTCCCCACCAGGCTGAACTTCGAGGTGGGGGCGCGCTTCACGCCGGATTGGAAGGTGGTGGCCGACGTCCGCTTCCTGGGGCTCGCCGACGCCTTGCCGGCGGAGCTCCGGGTGGGCCCCTTCTCGGTGCAGCCGAAGAGTCTGGTGAACGACATGACCCGTCCGCTGCAGGGAACGCTCTCCCAGTTGGCGACCACCAAGTTGAACGAAATGCTCGATCTGAGGGGGAAGGTGGCGAAGGTTTGGACGCAGGCCCAGCAGCCCCTGCTGCTCGATAGCCGCTACGGCGCCTGGCTGGTGATGGCTCCCCGG
This sequence comes from Geomonas sp. Red276, assembly GCF_054784495.1. Lineage (NCBI taxonomy): Bacteria > Pseudomonadati > Thermodesulfobacteriota > Desulfuromonadia > Geobacterales > Geobacteraceae > Geomonas > Geomonas sp. Red276. The sequence goes on from NZ_BLXW01000030.1 coordinate 54,976, forward strand.
GAGGTGGTGCTCTATCCGCTCTCCCTGCAGAGGGACCGGATGAAGGTTGCGGTGGGGGTGACCTCGGTGGCCCGGGTGGTCGTTGGCCCCCGCCCGGCGGCGGGAAGGCCGGTTCCGCTTCCCCCGCTGAAGCTCGTTGGCGGGAACGACCGTTCCTTCAAGATCTCGCTGGCCACCGACCTTTTCTACCACGACCTCGCCAAGGCGGCGGCTCCGCTGCTGCTCAACAGGGAGCTCGGGCAAGACGGCAAGAGCGTCATCCTGAAAGCGATCGATATCAGCGGGAACGGGGATCACCTTCAGCTCAAGGTGGAGATGGCGGGGACGGTGGAGGGGACTTTCTACCTGACGGGGAAGCCGGTCTTCAGGCCGGAGACCAACCGGTTTTCGATGGAGGACGTCGACTTCGACCTGCAGACCCAGAGCCTCCTGGTGCGGTCCGCCGACTGGCTCTTGCACGGCACCTTCAGGCGCACCATCGAGGAAAAGCTGGCCATGGACCTGACCCCGCGCCTGGAGCAGGCCCGCGAGCTGGCGGGAAAATCGCTGGACAGGGTAAAGCTGGCCGACAACGTCTACCTCTCCGGGAAGCTGAACTCGCTGAAGCTGAACGATCTATTGGTCCAGCAGGACCGTCTCTCCCTCCAGTTGAGTCTGGAAGGCGAAACCGGCATCATCTTCCACTGATCTTCTGCCCTAGCTCCGCTCATCGGGCGAGGGGAGATTGAATAGGGGAGAGGGTATAAGGAGGCCGGGTGAGGGAGGTTTGTACTACCTCCCGTTCCCGCACTCCCTCTCCAGCTCCCCGAGTATCCCGATCAGCTCCCTTGACTGCTGCACCATCTCCTCGCAGTACCCCTCCGCCTTGCTGCGGTCCCCCGCGTCGAAGGCCTGGATCGTCAGCTTGCCCAGCTCGTGGACCCGGGCGTGCGGCCCCTCGATCCTCTGGAAATAACCGGAATGGCTGCAGCGCTCCCGCCCGGTCTCCTGGGTCCACTTGCCGAAGGCGCAGGTGAGATGGGTGGGGAGTGCGTGGGCGTCGACCCTTTTCGCGCCGTCCAGGTGTGCCTTGATGTTCCCGACGAAGACGAGGTGCGCGGCCTTTCCCTTGTTGATGGAGAGAGACGCATCCTCCTCCACCTTGAACTTGGCCAGCATCGCCATCAGCTCCTTGGCCCGCTCCATCAGTTTATGAGAGGTCGCCATGCTCCCCTGCGACCCTTCCGAGGCCGCCTGGGCGGTAGTCGTCACCTGCTGGATGTTGCCGGCGATCTCGTTGGTGGTCGCCGTCTGCTCCTCGGCGGCGGTGGCGATCTGGCTTACCTGCATGGTCACCGCCTCGATCTGCCCCATGATGAGATCCAAAGCGGCACCCGAGCGCTCGGCGTCCTCGGATCCCTTGTGCACCTCACGCACGCCGGCATCCATCGATTCGACGGCTGCCGAGGTCTCCGCCTGGATGGAGCGGATCATGGCCCCGATCTCGCTGGTCGCCTTGGTGGTCCGTACCGCCAGCGCCCTGACCTCGTCGGCCACCACCGCGAAGCCGCGTCCCTGCTCGCCGGCCCGCGCCGCCTCTATCGCAGCATTGAGGGCCAAGAGATTGGTCTGGTCGGCGATCTCCTCGATGGTTCCCACGATCTCGCCGATCTCCTTGGATCTCTCCCCCAGCCGCCCCACCGATTCCGCCACGGTCCGCACCCGTTCCGCGATGCGGTTCATCCCCTGCACCGTTTCCCTAACGACTCCCGCCCCGCTGGCGGCGATCTCGCTCGCCTGGGTGCCGGCTTCCGCGGCCTGGGCGCAGCTGTGGGCGATCTCGCTCGAGGTGCAGGACATCTCCTCGCTGGCGGTGGCGATCGACGCCGCCCTGACCGCCAGCTGCTCGGCGCTGGCGGAGATGGCCGCCGACTCGGCGTGTACCTGGTCGGAGCCGATCACCACCTGGATGCCGTCCCTGGTTACCGTCTGCACCATGTCGTGCACCACCTTCATGAAGACGTTGAACCAGTGGGCGAGCTGGCCGAGCTCGTCCTTGGAATGCTCCTCCAGTCGCTGGGTCAGGTCCCCCTCCCCCTGGGCGATGCCGCGCAGCATCTCGATGAGGCTCTTCAGCGGCTTGGTGATGCTCCTTGAGGCCATGAACGCGGAGAAGGAGCCGAGGAGGACGGCAAACACCAGGGAGATGAGCAATCCGGTCCTGGCCGTATGGTAAAGGGTCACCGCTTCGGTGTACCGGTAATCCACCCGTTGTTTCTGGAACTGCTGCATGGCGGCGAAGCTCGCCAGCATCTCCTGGTCCGGCTTGGGTGTCTCGTTAAGCAGGATGCGGCGCGCCTCCGGCAATCTCCCCTGCATGGCGAGATCGAGCACCCGGTTGTTGACCTCGGACGCCTCCTTGGTCGAACTCTTCATCCGTTCGATGATCGACTTCCCCTCCGGCAGGCTCTCCATCTCATCGAGTTTGGTGATGCATTCGCGGTAGGCGGCCCGGTAGCCGTCGAGCTTGGCGCGTTCGGCCTGGCGAGCGGCCGGGTCCTCGATGATGGTGATCCTGTTCACGGTGCCGGTGACGTTTTGAATCGCTTCGTAGGCCTCCAAGGCGGTGTTCAGCTTGACGAAGTTACTCTTCACCACGTGTTCCACCTGCTCCTGGACCTGTGACATCCGGTACAGCCCCAGAAGCGCGATGGTCATGAGGAGAAACACCATGAACCCGAAGCCCATGGCGAGTTTGGTACCGATCCTGAAATCTTTCATGCTACCTCCACGTCAGTTGTTGCCGCCTAACTGATCGACGGAATTCCAATGAACTTAAGGACAAAAAGTTCAGCGGCTGCGGAGGAACGGGGGGCGAAATGGTGGATCTTCGGACAAAAGGAGGGCGGGAAACCGCTGGAGGAGGTGGCGGATTCGGACTTGCCGGGGTGATGATTACTTGGGAGGGGTCATGGTCTGCAAGGCCTCCCGGATCAGCTCGGAGACCTTCTTGTTTTCGTCAGCGGAGAGTTTCTCGAGCATCTGCCGCTCTTCGTCACTCACACGGACCGATACTACGTTGTAACGGGGATGTTTTTTGCTTTTGGCCATTCGTAAGCTCTCTGCTGGTACTCTGACTGCCGTTGTCAAAATCCGCCCGGTACACCTCACGGGAGGCCACAGGTGAACAGGAACTCTTTGTTTTAAAAAAATGTATACTTTAAAATCGATTATAGATCAAGCTAATTGGAGGTTCCCGCCCTAAAATACCGGTCCCGGAACTATTCAAATAGATCAATGTGTTGCGAGGGAGGGGGCTCCCGGGAGGGACCCTGCCTCCCTCGCAACATCACCACGGTGGTGCACTTTGTTTTATATCCCGACCGCTCATCCGCCACCCTTGTCCCGCGTGTCAGGCTCCCCTGGCCAGCTTCGCGAGGAGGATGCCCCGGGAACGGGAGGAGGCGGCAGCGTCAGTTCGGGCGGTAGACCTTCAAAAGCGCCTCGGCCATTTCGGCCGGGGTGGCGGCCACGCTGATGCCGCACTCCTTTAACACCGCCACCTTCTCGGTGGCGGTCCCCTTCCCTCCGGAGATGATGGCCCCCGCGTGTCCCATCCGCTTTCCCGGGGGGGCGGTGACCCCGGCTATGTAGGCGGCCACCGGCTTCTTCATATGCTCCTTCACGAAACGGGCCGCCTCCTCCTCGGCGCTGCCGCCGATCTCCCCGATCATGATGACCGCCTCGGTGTCCGGGTCCTCCTCGAATAGCCTCAGGCAGTCGATGTGGCTGGTGCCGTTCACCGGGTCGCCGCCGATGCCGACGCAGGTGGACTGGCCGAGCCCCACGTTGGTGAGCTGCCAGACCGCCTCGTAGGTGAGGGTGCCGGAACGGGAGACCACCCCGACCTTCCCGGGGCGATGAATGTACCCGGGCATGATGCCGATCTTGCACTGCCCGGGGGTGATCACCCCGGGGCAGTTCGGCCCGACGAGCCGCGTCCGTTTACCTTTCATGAACTGCTTGACCTTCACCATGTCGAGCACCGGGATTCCTTCGGTGATGCAGCAGACCAGTTCCACCCCGGCGTCCACCGCCTCCATGATGGAATCGGCCGCGAAGGGCGGGGGGACGTAGATCACCGACGCGTTGGCGCCGGTGGATGCCACCGCTTCCGCGACGGTGTCGAATACGGGGAAGCCATCGATGGTGGTTCCCCCTTTCCCCGGGGTGACCCCTCCCGCCATCTGGGTACCGTACTCGCGGGCCCCCTGGGCGTGGAAGAGGCCGGTAGCGCCGGTGATCCCCTGGGTGATGACTCTGGTGTTCTTGTCGATCAGGATGCTCATGGTCCCCCTCCTAAGCGGCCGCGGCTACGGCCTGGACGATTTTCTTGGCGCCGTCGGCCATGCCGTCGGCGGCGACGATGTTGAGGCCGCTCTCCTTCAGGAGGCGTTTCCCCTGTTCCACGTTGGTCCCCTCCAGCCGGACCACCAGCGGTACCTTGATCTCCACCTGTTTGGCCGCCTCGATGACCCCGGTGGCGATGACGTCGCACTTCATGATCCCGCCGAAGATGTTGACCAGTATCCCTTTCACGTTCCGGTCGGAAAGGATGATCTTGAAGGCCTCGGTGACCCGCTCGATGGTCGCTCCGCCCCCGACGTCGAGGAAGTTGGCCGGATCGCCGCCGTAGTGCTTGATGATGTCCATGGTGGCCATGGCGAGACCCGCCCCGTTGACCAGGCAGCCGATGTTGCCGTTCAAGGAGATGTAGGAGAGGTCGTGCTGGGAGGCCTCCACCTCGTTGGCGTCCTCCTCGTCGAAGTCGCGCATGTCGCCGATCTTGGGATGGCGGAAGATGGCGTTGTCGTCGAAGCCGAACTTGGCATCCAGGGCCAGGAGCTCCCCCTCCGCGGTCACGACCAGCGGATTGATCTCCAAAAGGGAACAGTCGCAGGCGATGAAGGTGGTGTAGAGCCCCTGGAGGACCTTGACCGCCTTGGTGGTGAGCTTGCCGCCCAGCCCGAGGCTGAAGGCGATCTTGCGGCACTGGAAGGGGGTGAGCCCGACCAGGGGATCGATCGCCTCCACGCAGATCTTCTCCGGCGTGTTGGCGGCCACCTCCTCGATGTCCATCCCCCCTTCGGTGGAGGCCATCACGGTGACGCGGGAGGTAGCGCGATCGACCAGCAGGCTCACGTACAGCTCGTTGGCGATGTTGCAGCCGTTCTCCACCAGTACGCGGGTGACCACCTTTCCTTCCGGCCCGGTCTGGTGGGTGCGCAGGATCATCCCCAGCATGTCGCGGGCGATGCCGCGCACCTCGTCCGGGGTGCGCGCAAGCTTCACGCCGCCCCCTTTGCCGCGCCCGCCGGCGTGGATCTGGGCCTTGACCACCCATGGCCCGTCACCGAGCCGCTTGGCCCACTCACGGGCGCTGGCGCCGTTGTAGCAGACGTGCCCGTCCGGGACCGGCACCCCGAATTTCCTCAGAATCGCCTTAGCCTGGTACTCGTGAATATTCATTTCCCCTCCTGGTGATCATCAAATCGTCGAGAATAATGAGAGAACGCTTGTTTGAAAGTGACGTATACAGGAAAAGTCGCGTAGTATCAAGCGATTTTAGTGGCATGGAGGAGTTTTGGCGATATTTTCTTTCCTGATTAGCGCCAATCTTCCGCTAGGCGTAACCACCGCTCTGGTCGGCTGCCAGTCCGGGCAGCGGCAGCAGCGAGGCGGGGAAGCATAGCAGCAAGATCGAAACGACGGTTAAAGCGGTACTG
>NZ_BLXW01000031.1:0-59747 GCF_054784495.1 Geomonas sp. Red276
TCAGTACCGCTTTAACCGTCGTTTCGATCTTGCTGCTATGCTTCCCCGCCTCGCTGCTGCCGCTGCCCGGACTGGCAGCCGACCAGAGCGGTGGTTACGCCTAGCGGAAGATTGGCGCTAATCAGGTAAAAAAATGACACTTCGGAATGAAACGTGACGTTTTCACCGTCGGAAACACAAGTTCGGCGCGGAAATCGCATCTTGGTTCGCCAAGTGACATGTTCGCCCCCAAGAGGGCACTTTCCGTTGCGACCCGGCACCTTCCTCTTGGAGCACCGTAGGGTGGGCACCCCGTGCCCACGCGGTCCGGCAACAAAATGGTAGGCACTGCGCTGGAGTCGAAGCGCCTCTCTCTTCATCGCGGAATCTACGGATCGATTGAAAACGATTTTGTTGTAATTTCAAGGGGATTGTTGTAGTGTTCACCGAATGAACGGTGAAGAGGAAAAAGTTTTAGATCCCTACCGCTCCTTCCTGCTCCTTTCGGAGATCTCGGGCGAGGAACAGTTATCCCAGCGGGAGCTTGCCAAGCGTCTCGGCATCGCGCTCGGTCTCGTCAACTCCTATCTCAAGAATCTCGTCGCCAAAGGTTTCGTCCGGGTCAACAACTTCCCGCGGAACCGTTACGCCTATCTCCTCACCCCCAAAGGTTTTGCCGAGAAGAGCCGTCTCGCCTACCAGCACCTCAGCTACTTTTCCGGGCTGTACACGACCGCGCGCCAGGACTATCTCAGGCTGTTTCGATCTCTCGCCGCCGAAGGGGTGAAGAGCGTAGCCTTCTGTGGCATCGACGAGGTCGCCGAGATCGCCTACCTCTCCCTCAAGGAAACCGGTTTGGAGCTCGAGTTGGCCATCGACTCAGAGGGCGCGGGCGAAAGGTTCTTCGACAAGACGGTGATAGCTCCGGAGGCCGCCATTCCCTCGTGCAGCTCCAGGATTATCATCACCTCCTTGAAGCGCGGGGAGGGACTGCACGAAGAACTTCTGAAGATGGGCGTCGAACCCGCGAGCATCTATCGGGCGGGGGCCATCTGAAGCGGGTTATCTTTAATTGTGGCGCAAAGGCGAATTCCGGTATCCCCACAGGAGGCCGAAATGGATGAAAACGACAAGCTTTTTTTTGAGGCTCTATTCGACAAGCACGCTGCACAGACCGACAAGCGGTTCGACGAGCTCGCGGCGCGCATCGATGGAGTTGAAACTCTCCTCAACGAACGCATCGACGGAGTCGAAGCCCGCCTGAACGAGCGTATCGACGGAGTCGAAGCCCGACTCAATCAGCGCATCGATGAAGTCGAAGGCCGGCTCAATCAGCGCATCGATGGGGTCCTCGCCCACCTGACTGAACGGATTGACGGCGTCGAAAGCAGTGCACGTGAGCATTTCAATAACCTCGACCACAAGTTTGACTTGTTGTTGGAAGGCCAACAGCTGCTTGGAGAGCGATTGGACCGGATGGGATCGGAGTTGAAAGAGGAGATTGCCCGGGTGGATCGTGGAGCTCAACATCGTTAAAGACGTGACGAGCGTCAGTATCTAGAATCAGAGATTGCTAAGATCATCGGAAAGCTAAAGCGCTAGCCGTTAGGCTTTGGAGGGGTTGCTGCCGGAACTGGAGAGCAGACTGGAGCAGGGATGAAGATGCAGAGTCTGGTTTGATTTAGTAGGTGGGGCTGCCTCGCTGAAGAGCAATCTTTACAAGGAAATCGATGCTTCTTATTAAGGGCACTGCCGCTGAATGGCTTAGCCGACTAAAGACGACTTTTCTTGGGACAAGGAGAGCTATCGAAGACGTCATTGTTTCGATGATTCCTCAAGTCGTCTCCGTCGTAACTGGCTTCGTTACGTCAATCTTGATTGCTCGTGGTCTTGGCCCCAAGGCAATGGGTGACTATGCCCTTATCCTGAGTGTTTCCGGATTAGCGGCAGCGCTGTCGGACCTGGGTATTGGTCAGACAGCGATCCGTTTCGCCTCACGAGCGGTGGAAACAAATGACAAGGAGGCCCAATTCGCTGTACTGAGATGGGCATTCCGGTTGCGGATGCTGCTGGTTGTTATGGCATCACTCTCGGCGTTCATTGTGGCTCCGGTTGTCGCTAAGAGCCTTTGGCATGAGGCTGACTTATCTTTCTTGGTCAGGGTCAGTCTTCTAGTGGGTATTTTTACTGCCGTGGCCCACATCCCCACAATATACTTTCAGTCGCTTAAGCGTTTCAAAATGAATGCGTTTATTTCGACTGGACAGACAGTTGTATCGTTCGCAGGGATTTTGCTCCTCGCGTTGCTGAAAAAATGGTCTCTGGAAACTGTCATTACCGTATCGGTTGTCGCCGCTGGAGCCGGAGCGGTGGCCTTTATATTGCTCGTACCACGGGGGGCGTTCTTTAGATGGCGCGAGTTTAGAAAACCTGTGCGTGAGCTCCCCCAAATGCTGTTGCGAGCTCCAGTTGTTGGTGCAGGATCTGGTGGGATGGACACTACCGGTGCCAATACATTCGCGTTTTTCATGCTACTCTCATCGGTTTTGGTCACGATTACCATGCGAGCGGATGTATGGATGATGGGTTATTTTCTGGATAAGGCGGAGATAGGCCTTTACAGCATCGCAACACGATTCACAATGCCTCTGGTCATTTTACTTGGGGCACTAAACACGGCGCTCTGGCCTCGGGCGTCCGCATTGACTGACTTTGACAAGACAATGGCCATGATAAGAAAAACAATCGGCCTAAGCCTTCTAGTTGCCGTTTTTGCGATGGTTTATTCGTTGGTTGCGCCGTATGCCACTCCCTTATTCTTCGGCCAGAAGTATGCCGACGCTGTTTTGCTGGGGCAGGCTTTATGTGTGAGGTACGTCGTTTCGCTACTCGTATGTCCGATTGGCATCATCGGTTATAGTTTTGGACTCGTTAGGCTTTATTGGCTGGTCAATCTCCTCCAGTTAGTGGGCGTGGTCGTGATTAACATGGCACTGCTTCCCCGCTTTGGTGCAATGGGGGCGGCCATGGCGCTCATCTGTAATGAGGTGATCGGTTTTATATTTTCAGCTGGAATCATTTGGCGAAAGGTCGCCCAAACTAAATCGAAAATGACAACGGAATCTATTTAGTCCTTCGGAGATATACCGCAAATGGCCGACAAAAAACTTTATGAAGAGTTCCATTCCGGGACAACTGCGCTCACGACAATACCGACGAAATCAGATTTTTCGTTACGGAATCACCTTAAGGTCTATGACAAATATTTAAAATCAGGTGTAGAGGTTCTGGATATAGGCTGTGGCGGAGGCGCATTTTCGATTTACTCCGCCAGCAAAGGCGCGAAAACAAAAGGCGTCGATCTGTCGGATAAGGCGATCGGGGAAAACAGGAAATCTATTAGTATTCTTCATCTTGAGAACAACCTCCGATTCGAGGCGGAGGACTTCATGCAGTATTCTGATAGCGAGCAGTACGACGTCATAATGATGACAGAAGTGCTGGAGCATCTACCTGACGATCTTGCCGCGCTCAGAAAAGTTTATGACCTGCTTAAGCCTGGCGGACACTTTTTGATGTCGGTTCCATCGGTCAACGCGCCGCTGCATAAAAAGTACATCAAGGAATTTGGCAAGGATCCTTTTGATGAAAGAGTAGGGCATCTCCGCCGTTATACTGAGGATGCCATTCTCGATTTGCTCAAAAAAGCCGATTTTGAAGTCATCGAGTCTCTCTTGTGTGAAGGGTACCTGCGAAACTGGCTTTTCAACGACAAGTTAGGGCAGCGTTTCATGCGGTTCAATAGGTACTTTGTTCAAGATGTGGTGTCGTTCTTGGACGACCACATTTTCACACCGATTTGGGGCGAGTCTGACATCATAATCGCGGCCTTCAAGAAATGAAGATAGTTTTCATAGCAGCTCTCTATTATCCACATATAGGCGGGGTTGAAAAACACCTTCGCGAGGTAAGTAGCGAGTTGTTGAAGGATGGTCATGGTGTAACCCTCATCGTTGAAAACCATGACCGCCTCCCCCCTTACGAACGCATCGATGGTGTCGACGTGCACCGTCTGGCAAAAAGCACGAAAAGGTATATCAAAACCCTTTACCGGTACCAGCAGATAGCCGGACTCTTTCCGAAAGTGTTGGCAGCCGATGTCGTTCATTTCCACGATTACTCCGTTTTTTGGGCGTGGCTTCCATTTGTGCTGGCCCTCAAGTTACTTCGAAAAAAGGTGTTTATCACCTTTCACGGGTGGGAAGGTAAATGTCCTCCTGATCCAAAAACTGTGCGACGGAGAAGTCTCACCAGCCGTTTATGCCAAGGCAACATCTGTGTGGGGCATTACATCCAGAAGTGGTATGGAACTCGGCCGGATGCAGTCACGTACGGAGGGGTAGCAAAGGCACGGTTTGCGGCAAGGAAAGAGGAGATGGTCCTTTTTGTCGGCCGCCTGGCAGAGGACACGGGGATAAGACAGTACCTTTCCGCCTGGCAATCCGTGAGTGCTGAATTCCCGTCGTACAAGTTGATCATTTGCGGTGATGGAGTCTTGAAAGAGTGGGTGACTTCCTTTGTCGCAGAGCACAATTTGAATGTTGAGTTACAGGGCTTTGTACACGACGTGGATAGCTACCTGGCACGGGCCTGTGTTGTTTTTACGTCAGGATACCTGGGAATACTTGAAGCCTTTTCTTACTCGAATGCAGTAATTGCTCTGTACGACAACCCTCTTAAAAAGGATTACCTCGAACTGATGCCTGGCAGCGAAAAGATGATGTGGATCGCCGGGGACAACGAGGAACTTCAGCTCTGCATGCGTGAGGCCTTAGCCGGCGGCTCGTCGAAGCCAGAGGTTGGCAAGGCGTTCGCCGACGAGCACGACTGGAGCGCGGTTAAACGTACCTACTACCGTCTATGGGCCAAGGGATGAAAACTATACAATCCGCCGTATCCCTTATTACGACCGTTTTCAATGAAGCGACGACCATTGTCGCTTTCCTTGAGAGTTATCTGCATCAATCCACCTATGCGGCAGAATTCATCTTGGTGGACGGCGGATCTACCGATGGAACTGTCGATTTGATCCGGAACTACGCACAGTCACACCCCGACCTCAATTTAAAAGTGGTCGTCGACAAAACGTGCAGTAGGAAGTACACCAAAGGCCCCATCGCCAGGGGGAGAAATGTTGCCGTTTCCAGCGCGGTTAATCCTCTGATAGCGGCATGTGATGCGGGATGTATGCTGGAAAGTAAATGGTTAGAAGAGATAACCAGCCCACTTTCCGACGAGGACGTCGATGTCGTGGCTGGTTGGTACGAGCCGGTACTCGCCAATGATTTCCAGAAGTCCTATTCAAGGCTCTTCGTCCCCATCCTGCAAAGCATCGATCGGGAAAACTTCCTTCCGTCTTCGCGGAGTATCGCTTTCAGGAAGGAGGCGTGGGCGAGGGTGGGGGGATATCCGGAGGATACCTACACCGCCGAAGACACCATGTTCGACATGCTGCTCAAAAAAGCCGGTTGCCGATTCCATTTCGCGGAGAAGGCGGTCGTCTACTGGAACTGCCCGAGCACTTTGGATGAGGCCACCAAGAAACACTACAACTACGGCTACGGGGACGGACAGTACGGGTTCTTCAAGAAGAACTACCTGACCATCCTCTTCAGCCTGATCCTTCCGTACAAATACTTCCTCAAACCCCACTATAAGGGTGCCCGGAAGATGGCTTACCTCATAAACCTAAGCCTGGTCCGGGGATACCTGAAGGGAATGCTGGCGGGGGCGGGGACAAAGTCATGATGCTCTTTGTCGCCGATTACCCGGGGCCGCACAACGAGAAGGACGGCATGATGCAGCGCATTGCCGCCATCGATAACCGCTTCAGCTCCGTCAACAGAAGCTACCTCAAGGTAAGCCTGGTCGGTAACTTGAAGGCGGGGAAGGAGAGGCGCTCGGAGCTGCTGACCATCTACCGGCTCAACCTGTTTCTTCACCTGCCGCTGATCCTTTACCTCGCACTCACCGCACGCTGCATCTACGTCCATTCCGTCGGCAACGCGCTGGCCATTCTCCCCCTGTATATTTTTCGCCGCTGCGTAACCGACATGCACGGCGTGGTCCCCGATGAGTTCCAAATGGCGGGACGGAGGCTGGCCGCCTGGCGGTACCGGCTGGTTGAGCGGGTGGCGGTCAAAAACAGTCTCGCGATCGTGACCGTCAGCGGAGCGATGGCCGATCATTACCTGCGCAAGTACGGAATCCCCCGTGATCGTGTGGTCAATGTCCCGATCTTCGATGAGGCGGGGGCCGTCCCGCGGCGCGAATCAACCGGCAACGCACCACTGGTGGTCTATGCCGGGGGCACCCAGGCCTGGCAGAATGTCGACTTGATGGTCTCCACCATCAAGGAGGTGGGCGCCCGCTGCCGCTTCTTGATCCTGACTGGGGACGTGACCGGCTTTCGCGAAAAGCTTTCCGATCACTCAACCAGCGAGATCGAAATTAAAAGCGTGCCCAAAAAAGAGGTCTACTGCTATTATGCCCAGGCCGATCTCGGCTTCGTCCTGCGCGACGACGACCTCGTTAACCGCGTCGCCTGCCCGACGAAGCTGGTCGAGTATCTATCCTGCGGAGTCATCCCCATCGTCATCCAGCCCGCCATTGGTGACTTCGACACCTTCGGTTATTGCTACCTTACCCTCGCCGACTTTCTCCACCAGGAGCTCCCGTCTCCCGAGCGGCTCGAGGAGATGAGGGAGAAAAATTACCGTGTTATCGAAGAGATGAAGTCTTCGGCGTTGTCGGAGATGCAGCGCCTGGTGAACCTCTGCATGCTTTCGGGACCGGTGAACCATGCGGCATAGTTACCGGGTGGCGGCAGTGGTGGTGCTCTATCGTCCGACGCAGGAGGTGGCGGACAACCTGAGGAGCTACCTCGGCGAGGTCGAGACCCTCTTCGTCGTCGATAACTCGGATGACGCCGCCTTCGCCTCCATCGCTGATAGCCTTGGGGCCAACGTCCGCTATCTCCCCAACCACGCCAATCTCGGTATCGCCACCGCCCTCAACCGCGGCGCCGAGAAGGCCCGGGAGGCGGGGTGCGATTTCCTGCTGACCATGGACCAGGACAGTAAAGCCGAGCCGGGGATGATCGCGGAGATGATCGGCTGCCTGGAGACGATGGACGCGACACAGGTGGGGATGCTTTCCCCGTTCCACGTCACCAAGTCCGGGCATACGCCGGGAAGCGAACGCTGTCAGGAGGTGATGACGCCGATGACCTCCGGGTGCCTTTTGAACCTGCGGGCCTATGAGACTGTGGGGCCGTTTCTCGACAAACTCTTCATCGATTTCGTTGACAACGAGTACTGCCTGCGGCTAAGGTCTCGCGGTTACCGCGTGCTGCGCGCGAACGGGGCCCGGTTGCTGCACAGCGTCGGCGAAACGAAGAAGTACGGCCCGTTCATCGCCACGAACCACTCGCCGCTGCGCCGCTACTACAAGACGCGCAACCGGTTCCTGGTCTTCACCATGTACTTGCGCCACTTCCCGGGGCACTGCCTCTTCGACCTGGTGCGCCTTGCCAAGGAGACCGGGAGCATCATCCTCTTCGAGGACGAGAAGCTGAAGAAGCTCTCCATGATGTGGCGCGGTTTCATCGATTTCACCCGGGGAAGGTACGGAAAGTATGGAGGATAGGCGCCCGCTGAAAGTGGTATTTCTCGCCCCCTTCGGTATCCGTCCCAAGGGAACGGTCCTGGCACGCATGCTCCCGCTGGCGGTGGAGCTGCAGACGCTCGGCACCGAGGTGGTGATCATCGCGCCTCCCTACACCAATCCGGAGGATTCGGGGAAGGTGGAGGAGGTGCGCGGCGTACGGCTGGTGAACGTCTCGCTCCCGAAGGGTGGCAAGCTGGTTTCCACCCTCCTTCTTTCCCTGCGGATGTTCCGGGCTGCCCTGGCCGAGAAGCCCGGCCTGATCCATCTCTTCAAGCCGAAGGGGTACGGCGGGATAGCTGCCATGCTGGTGATCGCCGTCCGCAACCTTGGTGTGCGGCTCCCGCCGGTGGTGGTCGATACCGACGACTGGGAAGGGAAGGGGGGGATGAACGAGCTCCACTCCTACTCCAAAACGGAAAAGGCCGTCTTCGAGTTCCAGGAGCGCTGGCTTCTCCCGCATTCGTCGGCGGTCACCGTCGCGAGCCGCGAGCTGGAGAAAAAATCGCTCGAAGTCGGAGTCGCTCCCGGGAAGCTTTTCTATCTCCCCAACTGTGTCGAGGGGGGAACCCGGGGAAACGGTGCCGCGGCCCGGGCCAAAGTCGGCATTCCGCTCGACGCCACGGTGCTCCTTTTGTACACCCGCTTCTTCGAGTTCGAGCAGGAGCGGTTGCACAAGGTGCTGGACGGCATCCACCGCGAACTTCCGGACGTGCGCATCCTGGTGGTCGGCAAGGGGCGCCACGGCGAAGAATCGCAATTGGCTGCCGCGGCCGCGACGCTGGGGTTCGCGGGCGTCTTGCACCAGGCCGGATGGATCGAGCCGGCGGAGCTCCCTGACTATCTCGCGGCCGGAGACGTTGCGCTCTACCTTTTCGAGGACAACCTGATCAACCGCTGCAAGTGCCCGGCGAAACTCACCGAGCTTTTGTCCGCTTCGGTCGCGGTGGTCGGTGACCGGGTCGGGCAGATCGCGGAATATATCCGGGACGGCGAGGGAGGTCTCCTCTGCCGCCCCGATAACTGGCAGGAAATGGTGGCGGCGGCAGTCGCCCTGTTGAAGGACCCCGCCCGGCGTACCGCGCTGGGGAAAGAGGGGAGGCGCTCCATGCTGGAGAGCTTCAACTGGCATGGCTATGCCACCTCTTTGCACGATTTCTATCTACGGAGTTTGTGATGACTGAACGACGCAAGGATTTGCTCTATCTGCTGGGACTTTTGCTGGTGCTGATCATCTTCTTCGCGAAGATCCTGTTCACGAGTCAGATCGTCCGCGCGCCCGACATCATCGCCGAGTTTTTCTGGGGCGTGAAACACTTCAAGACCATGAGCTTTCTTGACCTGTTCCGCCCCTCCATGCACGCCGGGTGGGACTACCTCTCCAACGGCGGCGGCACCGAAGGCGGGGGAACCATCTCGCTGCAGTTCCTCTTCTACCGGAACCTCCTGTTCTGGCTGCTCCCGGAGCCGGTCAACACCGCCTGGTTCATGATCCTGCATCTCTTCTTCGGCGGCGCCGGCACCTACTGCTTCTGCCGCGCCATCGGGGTCGGGCGCCTCGGCTCCTTCCTCGGCGGCCTCATCTTCGCCATCGCGCCGGAGAACGCCTCGCTGATCAACGCCGGCCACGTGCAGAAGATCGCCACCATCAGCTTCGCACCCTGGGCCTTCTACTTCGTGGAAAAGGGTTTCCAGACCAGGCGCTACATATTCGCCATGACCGCCGCGGTCTGCCTCGCGTTCCAGTTCTTCAACATGCACTGGCAGGTCGCCTTCTACACCTGCCTCGGTATCGGCGTCTACGGCGTCTGCCGCTCGGCGGCGATCATCTACCAGGAGCGCAAGGAAAAGGGAACCCTCCCGAAGATCCTGAGCCTCAATGCCATCATCCTCCTCTTCTTCCTCTCCACCGTGGCCATCTCGCTCGTCCCGCTCTCGGACTGGTCGAAGGACACCACCCGCGGGGTGCAGAGCGGTTCCAACCAGGGTAAGGGCGGGCTCGACGTGGAAGAGGCGATGTCCTGGTCGCTCCCCCCGGAAGAACTCGTCACCTTCGTCATCCCGGGCTTCTTCGGCTACTCCCGCCAGGAAGGGGGCTACAACGGCACCAACATCGACGCCTACTACTGGGGGAGGATGGTCTTCACCCAGACCACCGACTACATGGGGCTTCTCCCGTGGCTCCTGGTACCGCTGCCGCTCATCTTCAGGCGCGACAAGTACACCTGGCTCGCGACCGCCGGCGTGGTGGTGGGAATCCTCTTCTCGATGGGGAAATTCACCCCCTTCTACTGGTTCCTCTATGAGCACTTCCCTGGCATCAACCGGTTCCGCGTTCCCAAGATGATCATGTTCCTCCCGGTGATGGGGCTCGGCGTACTGGCCGCCCGCGGGCTCGATCTCCTGATCGATGAAAAGGTACGCGCAACCACCGCTTTCCGCAGGTATGTCTATGGAATCGTGGCGTTCCCGGTGGCGCTCGGGGCCTTCCTCGGGATCGAGACGGTGGCGCGGAGCAGCTTCATGGACGCCTTCTCCAACATGATCGGGAATCCCACCAGGTACGAGCAGGGGCCCGAGCTGGTCGCGCGCCGATGGGTGAACCTGGTGAACGAGACCGGGATCGCCATGGTGGTGGCGGCCATCCACGCCGCGGTGATCTACGCCGGAGGAAAGAACAAAAAGATCCTGGCCTGGCTTCCCGTCCTGCTGCTCGCCTGCTACTTGGGCGACGTCACCCGGGTCAATCTCAAGTACCTCCTGCTGCAGCCGGTGCCGGAGCAGACCCGCGGTGTGAAGACCCCCGCCATGGAGTTTGTGGCCAAGGCGGGCAAGGAGTACCGCACCCTTCCGATGGAGGGGGCCGATCCCATGTCTTACGTCAGTAACGGCATCCCGGTCATGTTCACCTCCAACCCGGTCCAGAAGAAGCGGTGGCAGGATTTTCTCGACAACTTCAACGCGATGTCGCCCATGGCCGACATAATGAACGTCAGGTACATCGTGGAGGCGGGCGAACAGTACGAGAAGGAGAAAGGGGTGGTCGGGTCTAAATACACCCCGGTCTTCACCGCTCCCGACGGGAGCGTCGTGCTCGAGAACCGTAACGTTCTTCCCAAGGCCTGGCTCGCCCCGGTGGCGGTCATGGCCAACTCCCCGGAAGACGCGCTCGCTGACCTGCAGAATCCCCAGTTCAACGGCAGGTCGATGGCGATCGTGGAATCGGCTACCCCGATCCCGCTGGCTACCCCGAGCCCTCAGGCGCCGCTTTCCGGCGGCGACGCACGGGTCACCCGCTACGATCCCACCCAGATCGAGGTCAACGCCGCGGTGCAGACCAATTCGGTGCTGGTACTTGGTGAAAAGTACTACAAGGGGTGGCACGCCTACGTCGATGGCAAGAAGGCCGAGATCTACCCGGTCGACTACGTCCTGCGTGGGGTCTATCTGCCTCCGGGGCAGCACAAGGTCGAGTTCATTTTCGACCCGACCCCGTTCAAGGTCGGCAAATACCTCACCCTGGCCTCCTTCCTGATCTTCGCCGCCGCGCTGGTGCGTGAATACCTGCTCCGCCGGCGCCAGGCGGCGGAATGCCGGAGCACCGCGGAGGATGGGGCGGCGTAGAGCTTTTAGTGTTGGTTATCAGCAGAGGGGACTGGCTCCGTTTCGGAGCCTGTCCCCCTAGCGGAGCGCTCTTTCAGCCTTACCCGCTTTCCTCAAAAGCCCTAAGGGGACAGGCACCTGGCGGAGCCAGTCCCCTCCTTCGGGTGAGGGGCTGTTAGGAGTTGAGGTGCAGTTGACCGAGCGGAAGATAGTGACTGATCAGATAGCATTTTGCGGAGAGACCGAAACCCTGGACGAGCTGACCGGGTACCGGTTGCGGATCGTGCAGCCCCGGCACGGCTACCGCTTCTCGGTCGATCCGCTCCTCTTGGTCGATTTCGCGCAGCTGCGTGCGGGTGACCGGGTGGCGGATCTCGGGACCGGATGCGGCATCGTCCCGCTGCTGGTGGCCCGGACCGAGCCGGCTGCACAGGTCACCGGGATCGAGCTGCAGGAGGGGATGGCGGCCCTGGCCAGGAGAAACGTGGAGGCTAACGCACTCGCCGACCGCGTCGAGATCATCGACGGAGACGTGATCTCCCTGAAGGAGCGCTTCACCGTTTCGAGCTTCGATCTCGTCCTCTCCAATCCGCCCTACCGTCGCCCCGGTACGGGGAAGGTAAGCCCGCGGGCCGGGCGTGATCTCGCTCGTCACGAAACCACCGCCACCCTTGCCGACTTCCTGTCAGCAGCCAAGTTCCTGGTCAAGGAAAGCGGCAGGATCTGTTTCATCTACCACACCTCGAGGCTTACCGAGCTGATGGTCGAGGCGGCGCGGCAGAAGCTTGCGGTGCTGCGGCTTAGGATGGTGCACGGGACGGCGAAGATGGCGGCGCGGATGTTTCTGGTCGAGTTGATGAAGGGGCGTGCCGGCGAGTTGCAGGTGGAGCCGCCTCTTTTCGTGCGGGGAGAGGATGGGGGATACAGCGAGGAGAAGCTGAGGATCTATCGTAAAGAAACTGAAATCGAACGCGGATAACGCGGATTTACGCGGATTTACGCGGATACTGCAAAAACGATTTTTGGTTTACCCCTAAAGCCTTTTTAGATTTGATCCGCGGAAATCCGCCTAACCGCGTCATCCGCGTTCCATGGGTTTTAAGTTCTTATCTGTTCTCTTTGTCCCTCTTGATGAGGTTCGCGAAGAGCGCCTGAAGCTCGGCGGTGCCGGCCGCTTTTGCCTGCTCCTCGATCTCTTCGATCTCCTCGGGTGCCAGCTGGCGGCGCTTGCGTGCGGGGGCGGGCGGCGCGGGGGCGGCCCAGTTGACCACCTTGCCGGCGCGGAAATAGAGCTCCTTCACCAGCGTGTAACCGAGCTCGTCGTTCACCTTCATGATGAGCTCGCGCTTTAGGAAGCTCAGCTGCTGCATCCAGGGCGCGCTGTCGACGGTGACGGTGAGTGTGCCGTCCCGGAAAGCGGAAGGCTGGGCGTGGTTGGCGATGCGGCTTCCCACCGCGCGCTCCCAGATCCCCCAGATCCGCCCCTCCCGGATCCGCGTCTCGGCCGGAGTCCCCTTGAGCATCGCCGAAAGGAGATCGGAGACTGCCGCCGGCCGGCGCATCCTGGGACGTTTGTCATTCTTGCTCAACGGGATTCCTCTTGCGATAGAGGCGTCCGCCGAGGATCTGCCCGGTGACGGCACCGGCGAGGGTGAACGGGATGAACTGCCATCCCAGCCCGGTCTTGATCCTGGCGTAGATGATGATCGGAATCGTGATGTGCACGTAGAAGTACCAGCCGAAGGAGAACTTCCGGCATCCCTGTCGCTGGTATCCCATGGGGACGTTGATGGTGATGGCCCCGAGGACCAGGGCTGCTACTAAGAGTGCTGTATGCATTAGTTACCTCGCGCAGCAGATATTATGAGGTAAGCTCTCGGTTGTCAATTATTCTCCCTATCCCCTCGCCCCATACTGTCTCCCCTCGCCCTCAGGGAGAGGGGCAGGGGTGAGGGGCTTTGGGAGACTCCCTCATCCGGCTTTCGGCCACCCTCTCCCGGAGGGCGAGGGATATATATAAATGCGGCCTTCGGTCTAAGGGATAATCACTTGTCGTGGGCGGAAGGACTACGGAATAAAAGGAGTCGTCGTGGTTAAGGATGGAGATTACGTCGCCGTTTTCAACTCGGTGCACCGGGTGATGGAGGCGGAGCGGCTTTTGAAGGATAAGAAACTGAAGATCCTGGTGATCCCGGCCCCCCGCGCGCTGGCGGCGGACTGCGGTCTGGCCCTCAGGTACTCGGAGGAGCTGAGGGAGGCGGTGGAAGCACTTCTGGCTGCCGCCGAACTTCTCCCGCGCCATCTTTACCGTAAAGAAGGTGACACTTTCGTTGAAATAGGAGCCAAAGCATGAAGAGTCTGGACGTAAGGGGCATGGCCTGCCCGATGCCGGTCGTCTCGGTGAAACGGGCCCTGGAAAGCGCGGAAGACGGGTTGCGGGTTCTGCTCGACGACGGCGCTCCCCGCGAGAACGTGACCCGCTTCGCCGCTGGGCGGGGATACACCGTGCAGGAGGAGGTTATTGAGGGGGGCTTCGCCCTCACCATCACGGTCGGCGAACAACCGCCGACCGAGTCGGTAACCGCCGCCAAAGAGGGGCCGGTCGTGATGCTGATCGGGACCGATCGCCTGGGAGAGGGGCCGGAGGAACTTGGCCGTCTCCTGATGAAGAACTACATCATCACGCTCCTGGACCTCGACAAGCTCCCGGACCGGATGTTCTTCGTCAACTCCGGTGTGCTGCTGGCCACCGAGGGGTCCGAGGTGCTGGAGGCGCTCGAGGCGCTCGGCAATCGCGGCGTCGAGGTGCTTTCCTGCGGAGTCTGCCTGGACTACTTCAAGAAGAGGGAGACGCTGGCAGCCGGTGCGGTGACCAACATGTTCACCATCGCCGAGAGCATGATGAAGGCATCGAGCGTGATAAGGCTGTGACGCGGGCCCACTCTCTGAACCTTCCCCTTGTATAGTTATCCCCTCTCCCGGAGGGCGAGGGGATATGGATTACTTGCCCCTCTCCCGGAGGGAGAGGGATTTGAATAAATAGGCGAGGGGGAGGGTTGCTTCGCCGGTGTAAGTTGCGAAGCTTCGGATATTTTTCTTGACAATATCGGCTTTTTTCTACTAAATTGACTCTCTTGCCGCGGGATACCTGCGTGCCGACGCCGGCGCCTGCCCCGGTTTCGCTGATAATAACCGTTGCAAAACGGGACGTTATAGGGTTTGCATGTTCGCCACTTTATCCGATAAGCTCGACCTGGTTTTCAAGAAGCTCCGCGGCCAGGGGGTGATGACCGAGGACAACGTCAAGGATGCGCTGCGTGAAGTACGCCTGGCGCTTCTCGAGGCGGACGTCAACTTCAAGGTCGTCAAGGACTTCATCGAAAAGGTGCGGACCCGGGCGGTCGGTACCGAGGTGCTGCAGAGCCTGGCTCCCGGCCAGCAGGTCATCAAGATCGTCCACGACGAGCTCGTCGACCTCATGGGCGGCAGCGAAGACAACTCGCTCGATCTCGCCGCCAAGCCGCCGGTCGCCATCATGATGGTCGGTCTGCAGGGTGCCGGTAAGACGACCTCCTGCGGTAAGCTGGCCCGCTACCTGAAGTCGCAGAGGAAAAAGCCGCTGCTGGTCCCCGCCGACGTCTACCGTCCGGCCGCCATCGAGCAGCTGAAAGTGCTCGGCCGTCAGCTCGCTGTCGAGGTCTTCGATTCCACCGCGGATCAAAAACCGCTCGACATCTGCCGCAACGCGACCCGCTACGCGACCCTGAACGGCTTCGACGTGGTGATCTTTGATACCGCCGGCCGTCACCAGATCGACGACTACCTGATGAACGAGCTGGAGGGTATCCGGGACGAGCTGGCCCCCCGCGAGATCCTCTTCGTCGCCGACGCCATGACCGGCCAGGAAGCGGTCAACGTCGCCTCCGGCTTCAACGACCGTCTCGGGATCACCGGCGTGGTGCTCACCAAGCTCGACGGCGACGCCAAGGGTGGCGCGGCGCTCTCCATCAAGGCGGTCACCGGGAAGCCGGTCAAGTTCGTCGGTCTCGGTGAGAAGATGGACGCGCTGGATGTCTTCCACGCCGACCGTCTGGTCTCCCGGATCCTCGGCATGGGCGACGTCCTCACCCTCATCGAGAAGGCGCAGGCCACCTTCGACGAGAAAGAGGCGGAACGGCTCCAGCAGAAGATGAAGAAGAGCGGCGGGACCTTCGACCTGGAGGATTTCCGTAGCCAGCTGCAACAGATAAAGAAGATGGGCTCCCTGGAATCCATCATGTCGCTAATCCCCGGCATGGGGAAGGCGATGAAGCAGATGCAGGGCGCCCAGCCCTCCGAGAAGGAGTTGAAGAGGATCGAGGCCATCATCGATTCCATGACTGCCAAGGAGAGGGCGAATCCCGGGATCATCAACGGCAGCCGCCGGCTGAGGATTGCCAAAGGGAGCGGAACCCAGGTGCAGGAGGTGAATCAGCTTCTCAAAAGGTTCGCTGAGGCACAGCGGGTTGTGAAGCAGCTCCAGAAGATGGGCCCCAAGGGACTTCTCAAGGGAATGAAGGGAATGGGTAAGGGGATGTTCCCCTTTTAACGCATTCTCTTTGACGAGCGTGATAAATCAAGTAGAGTTAGTTAGGCTGTATACGAAACACACACAAATACCCAATTGCGGATCTTAGATCCGAGAACACCAGGAGGAAGCAAATGGCAATAAAGATCAGACTTGCACGTGCGGGCGCAAAGAAGAAACCCTTTTACCAGGTGGTGGTAGCCGACTGCCGCAGCCGTAGGGACGGGCGCTTCATCGAGAACGTCGGTACCTACGACCCGAACAAAAACCCGGCTGAATACCGTCTGGAAGAAGGGAAGACCCTTGAGTGGCTTGGCAAGGGTGCCCAGCCGACCGACACCGTCAAGCAGATCCTGAAGAAAACCGGCATCTGGGAGAAATTCGTCTCTCCGGCCGCTTAATTCTCGTTAGCTCCGGTACACCGGATATCCCACCCTACAGAGGATAGCGCCATGAAAGAGCTTGTAGAGACCATTGCCAAGGCACTTGTTGATGACCCCACCCAGGTTCGCGCAACCGAGGAGTTGGAAGAAGACACCAACGTCATCAAGCTCACCGTCGCGAAGGAAGACATGGGTCGCATCATCGGCAAGGAAGGACGTACTGCCAAGGCGATCCGTACCCTTCTCAACGCAGTCTCAACCAAGGATAACAAGAAGGCCATCCTAAAAATCGTAGAGTGATAGATGTCCGGTAGTAATAAGGTATTGATCGGCAAGATCCAGGCGACGCATGGGATCAAGGGACAGTTGCGTGTCATTCCCTTTGCCGGTGATGCCTCGAGTATCTCGAAGCTTAAGAGCGTTTTCTTGAAATCGCCGGCCGGCGCCATGGAGGAATTCTCCGTGGCATCGGCCAAGTCTCACGGCCAACGGGTGATCCTCACCCTGAAGGCTTTTGACAACATCAACCAGGTACTGCACCTCGTGGGGCGTGAGATCTACGCCGACCGGGGTGCGCTTCCCGAGCTTCCCCCCGACGAGTTCTACTGGTCGGACCTCCTGGGACTTACGGTGGCAACCGAGGAGGGGGAAGAGCTCGGCGAGTTGGTCGACATCATCGAGACCGGCTCCAACGACGTCTACGTGGTCAAGTATCAGGGGCGCGAGCTCCTCATCCCGGCCCTGGACGACGTCGTGGTGGCGGTCGATGTCGCCCACGGGCGGATGACGGTCTCTCTACCGGAGGGGCTGCTCGAGCTATGAAGTTCGACATCCTGACCCTTTTCCCCGCCATGTTCGACGGGCCGCTGACCGAGAGCATCATCAAGCGCGCCGCCGAGAACGGGTTGATCGAGATTGGCCTCCACAACATCCGTGACTGGGCCCTCGACAAGCACGCCACCGCCGACGACTCTCCCTACGGAGGGGGCGCCGGGATGGTGATGAAGGTGGAGCCCCTGGCGGGCGCCATCGAGGCGGTCAAGGAGAAGAGCCCCCGGTCGAAGGTGATCCTGACTACCCCGGCGGGGCGTCCTTTCTCCCACCAGGTGGCCGAGGAGCTCTCCCGCGAGGAAGGGCTGATCATCATCTGTGGACGCTACGAAGGAGTCGACGAGAGGGTACGCACCCTGTTCGTCGACGACGAGATCTCTCTCGGGGATTTCGTGCTGACCGGCGGAGAGATCGCCGCCATGGTCATCGTCGACGCGGTTTCCCGGCTGGTACCCGGAGTGTTGGGGCACGACGACTCGGCCCAGTACGACTCCTT
Source organism: Geomonas sp. Red276 (assembly GCF_054784495.1). Lineage (NCBI taxonomy): Bacteria > Pseudomonadati > Thermodesulfobacteriota > Desulfuromonadia > Geobacterales > Geobacteraceae > Geomonas > Geomonas sp. Red276. The sequence goes on from NZ_BLXW01000031.1 coordinate 17,585, forward strand.
CGCCGACGGGCTTTTGGAATACCCGCAGTACACGAGGCCCCCCGAATTCAGGGGCGAGAAGGTTCCCGACATCCTTCTTTCCGGCAACCACGCCGAGATCGCCAAGTGGCGCAGGAAGGAGCAGTTCAGGAGAACGCTCGCCACCCGGCCCGAGCTCCTCGAAAAGATCGAGTTGAGCAAGGCCGATAAGAAGCTCCTGGCCGAGGTGCAGAGATGAGCTTGGCCGAGAATTTCAGCATCGCCCTGATCCACTACCCGGTTTACGACAAGAACCGGGACATCGTGGCCACCGCCGTCACCAACCTGGATGTCCACGACATCGCCAGGAGCGCACGCACCTACGGGGTGTCGCGCTACTACATCGTGACCCCGGTGAACGATCAGCGGCAGCTGGTTGAGAAGATCAGGACCCACTGGCTGGAAGGTTGGGGATCGACCTACAACCCGAAGCGGAAGATGGCGCTGGAGCTTCTGCAGACCGAGAAGAGTCTGGCAGATGCCGTCGCCGACATAGAGAATCGTACCGGAAAGCGTCCCAAGGTCGTGGTAACCGGCGCCGCGGGTCGACCAAACAGCGTCACCTTCAAAGAGTTGAAGGGGCTGATGGAGTCGAACCCGGAGGAGCCTTTTTTGCTGTTGCTCGGGACCGGGTGGGGGCTGACGGAACAGGTATTCAACGCCAGCGATTACGTGCTGGAGCCGATCAGTGCGGGTGGGGACTACAACCACCTGTCGGTCCGCTCCGCCGCCGCCATCATGCTGGATCGGCTTTTTGGACGGTAAAAATTAAAGAGAAAACGAAGTCGGCTTTTGCCAATAACATCAACTTGTAAGTCTAGAGGTTCCAGATAAGGGAGGAAGTGCAACATGAACAAGATTGACATGCTCGAACGCGCTGAAATGAAAAAGAACATCGCCAAGTTTGTCCCGGGCGATACCGTTAAGGTGCAGGTAAAGATCGTCGAAGGCGACAAGAGCCGTATCCAGGCTTTCCAGGGCGTCTGCATCGCCCGCACCGGCGGCGGCATCCGCGAAGCCTTCACCGTCCGTAAGATCTCCAACGGCGTCGGCGTCGAGAGGGTTTTCCCGATCCACTCGCCTTCCGTCGAGACCATCGAAGTCGTGACCCGCGGCCAGGTCCGTCGCGCCAAGCTCTACTACCTCCGTAAGCTGCGCGGCAAGGCTTCCAGGATCAAAGAAAGAAAATACGTCGCCGGCCAGTAATTTTACAGGCCCGCTACGAAAAGCCCCGGTCAACGACGCCCGGGGCTTTTTTTATGCCTGAAGTTTAGGTTGACTCCGGGGGCGTTTGCCAGTAACTATCTCAGCAGTTCAAATCGGGGCACCGCTCTTTTCCCGGAGATGCCTTAGAAATTGGAAGGTTCGCTATGATGGCTGGGCTGTTTCCCGAAGACAATTCGCCTGTCGACCTGTTAGCTTGCGAGGAACTGGCTCTGCGCCAGGGGTACGGCGTCATCGCCGGGGTTGACGAAGCCGGGCGTGGCCCGCTGGCGGGTCCGGTCGTGGCCGCGGCGGTCATCCTTCCCCCTGGCCTGATCATTCCCGGGGTCAACGACTCGAAGCAGGTGACCGAGGCGATGAGGGAGCAGCTCTTCGATGTCATCCACCGGGAGGCGATCTCGGTCGGGGTCGGGATCTGCGACCATGACGCCGTCGACCGCTTCAACATCCTCCAGGCGACCCTCAAGGCGATGCGGCAGGCGGTGGAAAGTCTCACACCGAAGCCCGATTTCATCCTCATCGACGGTATATCCAACATCCCGATGAACATTCCGCAGCGGACCGTCAAGCAGGGAGATTCACGCAGCATCTCCATCGCCGCGGCTTCCATCATCGCCAAGGTGACCCGGGACCGGATGATGCTGGAATACGACCTCCAGTATCCCGGCTACGGCTTCGCGAGCCACAAAGGGTACGCCGCGGCCTCGCATCTGGCCGCGATAGCCGAGCTCGGTCCCTCCCCCATCCACCGAAAGACCTTCAGCGGCGTGAAGGAGCACCTTCCCGCTCCCCAGCCTGGTGATGTTCCACCTGCTGGTAACGGATCCTTCTCGTTCTGACTCCCTTGCATTCCCTTGCCTATTTATACCTGCCTTCCCTTGGGTGGCCGGAGGCTTCTTCTCTTATCCCCTCGCCCCCCCTTGGGGGAGAGGGTGGCCGGAGGCTTCTCTATTTATACCCTCGCCCCCTCTGGGGGAGAGGGTGGCCGGAGGCCGGGTGAGGGCAGATTCTAAAACCTCCCTCACCCCTGCCCCTCTCCCCTAAAGGGGCGAGGGAATAAGGAAAGCCTGCACCTCTCCCGCAGGGAGAGGAAGGCGGGGAAGGCGCCCACCTACGTCGTGAAGGGCATGGCGGAATGCATTCTAAGAGTTCTTACTGTACACTCTTCATGACCGCAACCCGGGGAAGGGGGGCTCGTGCGAGAGCAGGGTGGAAACAGCGAAAAGGGCGAAGTCGGAGAGTCAATCGCCGCCACCTACCTTGAGGGGCAAGGCTTCAAGGTGGTGGAGCGGAATTTTCGCTGTGTCTGCGGTGAGGTCGATATCGTGGCCAGGGATGGAAGAACCATCGTCTTTGTCGAGGTCAAGTGCCGCAACAACAGGCTTTACGGCCCTCCTCAGCTTGCCGTGACACCTTTCAAGCAGCGGCAGATTTCCAAGGCCGCTCTCGTCTGGCTTTCCAAAAGAAAACTCTTCGATGCCGAGGCACGCTTCGACGTGGTGGCGATCGTTCTTCACAAGCACGATCTGCCGGAGATCGAGCATATCAAGAATGCCTTCGAGTTGGCGTATTAAAAAACCAGTTCTAGGTTCTACGTTCTAGGTTCTATGTTGTAAAGCAAATGGCCTTGGGGGGCGCAGTGGCCTCGAACGTAGAACATAGAACATAGAACATAGAACTTGCTTCTGTGGAACGTAGAACATAGAACGTAGAACTTGTCGTTATGGAGGTAATGATGCAGGCAGTACCGGTAATCTATCGTCTCGCCATCTCGCTTTGGCTGGGTGGCGCAGCCCTTTTCACCTTTGTCCTCACGCCGCTACTCTTCAAAAACGAAACCCGGGATACCGCCGCCCGCATCGTCGGGCTCTTCTTCCCCGGCTATTTCCGCTGGGGTGTCGCCTGCGGCGTCATCGCCCTCGCCTGCCGACTGGTGATGGCCGGCAAAGGGATGGCCGTCCCCACGGTTATCCTGGCGGTGATGCTGACGCTTTGCTCCATCCAGGCGTTCTACATCGAGCCCAAGGCCGCCGAACTGAAGCGGCAGATCGTCTCCTTCGAAACGACTCCCAAGGACCATCCCCTTCGCCGGCAGTTCTCCAAGCTGCACGGCGTCTCCGCAGTCTGCAACCTCTCGGTGATCGCCGGCGGGGTAGCGCTGGTGATCATGTTGTAGGGAGGCCGAAAAAATTGCAATCCCCCTACCTGCTATGCTAGTAATGAAGAAAAATTTCCGGAGACACTCATGAATTTCACTGTTGCCCTTGCCCAGATCAAGCCGAAGTTGGGCTGCCTGGACGACAACATGTCGATTATCGAGTCTGCCATCGAAAAGGGGGTGGCGGACGGAGCGGACCTGATCGTCTTCCCCGAACTGGCCCTTACCGGCTATTTCCTCAAGGACCTGGTGCCGGAAGTGGCACTAAGCCTCGATGCTCCCGAGATCCAGAAGCTCAAAGAACTTTCCAAGCGCATCTCCATCGCCATCGGCTTCGTCGAGGTATCCGCCGATTACCGGTTCTTCAATTCGGCCCTCTACCTGGAAGGGGGAGAGATCCTGCACGTTCACCGCAAGGTGTACCTCCCGACCTACGGCCTTTTCGACGAGCAGCGCTACCTCGCCAGGGGCGAACGCTTCCGCGCCTTCGATACCCGTTTCGGGCGGTTCGGCATCCTCATCTGCGAAGACATGTGGCATCTCTCGGCGCCGTACATCCTCGCCATGGACAACGCCACCACGCTGATCTGTCTTTCGTCGAGCCCCGGCCGCGGCGTGAGCGGCACCGCGGAGCTCGGCTCCGCCGCCGCCTGGCAGAAGCTCACCTCCACCACCGCCATGTTCCTCAACTGCCGGGTCCTCTACTGCAACCGCGTAGGCTACGAAGACGGCATCAACTTCTGGGGAGGTTCCGAGGTGGTCGCGCCTTCCGGGCAGGTGCTGGAGCGCTCCAAGATCCTCGAAGAGGATTTCCTGACGGTCAAGGTGGACGAAGGGGCCCTGCGCCGTGAGCGGATCTTCTCTCCCATGATGCGGGACGAGAACATGGGGATCACCTTGAAGGAACTCAAACGTATCGACAGGGAGAACAGTCGCTGATGGGTGCGCTATCTGTGAACACCGCGCTGTTGCGCGATATCCTGGTCGGCTTCGTCCGCGACGAGGTGACCAAGGTCGGCCTGCACAAAGGGGTGCTCGGTCTTTCCGGCGGTATCGATTCCGCCCTGGTTGCCTTCATCGCCGCCGAAGCGCTCGGGCCGGAGAACGTCTACGCCTACACCATGCCGTACCGCACCTCCAATCCGGAGAGCGAGGCCCACGCCAAGCTGTGTGCCGACAAGCTGGGGATCAACTACAAGGTCATCGAGATCACCCCGATGGTCGACGCCTACTTCCAGATGATCCCGGATGCCGACAACATGCGGCGCGGCAACAAGATGGCGCGCGAGCGGATGACCATCCTGTACGACCATTCGGCAGCGGTCGGCGGCCTGGTGCTCGGTACCAGCAATAAGACCGAGCTTCTCCTGGGCTACGGGACCCTGCACGGCGACATGGCCAGCGCGCTCAACCCGATCGGCGATATCTACAAGAGCCAGGTCTGGGAGCTCTCTGAGGCGATGGGGGTTCCTCGCGAGGTCATCGAGAAGAAACCTTCCGCCGACCTTTGGGCCGGCCAGACCGACGAGCAGGAGCTGGGATTCACCTACCGCGAGGCCGACGAACTCCTGTACCGGATGGTCGACCAGCGCATGACCCGCGACGAACTGATCGCCGAGGGCTTCGATCCCGCCTTCATAGACAACGTCCAGCGCAAGGTCCAGGGAAGCCACTTCAAGCGCCGCCTCCCGGTCATCGCCAAGGTCTCCAACCGCACCATCGACCGCGACTTCCGCTACGCGCGCGACTGGGGAAAATAAACCGTGAAACGGGTTCTACGTTCTATGTTCTACGTTCTACGTTGGAACCTTGAACGGTTGGAGCTCCCCTCGTGACTTACACACTGCGTCGGCGTCTCCTGGCTGACAGCGTTGAGCCTCTGGTTGTTAACGTAGAACCTAGAACGTAGAACATAGAACAGTCTCTTATGCCCCTATACATCGTCGCTACCCCGATCGGCAACCTCGAAGACATCACGCTGCGCGCCCTCCGTATCCTCAAGGAGGTCGACCTGATCGCCGCCGAGGACACCCGCCACACACGCAAGCTTCTCACCCATTTCGGCATCTCCCGCCCGCTTACTTCCTATTTCGATCACAACAAGGAGGTGAAGGGGAACTTCATCCTCGATCAGCTGGAGAAGGGGATGAACGTGGCGCTGGTGACGGATGCCGGCACGCCCTGCGTCTCCGATCCCGGCTACCAGATCGTCCGCGACGCCTGGGCCGCGGGATACACGGTGATTCCCATCCCCGGCGCCTGCGCGGCCATCGCCGCCCTTGCCGCCTCCGGCCTTCCGAGCGATCTCTTCACCTTCGCCGGCTTCCTCTCCAACCGCCATGGGCGCAGGAGGGAAAAGCTGCAGGAACTCTCCAAGCTCCCCGGCCTCATCATCTTCTACGAGGCCCCCAAAAGGCTCCTCACCACCCTGCGCGACATGCTGGAGATCTTAGGCGACCGCCAGATCGTCATCGCCCGTGAGCTCACCAAGATGTACGAGGAGTTTCTGCGGGGAAGGCTGTCGGAGCTGATCGCGCGCGCGGAGGAGGTGCCGGTGCGGGGGGAGGTGGCCATCCTGATGTCGCCGGCGGACCAGCCGGAGCTTCCGGATACGCCGGCCATGGAGGAGCTGCTGCGGCGCTACCTGGCGTCGGGGGAATTCTCTCTCAAGGACGCGGTGAAGCAGGTTACCAAGGAGACCGGGCTGGCGAAGAGCGTCGTCTACGCGGAGGCGCTTAGGCAGAAGGGGTAAAGCCTCCCTCACCCGCCCTTCGGGCACCCTCTCCCCTGAAGGTGCGAGGGTATATTTTGTCTTGCATTATCCTACCTTTTCGGGCAACCGGGGCTCGGTCTTCTCCAGGACCAGTTCCAGCGCTGCCGGTTCTCTCTCCTCCTTCGGCTTCAGCTCGAAATGCCATTTCCACACTTCGTAGAGCGGCGGATAGACCAGCAGTTCCAGGAGGAACGAGCTGAAGATGCCGCCGATCATCGGGGCCGCGATGTGTTTCATCACGTCGGAGCCGGTCCCGGTGGACCACATGATCGGCACGAGACCAACGAACATGGTGGCGGTGGTCATGAACTTCGGCCGGATCCTCTTGGCTGCCCCTTCCACGATGGCTTCCCGCAACCGGGCCAGCGTCATCGCCGCCCCGGACTGGCGTGCGTTTCGGTAGGCGAGATCCAGGTAGAGGAGCATGAAGACGCCGGTCTCGGCATCGACCCCCAAAAGGGCGATGAGCCCCACCCAGACGCCGACGCTCAGGTGGTAGCCGAGCATCCAGAGGAAGAGAAAGGCTCCCACCGCGGAGAAGGGGGCGGCCAGCAGCACGATGGCGCTCTTCACCAGCGAGCGGGTGTTCAGGTAGAGGAGCCCGAGGATAAGCAGCAAGGTGGCGGGAACCACCAGGGTCAGGCGATCCTTTACCCGCTGCATCGCCTCGTACTGCCCGCTCCAGGTGATGGCGGCTCCCGGCGGAAGCTCCACCTTGGCCCGGAGCAGCGGCGCGGCCTCCTCCACGAAACTCTGCGGATCGCGGTCGGCTAAGTCCACGAAGACGTAGCCGGTGATCAGCCCGTCCTCGTTACGGATCATCGACGGCCCGGTGGTGACCGCGATGCTCGCCAACTCTCCCAAAGAAACCTGCCCCTTGCCTCCCTTCACCGATACCGGAACCCTACGCAGCGCCTCGAGATCGCCTCGGAAATCACGCAGCAGCCGCACGTTCACCTCGTACCTCTCGCGTCCCTGGATGGTGGTGGTGACGTTGTCGCCCCCGATCGCGCTCTGCACCACCCCCTGGGCCTCCTCGATGCTCAGGCCGTAGCGGGCAAGGGCGTCGCGGTTCCAGCTGATGTCGAGGAAGTAGCCGGCTCCCGTCCGTTCGGCGAAGACGCCGCGGGCACCCTTCAGGGGGCGAAGAAGGCCTTCCACCTGGGTCCCGATCTTCTCCACCTGGGCGGGATCGGCGCCGCTGACCTTGAGACCGAGCGGGGTCCGGATGCCGGTGGTCAGCATGTCGATCCTCCCCTTGATCGGCATCGTCCAGGAGTTGGATACCCCGGGAAGCTTGAGCGCCTCGTTCAGCTGGCTGACGAGTTCCTCGCGGGAGAGCCGGTCCGGGGTGATCCGGCGCAGCGCGGGCTTCACCCATTCCGGTGCCCACGACGAGTACCAGGTCGCCACGTGGCGCCACTGGTCGTGCGGCTTGAGCACGATGACGGTCTCCAGCATGGAGAGGGGAGCCGGGTCGGTAGCGCTCTCCGCGCGCCCCGCCTTACCGAGTACCTGCTGGACCTCGGGGAACCGGCTGATGATCCGGTCGGTAACCTGGAGAAGTTTCTGCGCCTCGCCCACCGAGATACCCGGCATGGTGGTCGGCATGTAGAAGAGCGACCCCTCGTCAAGGGGCGGCATGAATTCACTCCCCAGCCTCCCGACCACCGGCACGGTAGCGATCACCACGGCGACCGCCCCTCCGAGCACCACCCATTTCCAGCGCAGCGCCCAGGTAACCACCGGCTCGTAGATCCGGATCAGGAAACGGCTCACGGGATGCTCCTGTTCGGAGCGGAACCGGCAGGAGGTGACCGAGTTCAACAATGAGCTGAGGAAGCGGGGGCGAAAGTCGAAATGGCGGGTGCGGGTGATGAGCACCCTGAGGGCCGGATCGAGGGTGATGGTGAGGAGGGCGGCCACCGCCATGGCCAGGGTCTTGGTTGAGGCGAGCGGCTTGAACAGGCGCCCCTCCTGGGCCTCCAGTGCGAAGACCGGGAGAAACGCCGCCGCGATCACCAGGAGCGCGAAAAAGCTCGGCCCCCCCACCTCCTTGATGGCGGAGACCACTATGGATTTCTGGTCCCCCTGTCGACCGCCCGCTTCCCAAGCCTCCAGTTTCTTGTGGGTCTGTTCGACCACCACGATCGATGCGTCAACCAGCGCGCCGATGGCGATGGCGATCCCACCGAGCGACATGATGTTGGCATTGATCCCCATCAGGCGAAGCGGAATGAAAGAGATCAGCACGGCGAGCGGAATGGTCACCGCGGGGATGGCCGCGCTGGCCGGGTGCCAGAGGAAGAGGAAGATGACCAGCATCACGGTGGCCACCACCTCCACGAGGGTCCCCTTAAGGGTGTCGATGGCGGCCCGGATGAGGGTGGAGCGGTCATAGACCGGGACCACCTTCACGCCTTTGGGGAGCCCCGGTTCGATCTCTTTGAGCTTTGCCTTGACCCGCTCGATTACCTGGAGCGCGTTTTCCCCCTGCCGCATCACCACGATGCCGGATACCGTGTCCCCCTTGCCGTCCAGGTCGGCCACCCCGCGCCGCAGGTCGGGTCCCACCCCCACCACGCCGAGGTCTCGCACCCGGATCGGTGTCCCGCTGTCGTCGGTGGCCACCGCGATGGCGCCGAACTCCGCGGGGGAACGGGCGTACCCGCGCCCGCGGACCATGTACTCGCTCCCTCCGAACTCGATGAGTCTCCCGCCGGTCTCGCTGTTGCCTGAGCGGACGGCATCGACCACCTGGTTGATCGATATCCCGTAGGAACGGAGCCGGTTGGGATCGAGGTTCACCTGGTACTGGCGGACGAAGCCTCCCACCGGGGCCACCTCGGCCACGCCGGGGACCGATTTCAGGTAGTAGCGGAGATACCAGTCCTGGTAGGAACGGAGCTCGGAGAGGCTGTGATTGCCGGTGGTGTCCACCAGCGCGTACTGGTAGACCCATCCGAGCCCGGTGGCGTCGGGGCCGAGTTCGCTCCGCACCCCCTGGGGAAGGCGCTGCTGCACGGAGGAGAGGTATTCGAGCGTGCGGCTGCGGGCCCAGTAGATGTCGGTTCCTTCCTGGAAGATGACGTAGACGAAGGAGTAGCCGAAGTCGGAGAAGCCGCGCACCGTCTTGACCTTGGGCGCCCCGAGCATGGCCGAGACGATCGGGTAGGTCACCTGGTCCTCCACCAGGTCGGGGCTGCGGTCCCACCGGGAGTAGATGATGACCTGGGTGTCGGAGAGATCGGGGAGGGCATCCACCGGGAGCCGCTTGAGCGACCACCATCCCATCACCGCCGCCACCAGGGCGACGGTCAGTATCATGAACGGCCTGCGGGCCGAGAATTCGATCACGCGGTCAATCATGGCGTGCTCCTTTCAGTCGTCGCGGTGCGCCATCGCCTCGCGCCGGTGCTCCATCACTGCGTGCTCGGGCGCCATCTTCCCGTGATGCTCCATCCCTCCGTGCCGGTGGACCATCGCTTCGTGGCCGTGACCGTGACCATCGTCACCGTCGTGGTTTTCTGTCACCCGGCTGGATCCGGCACGCTTCAGGTAGTTCTTTTTGCAATCGTCGGAGCAGAAGTAGTAGGTGGTCCCGGCCACCTGGAGGAAATGTCCCTCGGCCCTGGCCTTCCCCTCGTCGACCGCCATCCCGCAGATGGGATCGATATGGGTGGCCGGCCCCTGGGCGGAGGCGAGCTTCATGCGGCTTTCCGAGTCGAGGAGGAAGGTGCCGGAGGCGGCGATCTTCTCCCCTTCGCCGAGTCCGGCGAGGATCTCGACGCGCCCGCCGAAGCTGCGGCCGGTGACCACCTCGCGAGGCTCGAAGACACCCTCGCTTCGCTGCACGTACACGATCTTCTTCGTCCCGGTGTCGAGCAGCGCCTCGGAGGGGACCCCCAGCATGGCGGGGGCACCCAGGGGAAGCTCCACGTCCACGAACATGTCGGGGCGCAGGACGTTGCCCGGGTTGTCCAGCTCCAGGCGAAGCTTAGTGGTCCGGCTCGCCCCGTCGAAGATCGGCTCGACCGAGCTGACCCGTGCCGTCAGGGTCCGGTTCCGGTTCGGTATCGACACCGTTACCCTGGTCCCCGGGCGGGTCCGTTCCGCCTCGTCGCCGTAGAGATCGGCCAGCACCCAGACGTGGGAGAGGTCGGCGATCCGGTACAGCTCGCTCCCCTTGTCGAGCTTCTGGCCGGGGGAGACGTTGCGGGAGAGGACGATGCCGCTGCCGGGGGAGACCAGTCGCACACTCTCGGTGGCCTTGCGGGTCCTCGCCATCTCGGCGAGCTGGGACTCGCTCATCCCCAGGTTCAAGAGCGCGTTACGGTAGGTTTGCAGGTTGCTGTCGTTGTACTCCTGGGCGGCGGCCGGCAGGCTCCCCCGGGAGACGGCGGCCCGTTCGCTGGCGGCGAGCGCGTAGACATAGGTCTGGATGGCGGAGAGAAATTCGGGCGCGTAGAAGGAGAGGAGCGTTTCGTTTTTCCGGACGGCGCTCCCGGTGGTCGCTTCCCCTACCTGCTGGACCCAGCCGTCCACCGCCGCGGTCACCCGGTACACCAGCCTCTCGTCGGGGACCACCCGCCCCGGCAGGCGGAGGGTCGCCCGTGCCGAGCTCCGTTCGACGGTGGCGAGCTTGACCCCTATGGTCTGCAGCTGCTGGGCGGAGACCTGGATGACCCCGGGAGGGAGCGTCTTGCCGTCCCCGCCACCCATGGTGCCGTCTTCGTACACCGGCTCGAGCGGCATCCCGCAGTCGGGGGCCACCCCCGGCTTGTCCGAGTGGTAGGAGGGGTGCATCGGATCGACGTAGAAAAGGATCTTCTTGCCGCTGGCGGCGGCGGAGGGAACCAGGGAGCCGCGGCTTACCCAGCTTCCGGCCATGAAAGCGGTGCCTACCAGCAGCAGGACGAGAATGGTGGACGTTAACCTGCTCATGACAGCCTCCTGCGGCCCCTCCCGGAGGAGGGGCCCTATGTAAAGCCATGGCACCCCGGTCGTAGCCGGCGGAGGAAGTGCTCCCTTGCGACCGGCTGACCGGGGCCCGTCATCGGCTCACTTCTTGACGGTGTACGGGCGCATCATCTCGTTGTCCTCATGATCGAGGATGTGGCAGTGCCAGACATAGCCGGGGCCGCCGGTGGCGTCGAAGGGGTAGAGGTTCACCCCTACCATCGATCTTCCCACCGGCGTCGTGGTGGGCGCCCAGCGGATCACCAGCCGGAGCACCTCGCCCGGCATGGAGCGGATGGTGTCCTTGAAGCCGCTCTCTCCCGGGTCGGGTGGCATGGGGTTGCCGACGAGGTACGGGGTGATGGCCGGGTTCCCACCCAGGGCGCCGTCGCCGTTGAGGATCCCGTAGGGGAGCGGCGGTCCGTAGTTCGGGCAGTACTGCTCGAACTGGCAGCCGGCCGGAAGGGCTACCGGGCCGTGGCCGAAGGCTTTCATCCAGGCCCCGGCCACCAGGAGGTTGTCGTTGGCGTCGAAGGTGCCGAGGTAGCGGTCAACATCGTAGGCCTGGCGGTTGAGGATCTGCGGCTGCACCAGGTGGGTGTGGATCGGATGGGCGTCGGGGGTCAGGTTGATGATCTCCCAGAGCTCGGTGGAGCCGATCCGCGGCTGCTCGGTAACCCCGTCCGGGAAAGAGGCGATGCTGGGGTTCTTGAGCCCGTTGAAGTCGGAGTTGTTGAGCATGACCTCCACCGGTCCTCCGGGGCCCTCGAACTCCTTGAGCACCAGCTGCCGTTTGCGGTCGATCTTCACGGCGGGGGCCAGGTGGCCGTGACCGTCGGTCAGCCGGACCATCGGGGTCTGGCGCCTGCATTCGCCCATGGCGGGACGGCAGCTGTTGTCGGCCACCGCATGGGATCCGACGCGGAACTGCATGATGCTCGCCATCTGCGGCTGGTCGGCCGGCAGCATCTGCCCCGGGTTGGCCGGGTCGGGATGGGGAACCGGGTAGAGGCCGTCGGGATAGGGGACCGGGGCGTCGTTGGTCACCGTGACGGTCTTGCCGGCCAGCTTCGAAAAGTCGACGATCAGGTCAACCCGTTCGCCCGGGGCGATCTTGACCTGGGTGACCGGCACCGGGCGGTCCAGGTAGTTGTCGTCGGCACCGATCTGGTAGACCGCCGCGTTGCCGAAGGCCAGGTTGAACACCCGCGCGTTGGAGGCGTCCAGGAGGCGGAGGCGGTAGCGGCGGGGCTCGACGTTCATGAAGGGCCACGGCCGCCCGTTGACCATGGCGACGTCGCCGATGAACTCGGGGATCCAGTACGGGTGGATGTCCGGGTTGGTCGGCGGGCCGTTGAGGTTCCCCAGCGGGATCCCGGTGGCATCAACCGGACCGCTGCCGTCGGGGAAGAAGAGCTGGCTGTTGGTGTCGAACAGCCGGTCCTGGAGGGCCATCTCCACCTCGTGGGCGCCGGACGGGAGGTTCTTCGGCTCGTTTTTCTGGTCGCGCAGCAGGAAGAACCCGGCCAGCCCGCCGGCGAAAACGGTGTCGCGGGTGGCGCCCAGCGTGTGGTCGTGGAACCAGAGGGTCCCCGCCTCCTGGGTGTTGTTGTAGAGATAGACCGCGGAACCGGGGCCGGCGTCGAAGAGGGAGCCGTAGGCGGGCCCTTTACGTCCGTCGGCGGTGAACCACGCCTCGGGGCCGCCGTCGAAAGCGGAGAAGACCTCCGCGCCGTGCATGTGCGGTACCGTCGGCGGCGATCCGGTGAAGGCGCGGCAGCAGGGATCGCCGGGATTGTTGACACAGTTCACCCCCTCGCTGCAGGTGTTTTTCTCGGGGTTTGCCCAGTCGATGGTCTGGTCGATGGTGACCAGCCCCTGGACCAGCCCCGGGCTGAAGGGGTAGTTGGCCGGCTGGCTGTTCGAGAAGTTGAAGCTCGGCAGGACGTTGACGTACTTGATGGTGGTCGGGATGTTGCGGGTGGCGTCGATGGAGACCGCCGGCCAGTTGGCCGGTCCCAGGACCTTGCCGGTCTTGGCGTCGGAGGTCTCATAGGCCCAGACCCGGGTCGGGTTGAAGGTCACTTTGGGCGGTTTCTGTGCGGTCGGGTCAAGCGGGGGGCACGAGACGGTCATCCCGTCCGGCAGCGATTGGACCTCGACCTCCTTCATCTTGATGGCGAGAAACGGGTGCGAGGCTGCCTGCACCCGGGGAGCAATACCTGCCGGGCCGAAGGTCGGCAGCGGTACGGAGAACTGCGGGATGCATTGCCCCGGCAGCCAGGTCTGGGGAACCAGCGAACTGGCCTCGGCCCCGGTGGCTGCTGCCGTCAGCAGTGCAGTGAAAAGTGCGAGACGGATGAACGTTGCTGTCTTCACCATGGGGTACCTCCTTCCAAACTACATGGGGGCTCCTCTGCCGCCCCCCGAGGCGTGCGATATCCTCATTAAGAGCAAACGGCGTACCATTTTGAAGATTTTTTTCATCAATGATCCCGATGGTTTGGAAAGTGGGCGGATGGGGGGCGGGAGGCAGGGGTGCGAACAAATTGAATCCGGCAGCCAGCAGGATAGGGGGGAGTGTAATGTTATCGAGTGGTTATCGATGGTGTGCCATTTCGTGGCAAGAAACTCAAATGTCGCACCCCTTTCGGCAGGCTCACAGGGAGGAAATCCAGGCCATCTTGCCAGGGGGTAAAGGGAGAGGGGGCGTTATTTTTGCTGGCGGTGGGCGAGAGAGAGCCGAGGGGATGGGGAGGTTTTCCCTCACCCGGCCTTCGGCCACCCTCTCCCTCAAGGGGAGCGAGGGGGGATCTACCGAAAGGGGGGAGTGGCCTTTGGGGGGCCACTCCCGCTGTCCTTTTTAGCTCGCGAAGTAGCGCTTGAAGGCTTCCACCGTCCGCTCGACGCCATCCCGGCTCACGTCGAGGTGGGTGACCAGTCGGATGGTCTCCCCCCTCCCGAGCCGGATACCTTCGAGGGCCATGGCTTCCCTGAGGTCGTCGGCCGTTCCGGCCGGCGGGGTGACATAGAGAATGTTGGTGCGCGGCGCGCTGACCCGCAGTTCGTCGATCGTCCCGAGGCCTTCGGCCAGCAGCTCCGCGTTCCGGTGGTCGTCGGCCAGCCGGTCGATGTTGCGCTCCAGGGCATGGATGCCGGCGGCGGCCAGGATGCCGGCCTGGCGCAGGCCGCCCCCGGTGACCTTGCGCCAGCGGTGGGCCCGCTCGATGAACTCGCGGCTGCCGCAGAGGACCGATCCTACCGGCGCCCCGAGCCCTTTGGAGAGGCAGAAGGAGACGGAATCGAAACCTTCCGTGAGCTCGGCAAGCGGTACCCCGAGGTGGACCGCCGCGTTGGCCAGCCGGGCGCCGTCGAGGTGGAGGAGGAGACCCCTTTGGGCGGCGAACTCCCGCACCCGGGCCAGGTAGTCGAGCGGCAGCACGAGCCCGCCGGTGGTGTTCTCCAGGCAGATCAGGCGGGTCACCGCGTGGTGGTGGTCCGCCGGCTTGATCGCGCGGGCGACCTTGTCGAGGTCGAGGGTGCCGTCGGCCTCGAAGTCGAGCGGCTGGGGCTGGATCCCTCCCAGGACGGCGGCCCCGCCACCCTCCCAACGGTAACAGTGGGCCTCCTGCCCGGCGATGTACTCATCCCCCCTTCCGCAGTGGGTGAGGAGGGCGACCAGGTTGCTCATGGTGCCACTGGGGAGGAAGAGGCCGGCTTCCTTCCCGAGCTTTTCGGCGGTCATCTCCTGCAGCCGGTTAACGGTTACGTCCTCGCCGTAGACGTCGTCCCCCACTTCGGCGCGGGCCATTACGCCGCGCATCGCGTCGGAGGGGAGGGTCACGGTGTCGCTTCTCAAATCGATTACTTTCATACTCTCCTTCATTGCCCTCACCCCCGCCCCTCCGGAAGCGGTGGAGAATTCCCTTCTCCTCCGGGAGCGGGCGAGAGAAACCCCTTGGGGAATTCACTTCTCCTCCAGGAGAGGGTGAGTGAAATCCCCTCGCCCCTTCAGGGGAGAGGGTGCCCCGCAGGGGCGGGTGAGGGTGCTTTTGACGTTTACTCCTGGTGGTGCTTAAACCTGTTCTCCCACAGCTTGTCGCTTCCGATCATCGCCACCCGGTGGTCGGGGTTGGCTGCCAGGTGCCGCAGGATGGTGAAGACCGTTTCCACCTCTTCGGGGCGAGCGAGCGCCATGGCGATGTCGGAGCAGGTGAAGTCCCGCATCGGCTGGCTGCGCAGGAGCTCGACGATCTCGTGCTGGAGCTTAAGGACGCTACCCGCCGCCTTCTTCCCGGCCTCGACCCCCGGCTGGTGGTAGGCGTTGATGTTGACCAGCGAGGCGTAGAAGCCGACCGCCCGTTCGTAGAGGGCGATGAGAGCCCCCACGGTGAGCGGGGAGACCTCGTTGACCGTGATGGTGATCGATTCCCGCCCCTTCTCGTAGAGCGCCTCCCGGGTCCCCTGGTAGAAACCGGACAGGTAGTCCCCGGAGGTAGCTCCCGGCTCGACCGCCAGCGAACTCCCCTCCCGGTCCTTGAGGACCTCGATGAAGGTCGCGAAGAAGTTCGGTACCCCCTCCCTCAGCTGCTGCACGTAGGCGTGCTGGTCGGTCGATCCCTTGTTGCCGTACACGGAGATCCCCTGGTAGACGGCGGCGCCGTCGCGGTCGAGCTCCTTGCCGAGCGATTCCATGATGAGCTGCTGGAGGTAGCGGGAGAACAAAAGGAGCCGGTCCTTGTAGGGGAGGACCACCATGTCCGCCTCTCCCTTTCCCCGGGTCGCGTGGAACCAGCTGGCCGCCAGCAGCGCCGCCGGGTTATTCCCGGTCTCCTTCCCCCGCGTGTGCTGGTCGCAGATCCGGGCCCCGTCCAGGAGGAGGTTGATGTCGATCCCCTGCAGGGCCGCCGGAAGAAGCCCCACCGCCGAGGTCACCGAGGTCCTTCCCCCCACCCAGTCCCACATCGGGAAGCGGGCGAGCCACTTCTCCTCGGCCGCGGTACGGTCGAGCTCGCTCCCTGCGCCGGTTACCGCCACCGCGTGGGCGGCGAAGTTGAGCCCCGCGCGGGTGAAGGCGTTGCGGGCCTCGAGCATGCCGTTGCGGGTCTCCTTGGTCCCCCCGCTCTTGGAGATCACCAGCACGAGGGTCTGCTGCAGACCGTTGCCGATCTCGGCCAGCACCCGGTCCATTCCGTCGGGGTCGGTGTTGTCGAAGAAGTAGGGGCGCAGCCGGTCATGGGCTCCCCCGAGGCTGTCGGCCACGAACTGGGGGCCCAGTGCGGAGCCGCCGATGCCGATGATGAGGAGCCTGGTGAAGTGGACCCCGCCGGGGGCGGCGATGTTGCCTGCGTGGACCGAGGCGGCAAAGGCCTTGATGGAGGCCTGGGTCCCGATGATCTCCTCGGCGAGCCCGGTCTCGGGAGCCAGCTCGGGAGCCCGCAGCCAGTAATGCCCGACCATCCGCTGCTCGTCGGGGTTGGCGATGGACCCCTTCTCCAGTTCGGCCATCTCGCCGTAGGCCTTCTGCAGCCGGGGCTCCATCGTCTCCATGAAATCGTCGCCGAAGTTCATCCGGCTCGTGTCCAGCGTCAGCCCGAGCTCAGGGGCGTGAAAGAGACGGTCCTTGAATCGTTCCCAAAGTTGAAGCCTCTGCATACAAACCTCCGTCGTCCTCGGTTGGGTCATCTTGGCGTTTCTCATGTGCGTCGCGGGATGATAGCACAGATTAAAATATATTCAAGTATCCGCGCATAGTTACCGGCTAGGGGAGAGCCCGGGTGTTCATTAGTATACCAGCCTGCGTGAATTGATGAAGGTCAGTCGCTGTGCAAGATGTGAACAGCTTGGCGTCCGTTATCATGAGGGACCTTGGCGGTCAGTCGATAACCTGTTGATCCGGCGAGGGAAATAAAAAGTTGCCGGCGGGGGTGGGGATGGTACGGCTGTTGTAATAGGTACGGTGCGGGGAATCGGAACATCCTGCCCAAAGGAGTCAACGATGAAGTCGTCAAGGGAGACCACCATGAATGAACAGCGCATGATGCACGTGGACGAGAACGCCCGGCTCTTCAAGGACAACCTGTCGCCCATCTTCGACGTGGTGGCCGCCGCCTCCCAGGACCACGTGATGGACCGGCTCTCCGACTCGCTGCGAAAGGCGGTGCTGCTGATGGCGATCAGGCGCTACGAGGGTAACGGCACCGCCATCTGCCGGGCGCTCGGCATTACCAGGGCCAAGCTGCAGAAGGAGCTCAGCTACCACGGCCTCCCCTGCCAGGAGAGGAGAGTCGCCTGAGGGGGGGGGATGCGCAAAACCTAACGAAATGCCTTGAATAATGAGACGGGATTTGTTACAGTGCGCCGTCGTTAAATGTACGCCCTCCTCCCCCCTTGCCGATAAAATCTTCGACAATTCAGTGTGGTTCGGGTAGGCGTCCTGGTAAAGGAACAGAGGCATCGGTATGGACGCAGCGCTTGCCCTCATCGGGGAAGACCTCAAAAATGTAGAGCTCCAGTTCAAGAAGGACCTCGAGTCAGATGTTCCCCTCATCCGCAAGGTAGGGGAATATGTTCTCTCCAGCGGCGGGAAGCGGATCCGCCCCGCCCTCGTCCTCTTGGCTGCCAAGCTGTGCGGCTACCACGGGAACCGCAGCGTTCCCCTGGCCAGCGTGGTCGAGTTCATCCATACCGCCACCCTGCTCCACGACGACGTCGTCGACAACGCGAACTTAAGGCGCGGTATCGCCTCGGCCAACACCCTCTGGGGGAACGAGGCCTCGGTGCTGGTCGGCGATTTCCTCTTCTCCAAGTCCTTCTCCCTCATGGTCGCCGACGGCGACCTCAGGATCCTGAAGGTGCTGGCCGACGCCACCACCATCATCGCCGAGGGGGAAGTGCTCCAGCTCGTGGTCACCAGCGACCTCGACATCACCGTCGAGCGCTTCATCGAGGTGGTCCGTTCCAAGACCGCCATCCTCCTTTCCGCGGCCTGCGAGGTCGGCGCCATCCTGGGGGGAGCGACCCCCGAGCTGCAGCAGGCGGTGGCCGACTACGGCATGGAGCTCGGCATCGCCTTCCAGTTGATGGACGATACCCTCGACTACACCGCCAACGAGGAGCAGTTCGGCAAGAGCATCGGCCACGACCTCGAGGAAGGGAAGATCACCCTCCCGCTCATCCACACCCTCAAATGTTGCACCCCCACCGAGCGTGACGTCATCGCCGCCGTCGTCGACAAGGAAGAGCTTTCCGACGACGATTTCGCCAGCGTCTTCTCCCTGGTCCACCGCTACGGCGGCATCGAGCACACCGTGGCCGCCGCGCGCGAGCACGTGGCCCGTTGCAAGGAGCACCTGGAGAAGTTCCCTGCCTCCCCGGTGCGGGAGGCCATGGCGGACCTGGCGGACTACGTGGTGACCCGCGTCAAATAACGAGACGGCTCCCTGTGATATAACGGTAAAATGACCGTTTCGTGACAAACAGGTTTACCTTCTCCCATTAAAGATATCTTCGTAAAAATTTCCTGATGGTTGTCGCTTCGGTCGTTTCCGGAGTTTCCCTCCATATTTCCCTCACTCTCCCTCTCTGCTGGTCTGCTTCTTGCTGTCCCATGCGCATGCCTTCATGATATGTCGTGTTGGGAGGAACCTGTGGACGAGGAAAATCCTATTCATTCGTCTGAGCTGGAGGTGAATGGCGAGTATTTCTGTATCTCCGTGTACAGCAGTGCCGCCGGCCGCTACTTCGCGAAGACCTGCCTTGGGGACGGGGACGTCATCATCACCGATGGGCGCTCCCTCGACGATGCGCTCTCCAAGCATGAAAACCTGCTGCCTCTCGCCATCGGGACCAGGGAGCTGACCCACAGCTACCTCGGCATCCCGCGCAGGCCCCGGGGGCGCCGCCCCTAGGCGTTGCCCTCCCTGGCGTAAGGCCCTTTTCAGGCGCCGGAAACCGTTTACCGGTGCCTCAGTCTCCTTTTTGCCCGAGTTCCCCGCCGAATCCTCCGTTTTACACCCTCCGCGCCCCTCGTCGTCGCTGCTCCGACGGCTTGCCTCGCCTCAGCCGATGGCTCCCGTCTCCACAAATTGGTTGCCCTGACGGTACAAATCGGTTAAAGAATGTTGTCACTCAACCGTCTCATCGGCCAATCGAGACCTATGCCCGATACCATTCTGATCATAGACGACGACAGCTCGCTACGCCGGGTGCTCGAGTACAACCTCCAGCAGGAGGGGTACACCGTCATCACCGCGGCCGACGGCGAGTCCGGCCTCAAGCTCTTTGCCGACCGCAACCCCGCGGTGGTGATCACCGACCTCAAGATGCCGGGCATCTCCGGATTCCAGGTGCTGGGCGAGATCAAGGAGCGCTCCCCCTCCACCGTGGTCATCGTGCTGACCGCCTTCGGGGCCGTCGACACGGCGGTGGAGGCCATGAAGGCGGGGGCCTTCGACTACCTCACCAAGCCGTTCAACCGCGACGAGCTGAAGCTTACCGTCCGCAAGGGGCTCCAGCTGCGCGGGCTCTCGGAGGAAAACCGCCTTCTCAAGGAGGAGCTCTCCGGCCGCGCCGAGTTCCACACCATCGTCGGGACCTCCCGCGCCATGGAAGGGGTCTTCTCGGTGGTCCGCAAGGTGGCCGACACCGAGGCAACCGTCCTCATCACCGGGGAGTCCGGGACCGGCAAGGAACTGGTCGCCCGCGCCATCCACTCGGGAAGCTCCCGCCGCTCCGGCCCCTTCGTGGCGGTCAACTGCGCGGCCATCCCCCGCGACCTCCTCGAGAGCGAGCTCTTCGGCCACCTCAAGGGTTCCTTCACCGGGGCCATCCGGGACAAGGACGGGAGGTTCCAGGCCGCCGAGGGGGGGACCATCTTCCTCGACGAGGTGGGGGAACTCCCCATCGAGCTGCAGCCCAAGCTGTTGCGGGTCCTGCAGGAGAGAGTGGTGGAGCCGGTGGGCGCCACCCACCCGACCAAGCTGGACGTACGGGTGGTGGCCGCCACCAACGCCGACGTCGAGCGCTCGATCGCCGAGGGGCGCTTCCGCGAGGACCTCTACTACCGGCTCTGCGTGATCCCCCTCAAGCTCCCCCCCCTCCGCAAACGGGTGGAGGACATCCCGCTGCTGCTCCGTTACTTCTGCGGGAAACTGGGGGCCGAACGGGTCACCTTCAGCAAGGAGGCGCTGGCCCGGCTGCAGGCCTACCCGTGGCCGGGGAACGTGCGCGAGCTCGAGAACACGGTGGAGCGGCTGATCATCATGCGGGAGGGGGACCAGATCGGGCTCCAGGATCTCCCCGAGAAGATGCTCACCGCCCCTGCGGGAGGGACCGGGGAAGGGGTGCTGAGGCTTCCCCCCGAGGGCTATTCGCTCGAACAGCTGGAAAGGGAAGCGGTGCTGGAGGCCCTGGAGCGCAACGACTGGAACCAGACCGCCGCGGCCCGGTTCCTCCGCATTCCGCGCCACACCCTGATTTATCGGATGGAGAAATACCAAATCGTGCAACCTGGGAGGAAGTGATCGATGAAACGTTGGATCTGCGCCGTTTTAGTGCTGGCCGCCCTGGCAATCACCGGCTGCACCAAGGAGGAGGCTCCGGCGGTGGAAGGGAACCTCGCCCCCGACTTCACCCTCAAGGACCTTTCCGGCCGTGAGGTCAAGCTTTCCTCCCTCCGGGGAAAGGTGGTGCTGGTCAACTTCTGGGCCACCTGGTGCCCGCCGTGCCGGGAGGAGATCCCCTCCATGGTGCAGCTCAACAAGACGATGCAGGGCAAGCCGTTCCAGATGCTCTGCTGCTCCATCGACGAAGGGGGCAAGGACGCGGTGGAGACCTTCTTCAAGAAATCGGGGCTGACGCTGCCGGCCCTGCTCGACACCGACGGCAAGGTGGCCAAGCGCTACGGCACCACCGGCGTCCCCGAGACCTTTGTGGTGGATACCAAGGGTGTTATACTCAAAAAGGTAGTGGGTGCCATGGATTGGAATTCCCCCCAGGTAATGGCCGCCTTCGACGAACTCATGAGAAGGAAGTAGCCGGGTATCCGGCGTACCTGCGGGAGGCAGGGTAAATGAACGGTAACAACATAAGCATCATCGGCGCCTTCGTCGCAGGGCTTCTTTCTTTTCTCTCCCCCTGTGTCCTCCCGCTGATCCCTTCGTACATAACTTACATAACCGGGCTTTCGTTCGCCGACCTCAACGCGGAGCACCCCTCCCACAAGGTCCGCGAGCAGACCATCATCCACTCGCTGCTGTTCATCGCCGGGTTCACCTGCGTCTTCGTGCTGCTCGGGGCCTCGGCGACTTTCCTCGGCGAGTTCCTGAGCGAGCACAAGACGGCGATCCGGCGGGTCGGCGGGGTGCTGATCATCGTGTTCGGCATTCACGTCTCCGGTCTCTTCGACATCGGGATGCTGCTGGGCGAGAAGAAGATCACCCTGCACAGAAAGCCGGCCGGCTACCTCGGGAGCTTCCTGGTCGGGGTCGTCTTCGCCGCCGGCTGGACCCCCTGCATCGGCCCCATCCTCGCCACCATCCTGGCGGTGGCGGCCACCGAAGGGCGCGGGGTCTGGCTGCTTTTGACCTACTCGATGGGGCTCGCCATCCCCTTCTTCCTCGCGGCACTGGCGATGCACCACTTCCTCATCTTCTTCAGGCGCTTCAAACGGCACATCCGCATCTTCGAGATCGTCACCGGTGCCCTGATGGTGGTGGTGGGGGTCCTGATCTTCACCAACTCCCTGGTGCTCATCAGCCGGTTCACGAGCAACTGGTTCGGCGAGTAGCCCTCCTCGCCGGACCACGCCGCACCTGAAGGAGCCTCTCCGGTGGACACTTCGCCCTTCTCCATCCAGCTCGCGGTATCGGACCTGTCCACCACCGAGGCCTTCTATGCGGGGATCCTCGACCTGCCGATCGAGCGCCCCCCGACCCCTTACGGCGCGCCGGTGCACCTGGTGCTCGAATGCGACGGCATCCGGGTACTCTTCGTGGAGGATGTCCCGGTGGGAAGGGCGCACCCGATCCTGGCGGCGCGGCTCGCCCACTTCCCGCGCGGGATCGGCATGACGCTGCATCTCCGGGTGGAGGGGATCGAGGCGATCTACCAGGAGCTCCAGGAACAGGACCTCGAGGTGCTCTACCCCCTGGAAAAAAAGCCGTACGGGGCCTGGGAACTCTGGTGCTTCGACCCCGATGGCTACCTCGTCGTGCTCGAGGAGCCGACCGACTGACCCCGGCTCCCACCCGCTGGATTTTCCTTCCCAGCCAATTCCATGAAAAAAGTATCTACCGCCTGCTGGGAGTCCCCCCTCTAACGGCGGCATGTCCTGCGGTGACTCTCGCGTTGAATGGTGGGAGTGCGGATGTCCTGCGGAGAGTGTCCTTGAACTGCGGGAGTGCGGCTGTCCTGCGGGGAGAGTCCTTGAACTGCGGGAGAGCGGATGTCCTGCGGGGAGAGTCCCCCCCTTTGAAAAAGGGGGGGACGGGGGATTTTTCCTCTTCGCATCTTAGGGCGCGCTGATGGTGTACAGGGGGCTCTCCTCGCTCCCCGGGTTCACCACCTGCAGCCTGATCTCCTTCGGTGTCGTGTCGTAAGGATGCCGCTGGTAGACGAACTGGTTGCAGCCCAAAAAGATCAGCTGGTCCCGCTCTCCCACCGCCGGCCTCCCGGTCGCCACCCGATTCCCGTCCACCACCAGCACCGATGTCTGCTGGAAGTTCCTTCCGCTGATCAGCAATTCATAGTAGCTCACGAAGTCGTTGCCGATGGTGACGTTGAGGATCTCCGGTTTGGCGTCGATCACCAGGGCGAGGTTGCCGCTGGCGGCGTCGGAGGGGTTCTTCACCTGTACCTGGTGGAGCCCGCCCGGCAACTGCGGGACCGTGAAGGCGAGTGCCGCGGAGGAGATGAAGCGGGTGGCGACGGCGGCCCCGTCGAAAAGGACGCGGGCGCCGGGCTGGAAGTTGCTCCCGGTGAGGAGTACCTCGCGTTCCCGCCCGGTTGCGCAGACGGCGATGTTGTCGGGGGAGAGCCCGCTGGCGACCGGCCTGAGCGGTTGGATGGTGAAGTTGAAGGCCCGGCTGGTGGAGCCGTCCTCCCGCTTGAGGTAGAAGGCGTAGACGCCGGCGGGGAGGTCGGGAAGGTCGAAGGTGACCGTTCGGCCGCCGATCACGTTGCCGGCCAGCTGGACGGTCCCCAGGAACGGCGTGGTGCCGGGGGCGAACCCGGTGCCGTTGACGGTGACGGTCATTCCCGGCTCACCCTGGGCGGGGATGATGCTCAGCACCGTGATGGGGGGAAGCTTTCCCTGCTTCGGGAGCTGCTCGGCCCGGGTAATGGAACCAAGAGCGGTCAGGGCGAGGACGAGGACGAAGAGGATCAGTTTGCGGAACACGGCACCTCCCTTTCTACCGAATGGCTCATAACAGCGGCTACTTGGGGGTTCTTATTAAAACATACCCCCGAGGCACCTACTTGTCGAGGGTGAGGGCCAGCCAGGTCCCGACCAGCAGGAAGATGAGGTTGGTGGCCCAGGCCGCCACCATCGGCGGCAGCACCCCGGCCTGCCCGAAGGAGAGGATGACCGAGTTCACCACCACGTAGAGAAAGCCGATGGCGAGCGAGAGCCCGACCCCGACGGCGATGCCGCTCGAGCGGCCGCTCCTCAGGGCGAAGGGGGCTCCCAGGAAGGCCATCACCGCGCAGCCGAACGGGCGGGAGATCCGGCCGTGCATCTGGGCCAGGTAGCGGGTGGGGTCGTACCCCCCGGCCCGCAGCTTGTCGCAGTAGCGGCGCAGCTCGCTGATGGTCATGCTGTCCGAGTACTTGCCGAGTACCTTGAGGTCGTCCGGTTTGAGCTTTAGGTCGACGGGGAGGGTGGCGGCATTTTGGGTGGTGGAGATCTCCCCGCCGTGGAACTCGCGCACCGCGGCGTCTTTGAGCACCCAGCCGCCGGGGGTGAGCACGGCCGAGGCGGCGTCGATCCTCCGTTCCGGATCGGCGGTCCCCTTCCGCATCTCCCACAGGGTGATCCCCTTCAACTCCCCCTTGCCGGGATCGAAGAGGGCGGCCCGCAGGATGGTCCCCTCCTCCCGGTGCCAGATGTTGTGCTGGCGGAAGTAGGTGCTCGGGCTCTTCTTCTCGATCAGCACCTCCTGGATGTAGGTCCGCTGGGCGTAGCTGCGGGGGATGATCAGCTCGCCCCCCACGAGGCTCAGCACGCTGACGGCGAGCGCGATGCCGAGGATGGGGGCCGCGATGCGGCCGAGGCTCACCCCGCAGCTTCTCATGGCGGTGAGCTCGGAGCTCATGGAAAGGGTCCCCAGGGTGAGGAGGGTGGCCATCAGGACCGCCAGGGGGATCGACTCGTTGACGATCTCCGGGATCTTGGCCACGAAGAAGAGGAAGATGTGGTAGAGCGATCCGCCCTTGCCGGTGAAGCGGGCGATCTTCTCCATGAAGTCCACCACCAGGTAGATGGCGACGAAGGCCCCCATGCAGAGCATGAGCATCCTCAGGTAGGCCTTGGCAACGTAGCGCGAAAGAATCCTCATCCTCTCCCTTTCCTCCCCAGGCGCTCGATCAGCGTGAGCTTCAGGCGGCGGAACTCGACGGTCAAGGGGAGCGGCTCCTCGGCGGCGGCCTTCCTCAACAGGTAGATCCCCAAGAGAAGAAATATGGCGTTAGGGCTCCAGCAGGCGAGGGCCGGGGAGACGATTCCCCGCTCGCCAAGGGTCTTGGCACCCGACAGCATGATGTAGTAGAGCAGAATGACCCCGATGCTGACCGAGAAGCCGGCCGCCTTGCCGGAGCGGCGGTTCTGGATACCGAGCGGCAGGGCGATGAGGGCGAAGACGAAGCAGGAGAACGGGAGCGCCAGCCGGTTATGGTACTCGAGGCGCATGGAGAGCCGGTCCTTGGCCGAGGTCTTGGGGGGGGGATTGAGAAGCTCCTCCAGGTTCATTTCGGATTCACCCTTGGTCGCCTCCGGCCCGGCCGGCAGCGACACCCTCAGGTCATACTCGCTGAAGCCGGCCAGCCGGTAGCTCCCCTTGTCGGCCAGCCGGTGGATGCTTCCGTCCCTGAGGTGGAACTCCACCGCGTTGGCCTTGCGGTCGGTGATCAGCGCGCCGCCGGCGGCGAATATGGTGGAGGGGTTGGCGGGGTCGCGCTCGTCGTGGATGATGACGCCGCCGATGGTCTTCTGGTGCTGGTCGAAGCTGTCGGCGTAGATGACCAGGCCGGGGAAGGCATCGTTGAAGATCTTCTCCTTGATGACCACCCCCGCGCTGTTGCGGGCGATCTCCACCAGGAGCTGCTTGAAGGAGTTGTTCCCCCAGGGGACCCCGAAGACGGCGATGGCGAGGCAGGCGGCGCAGGCGAGGGCGGCGAAGTTCAGGGCCGGGGGGAGCATCCCGTAGAGGCTGATCCCGCAGCTCTTCATGGCGGTCACCTCGCTGTCCCCCGACAGGCGCCCGAAGGCCAAAAGGACCGCCATCAGGAGCGCCATCGGGACCGTGTACAGCCAGAAGGAGGGAAGAAGGTAGCCGATCATCAGCGCCACCTCGCGGACCGGCACCCCCTTTTCGACCACCATTTCGGCCAGCTTCAGGAAACGGCCCATCAGCAAGACGAAGGTGAAGGTCGCCATTCCCACCAGGAAGGGAGGAGGTATCTCCTTGAATATATAGCCGTACAGGGTCCTTTTCATGAACTGTGCATCTTACATGAGTTACCCGGCGAAGTAAATGAAGTCGTTTTCCCCCTCCCCCGCGGCGCCGGGCGCCGTTTCCCTTCCCCGTGCCGACCGGGAATCGGTTGCCGCTGGACCACCTATTCGGCAACTCCCAAACCGAAGGAGCGTTGCCCCCTTGTTCGGGGGGGAGTTTTGTTGTAAAAGGGTGGTCATGGAAAATAAAGAGATCATCAAGAAGGCGCTCCTTTTTTCGGGGCTCGAGGATCGGCACCTCATCGAGGTGGCCGAGATAGCGGTCCGCCGTCCCTTCGCCAAGGGGGAAACCCTCTTCACCGAAGGGGAGAAGGCGGAAGGGTTCTACCTTTTGGCCTCCGGCGGCATCAAGCTCTGCAAGATCTCTCCGGACGGCCGGGAGAAGGTCCTTCACCTGGTCCACCCGGTGGAGACCTTTGCCGAGGCGGCCTTCTTCGGTGACGGGAGCTACCCGGCCGAGGCGCGCGGGGTGGAAAAGGGGGAGGTTCTCTTCTTCCCCCGGGGCGCCTTCATGGGGCTGCTCGAGAGGAATCCCCGCTTCTCCCTCAACCTGATCGCCTCCCTGTCGGTGCTCCTTCGCCGCTTCGCCCGCCAGATCGAGGAACTCTCCTTCGCCGACGCCCCCAGCCGGCTCGCCTCCTACCTCCTCGACCTCGCCGCCCGCAAGAGCACGAGTTTCCAGGGGAAGACCTACCTCGAACTCGACATGAAAAAGGGGGAGCTCGCCTCCCGGCTCGGGACGGTCAGCGAGACCCTCTCCCGTACCTTCCGCAAGCTCAAGGACGACGGGGTGATCGAGGTGGACGGCAACAAGGTCGTCATCCTCAACGCCGAGATGCTGAAGAGGGTGGCGGGGCGCTAGCGTCCCCCACCTTCCCTCCGCTTCCTTCTCCTCCCGGCTCCCGCTACCCGGCTTTCTCCCGGCACCATCCCCCCGGGGTTCCACCGTCATCTCCCGCTGTCCGCACCCCATTCAGCAACCGTACTTCCGATGAACATTAGAGCGCTTCCGCCGCTCCCCTCGTTAAATCCCTGAAACGACAGTAATAATTAAATATAATTTCATAAACAAACAATAATCCTTGATATGCCATGAGAGGCTGTTATAATTTGCCCCTGCCGCAATTATGATGATACCTGCCGGAGGCAGCTTGGACTGGGAATGCTGTTGGAGTAGAGAGGAAATAGCCGCCGACGCCTGCCCCTACATCGGGGAGGGGGAGGAGGATCTGTACGGCTCCCAGCGCCGCCGCGTAGTGGAGAAGTGCGTTGAATGCCCCCGTTTCAAGAACGATCTGGCCCGCATGAAAGCCGAGGGGCATCCCCTCTCGGACCTCCTCCCCTACATACTGGCCGAGTTCCAGGAACAGAAGTCCCAGATGGGGGCCATGCTGAGCTTTTTGAACAGCAAGACCCGCGAGATCAAGTTCCTGCGCGAGGTGAGCCTGGTCCTGCAGACCTCGATCGACATCGACGAGGTCCTCTCGGTCGCCATGACCGCCATCACCGCCGGCAAGGGGTTCGGGATGAACCGGGCCTTCTTGCTGATGACCGACAAGGAGCGGCGCAACATCAAGGGGTACCTCGGCGTGGGGCCCCGCGACTACGAGGAGGCCTGGAGGACCTGGGAGGACATCAGCCGCTCGAACTTCACCCTGAAGGAGCTGGCCAAGAACTTCCAGAAGACCAAGCTCACCTCGGAGAAGGTCAAGTTCCACGACATCCTGGAGCAGCTGACCGTCCCGTTGGCCGACCAGGCGCACATCTTCAACCGGGCCCTGCAGGGGAAAAAGCCGATCCTGGTGGAGAACGCCCTCAATAACCCCGACCTCGACCGCGGCCTGGCCCGCATCCTCGGGGTCGACTGTTTCCTGGTCATGCCGCTCATCTCCAGGAACCGCCGGGTCGGCATCATCATCGCCGACAACTGCATCACCCACAAGCCGATCACCCTGCAGGACATGCAGTCCCTGGAGACCTTCGCCTTCCCGGTTGCCTTCGCGCTGGAGCGCGCCTCCCTCTACGACCGGCTGCAGGAGGAGGTCACCAAACTGAAGCTCGCCAACCAGAAGCTCTTCGAGCAGCAGGAGTTGATCGTCAAGATGGAGAAGATGGCGCTGGTGGGGAAGATCACCTCCAGCATCGCCCACTCCATCCGTAACCCCCTGATGGTGATCGGCGGGTTCGCCCGCACCCTCCTGAAGGCGAGCGCGGAGGACGACGAGAAGCGAAGCTACCTGGAGTCGATCGTCCGGGAGGCCCGCCAGCTGGAGACCGTCCTCTCGGAGGTGCTCGACTATTCGGAGTCGCTCTTCCCGGTCATGGACTTCTGGGACCTGAACGAGCTCGTTTCGGCCACCCTGGCGGATCTCTCGGAAAGAATCGAGCAGGCGGGGGTGGTGCTGGCGAGCGAGCTCTCCCCGGAGCTCCCCATGGTGAAGATCGACTACAAGCAGATCGCCTACTGCATCAAGACCATCGTGAGCACCGCGCTCTCCCACCTGGGCCCGGGAGGGGAGCTGAGGGTCGCCAGCCAGAAGGATGCAAGCGGCGTGCTGCTCGTCATCACCGACACCGGTCCACCCATGAGCGAGGAGGACCAGGAGTCCCTCACCGCCCCCTTCTTCCAGACCCAGGAGATGGGGGCCGGCGTGGGGCTCTCCCTCTGCCGGACCATCCTGGAGCGGCAGGGGAGCTCCCTCACCCTGGCCGCCAGCCCGGCCGGGGGGAACACCTACCAGATCAAACTGCTGACGAGAAAGGAGAGTATCTAGACATGGCGAAATTGCTCGTGGTCGACGACGAGGCCAACATCCGTCTCCTCTACTCCCAGGAACTGAGTGACGAAGGGTACGACGTGGTGACCGCCGCCAGCGCGCTGGAGGCGGTGGAGAAACTGCAGTCGGACACCTTCGACCTGGCGGTCTTGGACATCAAGCTGAAAAACGAGAGCGGCATCGATCTCTTGCAGCGGATCGTGAAGGAGCGCCACAACCTTCCGGTCATCCTCTGCACCGCCTTCTCCTGCTACAAGGATGACTTTTCGGCCTGGCTTGCCGAGGGGTACGTGGTGAAGTCGAGCGACATGCAGGAACTCAAGGACGAGATCAAGCGGGTCCTGGCCAAGAGACAGAAGGCCGCCGCCACTGCAGTCTGAACCGGAACCTGGCAAACCGACAACAACCTAACCGATGCAATGGAGGTGGTGACTTTATGAAGGCTGTCATTATGGCCGGGGGCTTCGGTACCCGCATGCAACCCCTTACCTGCAACATCCCCAAACCGATGGTTCCCCTGATGAACCGTCCCATCATGCTGCACATCGTCGAGCTCCTCAAGAAGTACCAGATCACCGACCTGGTGATGCTCCTCTACCACCAGCCGAGCGTCATCAAGAACTTCTTCCGCGACGGCGCCGACTTAGGCGTCCGGATCACCTACGTCACCCCCCTGGAGGACATGGGGACCGCCGGCGCGGTGAAGTGCGCCGAGAAGTACCTCGACGAGCGCTTCCTCATCATTTCGGGCGACCTCTTGACCGACTTCAACCTCCAGAAGGTGATCGATTTCCACGAGACCAACAAGGCGCTCGCCACCATCACCCTCACCTCCGTGAAGGACCCCCTGCAGTTCGGGGTGGTGATCACCGACAAGGACAAGCGGATCACCCAGTTCCTCGAGAAGCCCGGCTGGGGCGAGGTCATCTCCGACACCATCAACACGGGGATCTACGTCCTGGAGCCGGAGATCTTCAAGTACATCCCGGAGGGGGAGAACTTCGACTTCTCCCAGGACCTCTTCCCGCTCCTGCTGAAGAAGAAGGCGCCCCTCTTCGGCTTTCCGGTCAAGGGGTACTGGCGCGACATCGGCAACACCGACTCCTACCGGGAGGCCCACCACGACATCCTGAAGGGGAAGGTGAGCGTCAAGATCGACGAACCGAGGAGGGAGGCGGCCGGCAAGGACCTGAGGCTCGGGCTCGACGTGCGGCTTGGCGATGGAACGGCCACCGAGGGGACGGTGGTGGTGGGGGACAACTCCCAGGTCAAGGGGGGGGCCGAGCTCAAGGACTGCGTGATCGGCAGGAACTGCACCATCGAGCCGGGGGTGAAACTCTCGCGCTGCGTGATCTGGGACAACGTCTTCATCAAGAAGGGGGCCAAGATCGTCGACGCGGTGATCTGCAACAACGTGAGCGTCGGCCAGTCGACCGTCATGGAGGAGGGGGTGGTGATCGCCGACGATACCTCGATCGGCGAGGAGAGCTACATCAAGCGCGACGTCAAGGTCTGGCCGCGCAAGGTGATCGAGGCGGGCTCCACCGTCACCGGCAACCTCATCTGGGGTGAGCGCTGGAAGAAGTCGCTCTTCGAGGGGGAGATGGTGAAGGGGCTCGCCAACATCGAGCTCACCCCGGAGTTCGTGGCCAAGTTAGGGTGCGCCTACGGCACCTCGCTTCCCAAGGGGAGCCACGTGCTGGTCGGCCGCGACTCGACCCTTTCCTCCCGCATGCTCAAGCGAAGCTTCCTCGGGGGTATCCTCTCCGCCGGGGTCAACGTCCGCGACATCAGGATGGTCTCGCTCCCCATCCTGCGCTACAAGCTCCGCACCTTCGGCGAGGTGGGAGGGGTGCATTTCCGCCAGTCGATGGAGGACCCGGCCACCACCGAGATCGTCTTCCTGGACGCCGACGGCCTCGATTTCTCGAGCTCGATGGGGAAAAACGTCGAGCGCATCTTCTACAAGGAGAACTTCCGCCGGGCCCACCACATGGAGCCGGGGGGGATCACCGAGCTCCCGCAGGTCTTGGACTTCTACCGCGAAGGGTTCTTCCGGGGGCTGGACCAGCAGGTGATCCGCAACAACGGCGCCAAGGTGGTGATCGACTTCAACCACTCACCCGCCGGCCAGATCCTCCCCCAGATCTTGAACGACCTCGGGGTGGAGGTGATCGGGCTCAACACCTACCTCGACGAGCAGCGCGGCTTCAAGAGCCTGGACGAAAAGCCCAACAGCCTCCAGCAGCTCTCCAAGATCGCGGTCACCCTGGAGGCGCGCGCCGGCTTCTGGCTCGATCCCAACGCCGAGGAGGTGGTGCTGATCGACGAGACCGGGAAGATCTATCCCCCGGAGGAGCTCCTCTCGCTCATCACCGCCCTGGTCCTTAAAAGCGGGGCCAAGGGGGCCTTCGCGGTGCCGGTCTCGGCCCCTTCGGTCATCGAGCAGATGGCCGGGGAGAACGGCTGCTCGGTGAGAAGGACCAAGAGCATGGAGCGCGCCATGATCGAGGCCGCCATCTCCCCCGAGGTGGTCATGGCCGGCTCCATGGGGGGGCGCTTCGCCTTCCCGAAGTTCCAGGCCGCCTTCGACGGCATGTTCACCATCGCCAAGACCATCGAGCTGGCCGCCGCCTGCGGGATGCCGCTCTCCAAGGTGTTGGCCGAGGTCCCCCGCCGCTCGTTCTTGCAGGGGAAGGTCCCCTGCGTCTGGGAGAAGAAGGGGGGGATCATGCGGAAGATGAGCGAGGACAGCCTCGACAAGGAGGCGAGCTTCATCGACGGCATCAAGGTCACCTTCGGCCAGGACTGGGTGCTGGTGCTTCCCGACCAGTACCAGCCCTTCATCCACGTGGTGGCCGAGGCCAAGGACCCCAAGACCGCCCAGCGCCTTTTGAACGACTACATGCAGAAGGTCGACCGCTGGAAAAAAGAGCTGCCGCAGTAGGAGGGATTCCCTCTCCCGGGCAATTTCCGTAGCCGAGTCAGCGGCCCCCTGACCCCGAGGACGTGGGAAGGGGGCCGCTTCCGTTAAAGAGAAAAGTCGCAGTGACGAGGTGACCGTGACCGCACCGCTGTACGTCTCCTTTCTCTGGCACATGCACCAGCCTTTCTACAAGGACCCGGTGCGGGGTGAGTACATCCTCCCCTGGACGTACCTGCACGCGATCAAGGACTACTACGACATGCCGGCCATCGTGGAGGCTTCCCCCGAGGCACGGGTGACCTTCAACCTGGTTCCGTCGCTCATCGAGCAGCTCCTCGACTACGCCGCCGGGACCGCGGTCGATCCCTTCCTGGCCCGGGGGAAGATGGCCCCGGCCGACCTGACGGAGGAGGACCGCCTCTTCATCCTGGAGAACTTCTTCTCGGCCAACCGGCAGCGGATGATCGAGCCCAACCCGCGCTACCTGGAGCTCTTCTCCCTGGCGGGACAGGGGCTGCCGGGGACGGGCCGCCAGGCGCTACGCCGGCTGGGGGACCAGGAGATCCTCGACCTCCAGGTCTGGTTCTACCTCGCCTGGACCGGAGAGGCCGCCCGCCGCCACTTCCCGGCCTTCGGGGAGTTGATCCGCAAGGGGAGGGAGTTCACCGCCGCCGACAAGGAGCTCCTCTTCGCG
The DNA here is from genome assembly GCF_054784495.1 of Geomonas sp. Red276. NCBI lineage: Bacteria > Pseudomonadati > Thermodesulfobacteriota > Desulfuromonadia > Geobacterales > Geobacteraceae > Geomonas > Geomonas sp. Red276. The sequence goes on from NZ_BLXW01000031.1 coordinate 49,848, forward strand.
ACCCAGCGGGAGCTGATCGGGAGGATCGTGCCGCTGTACCGGCGGCTCCAGGAGGAGGGAAGGATCGAGCTCTCGGTCACCCCCTACTTCCACCCGATCCTCCCGCTTTTGTGCGATACCGAGATCGCCAAGGAGGCGCTCCCCCGCGCCCATCTCCCGAAACGCCCCTACTGCCACCCGGGTGACGCCCGCAGCCAGGTGAAGAAGGCACTCTCCTACTTCGAGGGGCTCTTCGGCACCCGCCCCCGCGGGATGTGGCCCGCGGAGGGGTCGGTGAGTGACGAGGCCCTCGCCATCATGGCGGAGGAGGGGCTATGCTGGACCGCCTCCGACGAGGGGGTGCTGGCCCACACCCTCCCTGGGGGACTTGGGCGGGAGCGGGAGGCCATCTACCACCCGTACGCGTTTTCCCAGGAGGGGCGCGACCTGGCGATCTTCTTCCGCGATCACCTCCTCTCCGACCTGATCGGCTTCACCTACTCCCAGTGGGAGAGCGAGCGGGCGGTCCAGGACTTCCTCTCCCGCCTGCAGGGTGTCCGCCAGCGCTCCCACGTAAGCCGGGTGGTCCCCATCATCATGGACGGGGAAAACGCCTGGGAGTATTTCCCGGCCAACGGGCACCCCTTTCTCACCAGGCTCTACCGCGCCATCGAAAAGACTCCCGGCCTCGAGACCGCCACCTTCTGCGAGGTGCTGGAGCGGGTCCCGGAGCGAAGGGCGCTCGGGCATGTCCATCCGGGATCCTGGATCAACGCGAACTTCGCCATCTGGGTGGGGCACCGGGAGAAGAACCTCGGCTGGGAGGAACTGGAGAAGGCACGCAGGCAAGCGGTAAAGGAGAGCCGGGCCGTTGCCGAGCTCCTCGAGGGTAGAGCGGTCGACGACCCCGCCGCGCGTCTGGCCTGCACCTCCCTGCAGGCCGCCCAGGGGAGTGACTGGTTCTGGTGGTACGGCGACGACCACTACTCAGCCCACGCCACAGGCTTCGACCTTTTGTTCCGCAGCCACCTGATGAACGTCTACCGCCTGCTGGGACTGGAGGTCCCCGATGAGCTTCTCAAGCCGATCAAGCGGCAGCACGCCCCCGGCTTCGTCCGCGAGCCCTCCTCGCCGATCACCCCGGCCATCACCGGGGCGGTCACCGACTACTTCGAGTGGCTGGGGGCGGGGCTCTACGACCTGACCAAGCTCTCCTCCGCCATGCACGCGGGGGAGGGGATCCTGCAGTCCCTCTACTACGGCTTCGACCGCGATCATCTCTACTTCCGGGTCGACGGCGTCCACTCATTGGAAAAGGTGCTGGGCGAAGCGGACCGCCTGGTGATCCGGCTGTCGGTGCGGGGGGGGTGGCGGCTGGAACTGGACCCCGGCCGCGGCGAGGGGGAGCTGCAGATCGGGGAGGGGACGGGGTGGCAACCTTCCGGTATCGCGGCCCGCTGGCAGGTGGGGAAGATCGCCGAGGCGGCCCTCCCCCTTGCACCGCTCGGGCTTCTCCCGGGAGACGGTTTCCTGGTTTCCCTACTGCTGGAGAGAGACGGGGCGGAGTTCGGGCGCTGGCCGCTGGACGGGGAGCTCCTTCTCGTCTGCCCTCACGAGGGGGCGGAGGGTGACTGAAAGTACGCGTAATATAAGGGATATTCGATTGGGCGGGGACGGCCTGCCGGTCGGCGGGGCTTCCCTCTTTGGGCCTTACGGCCGTCGGGAAATGCCCCTCCGAGAAAACCCTTTACTTGGCTGGGGTTCTAATCTAAAATACTCTATTATATCGGTATGTTAGAGGATTTCACATGAAGATTCTTTTTGTTGCCTCCGAGGTTACTCCCTTTGCCAAGACCGGGGGGCTCGCGGACGTGGCTGGCGCACTCCCCAAAACCCTCCGTGCCTTAGGCCACGACGTCCGGATCATGATGCCCTTTTACTCCGTGGTCGAGCGGGGCGGCATGGCGGTAAGGAAGGGGCGCAAGAGCGCCTCGGTCTTTGTCAACGGTGCCGAGAAGAAAGGATTTCTCCGCCAGGCGGCCTTGGGGGACATCCCGGTCTACCTCATCGAGAACAAGGAATACTTCACCCGCGACGAGCTCTACGGCACCGCCAGCGGCGATTACACGGACAACGCCGAGCGTTTCTCCTTCTTCTGCCGCTGCGTGCTGGAGCTCCTCAAGAAGATGGACTTCCGCCCGGACATCATCCACTGCCACGACTGGCAGACCGCGCTGATCCCCCACTATCTCAAGCACGAGAGGAAGAACGACCCCTTCTTCACCAGGACGGGGATCATCTTCACCATCCACAACCTCGCCTATCAGGGGCAGTTCCCCCCCGAGATGCTGGAGACCATGGGGCTCTCCCAGGAGTGCTTCAACATCGACGGCCTGGAGTTCTACGGCAAGATCAATCTCATGAAGACCGGTATCCTCTCCGCCGACCTGGTCACCACGGTTTCCGAGAACTACTGCCGCGAGATCCAGACCGAGGAGATGGGGTGCGGGTTGGACGGCGTGCTGCAGACCAGGAAGGACGACCTGGTCGGCATCCTCAACGGTGTCGACTACGAGGCGTGGAACCCGGCCACCGACAAGGACATCATGAAGAACTACAGCCATGCTTCCCTCTCCGGGAAGGTGGTTGACAAGATCAGCCTGCAGCGGCTGATGGGGCTGGCCAGCGGGCCGGACATCCCGCTCATCGGCATGGTCTCGCGCATGGTGGCCCACAAGGGGTTCGACCTGATCGCCGATCTCCTCCCGCAGCTGGCCAAGGCCCCGCTGCAGCTCGTCCTGCTCGGCTCGGGCGACGAGCGGTACATGAAGGCCTTCGCCGACGCCAAGGTCTCCGGCGCCCGCAACATCGCCTTCTCCACCGGCTTCGACCATGCGCTGGCTCCCAAGATCTACGCGGGGAGCGACATGTTCCTGATGCCCTCCTTCTTCGAGCCGTGCGGGCTCGGGCAGCTGATCGCCATGCGCTACGGGAGTGTTCCCGTGGTGCGCAGGACCGGCGGCCTGGCCGACAGCGTCTTCGATCCCCGCGACAGCGACCGGACCCCCAACGGGTTCGTCTTCGAGGAGTACACGGCGGAGGCGCTCTGGGATACCATCAACCGGGCCCTCGCGGCCTACCAGGACAAGACCTTCTGGAAGAAGCTGATGCGTCGGGGGATGAGCTCCGACTACTCCTGGCAGAACTCGGTGCACAAGTACCTCGACCTGTACCGGAGGGCTCTGTCGAGAAGGGGGGTGACCGGCGATGCTGCCAAGTGACGACCTGGAAGCGCTGGCGGCCGAGGTCCGCAAGCAGATCCAGAGCAACAACAACTTCCTGGAAAGGGTGCTCGACGAGGATTACGACGACGAGGACGGGGTGGGGGACGAGGAGCCGGTAGCCGACGAGGACATCGAGGAGTTCGAAGAGCTCTAGCCGTACGTCGGTCGCCACCTGACACTACCCCATCCTCACCCCAACCCTCCCCTTGAAGGGGAGGGAGAGCATGCTGAGCTGGTGGCGGATAGGTGGTCTTGAAGGAAATGTTGAACAGTACCGAGCCGCTGCCTGAGGTACCCTCCCCTTCAAGGGGAGGGACAGGGTGAGGATGGGGGCGAGGCGAACAGGAAAAGAAAAGGCCGGCAGATTTCTCTGCCGGCCTTTTTGCGTTGTAACGTCGGGAATATCACTTGCTCGGCTGTTCCGGTACCACGTCCCCGGGGGCCATCTGGATAGCGCCCGAGTCGGCCGGTGCGGGCGCGGGGGCGTTTACCGCGGGAGCGGGCGCCGCCGGGGCCGGAGCCTCGGCGGGCGGGGCGACCGGACGGACCGGCTTGATCTCCGAGACCGGCGCCGGGCGGGCCGGGGCCGGCGCCGGGGTGACGGCCGGGGTGACGGCCGGGGTGACGGCCGGTGCGGGTGCGGGCTGCGCCGCCGGGGTGGCCGGCGCCGCGTTGTCCTTCCCGCCGAAGAGCGGCTTCTTCAGCTTGAGCAGCGACATCATGTCATCGAACTGCCGGGCGTAGAGGGAGGAGACGTCGTGCCCCTTGGCCACCGCCGACGATTCGGTCTGGGCGAAGGCGGCGTTGATCCCGGTCAGGGTCTTGTTCTTCACATCCACCTTCTCGCTCAGGTTGGCCTTGGCCTCATCGAAATCGGGGTACTGGAGCCCGAGGAGCGGAGCGTAGGAGAGCGCGCTTCTCCGGAAGTTCGGGTATTCCCAAAGGATGGTGCCGTCGCGGTCCAGCAACTGGGCGGTCATGATGAGGTAGTTGAAGTCCGTCTCCAGGTAGGCCAGGTAGTTGCTCGCGTAGATCTTGGCCGGCATGGTGATGCCGCTCACGGTGACCACCAGGAGGGCGTCCAGCTGGTTCTCGTTCATGAGCTGGCGAAGCTCGTCCTTCTTGTAGAAGTACTTGTTGTAGATGATCCCGGCATCGTCCCGGCGCTCGCGGTTGGCCACCAGCCGGCTGAAGAGGGTGACCGGGTCACCGTCGAGCGGGCGAACCGAGTAGAAGATGCCGGTGTCCCTCAGGCGGGCGGTCAGCTCCTTCTCGTTTTTCGCGTTGTAGCTCCGGACCAGGCTGACCAGCGCCCCCTTGTCGGGGTAGCGGAGATCGGAGTCGGCGTCGGTGAAGAAGGGGGTGACCCCAACCACCTTGACCCGTTTCTCCAGGGTCTCCTGGGGAATGTTGTAGTAGTTGTGGGCGCAGCCGAAAATGGTACTGCTGCAGATGACGAGCAGGACCAGCTTGAATAGGTTCCGCATGGGAAGAGCCTCCTGTCAGTGCATGCTACAATCTCCCGGCTTTATAGCAGATGGTAACCGGAAGCGCCACTGGTTATTATTCAGCTTCCAGCATGATGAAGCCGACCTGGCGGCCGGTGTCCCCGCCGTCGCGGCGGTAGGAGAAGAAGAGTTCCTGGTTGCAGGAGACGCAGTGGGTCGTGGTCTGGATCTGATCCGGAGCAAGCCCGGCGTCTTCGAGGAGCCTGCGGTTGGCGATCGGGAGATCGAGGAGCCATTTGCCGTCTCCCTGCTCCTGGGAGATGAGATCCCAGGCCTGGCCCGCCTTGACGAAGGCGTCGCGGACGGGGGTGTCGACCTGGTAGCAGCAGCCGCCGATGCCGGGCCCGACCGCGGCCTGGATGTTGCGGATGTCGCAGTCGAAGAGGGAGGCCATCGCCTTCACCCCCTTGGCGGCGATGTTGCCGACCGTCCCCTGCCAGCCGGCGTGGAGGGCCGCCACCACCTTCTTGACCGGGTCGTGGAGGAGGATGGGAACGCAGTCGGCCACGCAGATGGCGATCATGATCCCCGGCTGGTTGGTGACGATACCGTCGCACTCGAGCTTCAGGAAGTGGGAGAACTCGGGGTTGGGGGCGTCGATCACCAAAAGGTCGGTGCCGTGGACCTGGGTCACGGTGACGAAGCGGTCCAGCGTGGTGCCGAAGCTGCGGGCCAGCAGGCTGCGGTTCCCCTCCACGTTGTGGGGAGAGTCGAGGGTGTTGCTCCCGAGGTTGAGCGAGTTGTAGGGAGGGCGCGAGACCCCTTCGTGACGCGTGGTAAAGCCTGCGACCACCTTGTTGCCTGCCAGCCTCGGTTTCAGGTACTGAATCTTTCCAGCTTTCTGCATGTCCATGGTTCCCATCCCTCCAGCAACTTCGTATGTGCTATGTGTCGTGATTCGTCTCAATGCATGGCTATGGGTTACTGCCCGCCGCGCCCGTCGAGGTAGGCGAGGATGCCGGCCATGTCCTCGGGGAGCTCGGTGTCGAACTCCAGGTACTCGCCGGTCACCGGGTGCAGGAAGCCGAGCGTCTTCGCGTGCAGGGCGTGCCGCCCCATGGTCCGGACCATCTGTTTCAGGGTCTGGTCCTTGATTCCCGAGAGTCGGTTGCCGCCGCCGTAGAGCTCGTCGGCCACCAGCGGGTGCCCGGCCTCGGAGAGGTGCACCCTGATCTGGTGGGTGCGCCCGGTCTCCAGGCGGAGGCGGACCAGGGTCATCTCGGGGTAGCGTGCCACCACCCGCCAGTGGGTGATCGCCTCCTTGCCGTGGCGGGCCTTGCCGGACATCTTCTTGCGCTCGATCGGGTGGCGCCCGATCAGGGACTGGATCCTCCCCTTGTCCTCCTTGAGGCTCCCGTAGACGAGCGCGAGATAGACCCGCTTGATGGTGTGTTCTTTGAACTGCTCGGCGAGCGAGAGGTGCGCCCGGTCGCTCTTGGCTACCACCAGGGTCCCGGAGGTGTCCTTGTCGATCCGGTGGACGATGCCGGGGCGGAGTTCGCCGCCGATCCCGGAGAGGTCGGTGCAGTGGGCGAGGAGGGCATTGACCAGGGTCCCGTCCTGGTTGCCGGCCCCGGGGTGCACCACCATGCCGGCCCCCTTGTTGATGACCACCACGTCGGGGTCTTCGTACAGTATCTCGATGGGGATCTCTTCGGCCTGCGGCTCCGCCGGGGCGGGAGGGGGGACCTCCACCGACACGGCATCGCCCGCCTTGAGCTTCAGGGACGGCTTCTGCGACTTCCCGTTCACGGTAATGTGGCCGGATTCGATCAGCCTGAGGGCCGCGGAGCGGGTCAGTTCGGGGACGCTGCGGGCCACGAAACTGTCCAGGCGTTCCTGGTCGGTCTCCTCGGGAAAGATCAGCTCGATTGTTTGCATGGGGTCCTTATAAGAAAAGGGCGCCTTCCAAGGAAGCGCGCCCGTTGTCCAGCTCGTTACCAATTAGGGTGGCAGACTACCAGATGGAAGACTCTATTTTCCCCGCCCGTTTGATCAGCACGTCGACCACGGCCAGATCGAAGATGTTGGATTCGGCGATCTCGGGGACCACCCTCGACTGGAAATGTTCCTTCCCCTCGGCCAGTTCGTCCTGCAGAAGGTCGAAGATGCTGTCCTCCTTGATCCCCTGCTCGACTTTTTCACGGTTGTACATGGCCACGTCGGAGATGATGGCTCTGGCTAACCTTCGTGCCTGGTCCCGGTTGTCTATGAGGCTCATTGGTGTCTCCCGGCTGGAAATTTCGCCGCCACACTATACGCAGTTTTTGCCCAAGATACTATCTTAATCTTAAGGCGAAGTAGATATTGGCGTTTCCGCGCCTGACGAGCAGAGCCACCGCCCCCCGCGACGACGCCTCCCGTATCGCCTTCTGGTACTCAGCCAGGTTCCTGACTTTCTTCTGGTTCACCGAAACGATCACGTCTCCGCGCTGGATCCCGGCGTCCTCGGCGATTCCCCCTTCCTCGAGGTCGCTCACCACGACGCCGGAAAGGCCGCGCGCCTTCATCCCGGGGGAGAGCTCCCCGACCGAGAGCCCGAGCGCCCCGGCCTCGCGCTCGGGAGCCGGCTGTGTCTGCGAGGGCGCGCTTTCAGCGGAGCTGGGGGTGACGAAGACCTTGAGCGCCTTGCCGTCGCGGTAGAGTTCCACCTCGATCCTTTTGCCGACCGGAGTATCGGCGACCAGCCGCTGGAGCTGGCGGACATCCTTCACCTTCTCGCCGTTGAACCCGGTAATCACGTCACCCTGCAGGATCCCCGCCTTGGCGGCCGGGCCTCCCGGCACGACGTCATTGACGAGCGCCCCGTAGCTCTTGGGAAGCCCGAAGGAGCGCGCCATCTCGTCGGTGACCGATTGGATGGAGACCCCCAGCCAGCCGCGGCTGACGCTCCCCTTGCCAATCAGCTGGGTGACCACCTGCTTCGCCATGTTGACCGGAATCGCGAAGCCGATACCCTGGCCGGCGGCCACGATGGCGGTGTTGATCCCGATCACCTCGCCGTAGATGTTGAGCAGCGGCCCGCCCGAGTTGCCGGGGTTGATGGAGGCGTCGGTCTGGATGAAGTCTTCGTAGGTCTCGATCCCCATGTTGGAGCGGCCGGTGGCGGAGATGACCCCCACGGTGACGGTGCGGTCGAGGCCGAAGGGGTTGCCGATGGCGATGGCCCACTGGCCGACCTGGAGCTTGCTGGAGTCCCCGAGGACAGCGGCGGGAAGCGGCTCCTTGGCGTTGATCTTGATGACGGCGATGTCGGTCTTGGGATCGGAGCCTACTACCTTGCCGGTATAGACGCTCTCGTTGGAGAGTTTCACCTGGATGGTCTCCGCGTCACGCACGACATGGTCGTTGGTGACGATGTACCCATCCTTGTTGAGGATGAACCCGGAGCCGAGGCTGCTTTCGCGGCGGTACTGGGGACGGCTCCGCTCGCCGAAGAACTCTTCGAAGAGGGGGTTGGATTCGAAGAAGGGGCGGACCAGTTTCTTCCTGCCGATGGTGGAGATGTTGACCACGGACGGGGTGACCGTTTTTACCAGGTTGGTGAAGGCCTGCTGGGTGGAGAGGATGTCCTTGGGGACGTCCTTGACCGGTGCGTCCACACTCTCTTTTCTGTTCGACTCATAGAATGTGGCCGACTCTTTCTTCTTGCAGCCGGCCAGTGCACTGGTAATGATGAGGCAGATAATGACAAGGCGGGAAAGTTTCATCTCTGGCTCCTTACATAAACGAGGTCAGGCGGAAGAAAAAAGGCTACCCAAAAATAGGGTAAATGTCAACCTCGTCCAATACTTGCGTCGTTGTGCCGCGCTTTAATAAATAGGCCTTGACGCCGGATGCGCTTTTGCCTATATATTGCTTCCGGGGGTGCCACGTGCAAGAGAAAATCAAGCAGGAAATTCGGGAGATGAAGTTAGGGGAGAAGGTTCGCGGCCTGCGCCAGGAGCAGCGGTTGACGCTTCAGGCTCTTGCCGATGCGACCGGGCTTTCCAAGCCGCTGCTGTCCCAGATCGAAAACGACCAGGTCACCCCGCCGATCGCGACGCTTTTGAAGATCGCCAAGGGGTTGAAGGTCGGGATCCACTACTTCTTCGAGGAGACCGGCGACCGCCAGAAGTTCGTGCTGACCCGCGGGGAACCCAACACGGGGAGCCAGCGCCGCCCGGGGAGGGACCAGGTGCAGGGATATATGTATAAGCCCCTGGCCCCCGGCATGCGCCAGAAGAAGGTCGAGCCGTTCCTGGTGGAGTTCGAACAGCGCGCCTGGGAAGATTCCCTCTTCTACAGTCATGAAGGGGTCGAGTTCCTGTACCTGTTGGAAGGGGAGCTCGAGTTTCACTATGCCGACCAGGTGATGACCCTCTACCCCGGCGACAGCATCTACTACGAGTCCTCGGAGCCCCATGGCTTCATCTCGGCGGGCGAGATCCGCGCCCGCGCGGTGGCGGTCCTTTATACCAAGGGGTGACCTTCCTTAGCCCCCGGAAGAGGGTTCCAGAAGGGAGAGGGGAGGAGGCGGCACTCTCTGACGCTCCTCAGGCAACACACACTGCGACGGTTTTCCGCCAAAGGATGCGGAAGACCGTCGTTTTTTTGCCCGGACATTTGACAGCATTTTTTTTTGGTTTATCCTCTTAACTTGTCTCCCCATCATCCGATAGGATGTAACTGCCGCCCGGACTGGACCTCCTCTTTCTCCAACTCAATCGAATGCAGACGACGTGTCGGCCTGACAAGGTCCCGGCGCGCACTGCGGGCAGTGTTGCGTTGCCGGCATCCACCGGGTGTTTGGTTAGAGAATTTTAGTTCTTTTTTCAACCGAAAGGCGTTGACAGTCGGGAACCGCTTTGCTATAACACGGGACTTCGCAGTGACGCTCTTTTGAAAACCGAGACAACGCCGACCGGCGAAGTAGATTCGTGTGAATTTTTTAACACAGTCCGCTTCGAAGAAAAAAGAAAAAAAGGGTTGACGGCCGGATCGGGATTGTGTAGATTGTGAAGTCTGCCGCAGCGAAAAGCGGCTTGGTCTTTGAAAACTAAATAGTAGACGAATCACAATGTGGGTCTTTTTTTAAGTCAGTTGTTTTTCAACTAGAATCGAGCTTTCGGTTTAACTTTAAACTGGAG